>JAAYLQ010000072.1 GCA_012521805.1 Bacillota bacterium
ACTACTTGCTTACCAAGCTTTTGCAAATATGCAATCACCCGGTCAGCACAGCCCAGCAGACGATTGCTTAAATAAATTGTGCCGTCTAGATCAAAGATATAACCTTGATAATTAAGTAAATCCATGCACTATTCCATCCTGCCTTCCCTATACAACACTATGCTGCCTTAATTATATAGAATATTTTCTGGAACATCAATAACTGGCAAGGGTGGAAATATAAGAGAAATAGTCTTCGATGCCGTTGACTACCGCTTCAGCGATTGCTTTCTGCCCTTCTTCCGACAGCATAAACTCACGGTCGCCTTTGTTAGATACAAATCCAATTTCCAACAGTACGGCTGGGATTTCGCTGCGGCGGAGGATAAAGAAATTATCTGGTTTTATGCCCGGATCAGCTCTGCCAGGCAGCAGATCTTTTAGGTAGCGCTGAATTGCAACTGCCAGCTGCTGGCTTTCGTGGGAGTGGGGCTGGTACAAAGTAACCGCTCCTTTGGCACTTTCTGCCCGATAGTGGTTTGTATGGATGCTGAGCAGAAGATCTGCATTGTGCTGTTGAGCGATCAACAAGCGGGCTCGCAATCCTAATCTGTAGGTAGGAGGGAAGCGGGTTCCCAAGGCGATACCGCGGTCCCGAGAATCGATTGTTCTCCCTAGTTCAAGATCCTGTTTATATTCCCGCTTTGTAATTTCTATCTCTTCTTCGTAGGAGATATAGTCCCATAAATCAGTGTCGCTGGTTCGGGTAAGCACTGCGGTGCCGCCGCGGGCCTGGATTTCTTTGGCAATTGCTTGGCTTAACAAAAGAGTGATTTCCTTTTCATAAACTCCTGCATGAGCACTTCCAGAATCTCGCCCACCATGACCGGGATCGATCGCAATAGTATATCCTGTGAGCTCAGCTTGAGTTGGAATTACATTTGGTTCAAAAATAATCAGTGCTGTGAGCAGTATTAGAACTGCCACAATTCCAATTACCGCTCCTCTGCTGTGCCTAAGGGTTATTACTATAAATCTTTTGGATGGCAAGCGGAACACCCCTAGCTAAAATAATCTGCTTATTTATATGCATCCCTGCTTGCCCATTAGTAATCATCCATCAGTTTTGATAAACTTACCAATCAAGATAACAGCTATCAGGCTGAATCCGGCAGCTGTCCAGAAAACTAATTGATGTGAAAAGCGCATCAACCAGGCAAAGATCGGAGGACCGACAGCTACCCCCACGAAGCGCATGCTGTTATAAAAGGACGTTACAGTTCCGTTTTGTTCTTTGGCGATGTTTTCAGTTATCAGGGCATCTAGGCTGGGCAGCGCCGCACCGATCCCACTAAAACCAAGGGTGAGGATGAAAATCAGGAGAACTAGACTGCGGCTGAAACTAATTACGCCACTGGATAGAGCCAGGACAGCCATACCGGAAAATGCAGTCCACTTTAAAAGCGGCTTACTATCGCCCAGCAGACGACCAGCGATATAAGAAGCGGTGCAGAGACCAGCTAAAGGAATTGCTAAAACTAAACCTTTGCGGGTACCCAAAATGTGGTAGTTTTGTTCCAAATATTCCGATACATAAAATTGGATCCCGAAGAGTACCAGCATGATAATGCATCCGGTTAGGTAAACAGTAACCAGCCATCTGCCTTCGCTTAACAGGATGGTTTTCAGCTGACTGATCGACTGCTGGAATTCGGACACCTTTTGTTCCTGTTGGGGGGTTTTAATCCAAAAGATGATGGCTAGAATTGAAGCAGCTGCCAGCAGTGGAATTGCTGCAAAAGGGGCGTACCATGAAAGGGCAGCTAGATAGGCTCCTAAAATTGGGCTGATCACCTTACCAAATGTATTTGAGGTTTCGATTACCCCTAAAGCATGGCTGACTTCCGCTTCATCGTGGAAAATGTCGCGGGTTAAGGGTAAAGTCAGGGGGAATGCGCCTGCAGCCCCGATTCCCTGCATAATTCTGGCTGCTAGAATCACTCGGTATGGATTAGATAAAAAAAGTGAGGCTAATCCGGCGATAAGACCCCCTAGACCTGCCAGCATTAAACTGGGAATAATAACCACCTTTCTGCCAAACCGATCAGACATAAATCCGGCAATGGGAATTAGGGGTACCGCAGCAATAGAGTAAACCGTAATGATCAAGCTGGCCTGCACGGGAGTGAGGTTTAGTGTTCGTTCAATAATCGGGATTACTGGAATCAGCATCGAGTTTCCCAGCGTCATCACAAGTGGAACGGCCGCCAGTGCAGCAAGAGCCAGTATTTTCTGCTTCAAGAACCTCCCCCTTTCAACACTTCTGCATATTAGTATTACCGGGGGTATTAGCTGGCATTCATTGAGAAAGGAAAAGGAATGTCTGCTGATGAACACTAACGTTAAGTGTGGAGACCTGCATTATTCTGGAATAAGCTGTAAATATTACTAGTAGAATAGTGGCGTAATACAGGAATTTAGTGGAAAGGTACAGAAATGAATCATCATGATTCCATGTTAGAGTTAGTATGGTCGGGGAAGCAAGAGGCGGTTCAAGCAGCGGAGACTCCTTGTCAGAAAGTGCTTTGTCCAGTTATTGAGGACAGCGTGAACTGGGACGCTACAGAAAACCTCTATATTGAAGGGGATAATCTAGATGCGCTGAAGCTGCTCCTGCCTCACTATGAAAAGCGGATTAAACTCATTTATATTGATCCCCCTTACAATACCGGAAGCCGAGACTTAATTTATCGTGACGGCATGCTCCGGTGTGAGTGGTTGTCATTTATGTACCCTAGGCTGAAACTGCTCCATAAATTTTTAGCTGACGATGGCGTGATCTTTATCAGTATCGATGATCATGAAGTCGGGCATCTGCGCTGCCTTTGTGACGAAATATTTGGAAGCACTAATTTTATTACTCAAATAGTTTGGGAACGGGCGTATGCTCCGGTGAGCTTAAAGAAGCACTTTTCCAAAAACCACGATCATATTGTCGTGTATGCTAAAAAGCGTGATCTATTGGTCTGCAATGGACTGGAAAGGACGCCGGAAAGCAACAAACGCTACCGCAATCCTGACAATGATCCCCGGGGTCCCTGGCAGAGTGATAACCTAACGGTGGGACCTGCGGTTCCAGAAAAATGTTACCCAATTACTACACCGAAGGGAAAGGTTGTCTATCCGCCCCATGGACGTTGTTGGTTGTTTACAGAGAAGCGTTTTCGGGAATTGATGGCGGATAACCGGATTTGGTTTGGCAAAAACGGGAACAGTGTGCCGCGCCTTAAACGGTTCTTGTCAGAAGTCCAAAACCGGATGACTCCAAAAACAATTTGGAGGTATACAGAGGTGGGTCACTCACAGCAGGCGAAACGTGAACTAAAAGAGCTCTTTGATGGACTGACCTGCTTTGATTATCCTAAACCAGTCGATTTAATCAAGCGGATACTTAAGCTGTATACCCAGTCGAATTCAATAGTTTTGGACTGCTTTTCCGGTTCAGCCACTACTGCCCATGCAGTGATGGCTTTAAATGCAGAGGATGGCGGCTGCCGGCGCTACATCATGATTCAAATCCCTGAACCGGTACCCGAAAATTCCCCTGCTTACCAAGGTGGATTTACCAATATCTGCGAAATAGGCAGAGCGCGGATTAAAAAAGCAGCCGAGCAGATTAAAAAGGAAACAGCCGCAGATATTGATTATGGTTTTAGGGTGCTGCGCGTTAAGGAATTTAAATAACAGATGGAGGTTGTAACAATGGACACTGCATATGAGAATCGCAGGATCGCTTTGATTATTTTTGGCATCATTCTTGCTTTAACAGCATTAAATTTTGCTGCTGTCAGACCGCCAGCCGCAGTTGGGGTTGATGCTCCAGAAACTGATTTTGCTTCTGGACGGGCTCTGCGCCATCTGGAACAGATTGCAGCAGCACCAACGCCGATCGGCAGTGAACAGCACGAACAAGTGAAGCAATATTTAATTGATCAGCTGGAACAGCTGGGACTTGAGCCGCAGGTCCAATCTACAAGTGCGTATAATCCTGATTGGCGCAGCACAGGTAATGTAGAAAATATAATAGTGAGAATTCCCGGCACAGCGAATTCAAAAGCAGTGCTGTTAGTTGCCCATTACGATACTCTTGCTCAGGTGCCTGGAGCCAGCAGTTCAAAGGCAGGAATCGCAGCTGTTTTAGAAGTATTGCGGATACTCCAGCTGGAGCAGCCCCTAAAAAATGATTTGATTATCCTATTTGCCGATGGGGGAGAATCAGGACTTTTGGGGTCCCTTGCCTTTCTCGAACAGCATCCCTGGGCAGAGAACCTGGGTTTGGTAATCAATCCAATGGCAAGGGGAACAAGTGGACCGGTGATGATGACTGATTCCACCTACAATAACAGCTGGACACTGCCCCAGTTTGCTGAAGCTGTGGACAAGCCAATTGCTAACTCACTAAATAATGAGATCAACCGCTGGCTGCTTAGTGATACCGATTTTTCCGTGTTTAAGCGCGCTGGAATACCTGGATTTCAGCTCGCCTTCTGGGAAAGTGAAAGGCATTATCAGACGGCATTAGATAACTTAGCTAATCTTGATCAGCGCAGTCTCCAGCACTTAGGTACTTATCTTTATCAGCTTGTGAAGCACTTTGGTAGTATTGATATCGAAACTACGGAAGAACCAGATTTGGCAGCTAATCAGGTATATTTTGATCTGTTTGGCCGCATTATCATCCGCTATCCAGTTGGTGTTGTTGCGCGAACTTTGAGTTTGGTTGTGATCTTGTTTGGTGTAACCTGCTGGTTTGGAGTAAAAGCAAAGAAAGCAGAGGCAAAAGGCATCGCCCTTGGGGTTGTGCTGTTGTTAGGCGCAGTCCTACTCAGTGTAGTGGCCACGAGGCTGCTTGCTAGTTTTGTTCAACCTTTCCATCCGCTCTATCAATACATACCACCGGCTTACGGAACGTGGTATTTTGCTGCTCTAGTAGGTGTAATCAGCTTGATTTTCTTTTTGCTCTATAATTGGGCATTGAATAAATACAACTTGCTGGATTTATACCTTGGAGCAGTGGGATTGTGGGTATTGGCAACAATCCTAGTCTCTCTTCTGTTTCCGGGCGCAAGCTATGCTTTTGTGCTGCCTTTAGTTTTCGGTCTCGCAGCAGCACTAGTGGTCATTGCGCGGGAGCAGCTTTCATGGGTTGCGCGCTTAATTCTGCTTTTGGTCAGCGCCCTGCCCTTACTGATTTTATGGCCTAATCTCATTCTGAACCTGTATTACATGCTCGGGTTCACTTTACTGAGTCTGCTGACTTTCCTAGTGGTACTCGTTTTAGGGATGCTACTGCCGCAGTGGGAAAAAATTATCAAATGGCAGAAGTTGGTTCTGCCCCTTTTAGCAGTGGCGGTAGCTGCGGCAGGCTTTGGTTTCAGTATTGTTAATGCAGGAGTAAGCCAAGACAATCCGCAGATGGATACCCTGCTATACTTTGTGGATTTAGACCGCGATTCAGCTTACTGGGTTAGCCTTGATATCCAGCCAGATGATTTTACCAAGCAGGTTCTTGGCACCGACTTTACAGAAGCGAATCTAGGTGAATTTATTCCTTACGAGAATATTCCAGCGCTCAGCCGCCGTGTTGAATTTGATTCAAGTTTAATGGACGATCCTGTTACAGTAGAGCTTTTGAGTGATAGTATTTCCGATGACTCTAGGGAACTGGTCTTAAGGATTAAAGCAGACAGTGCAGTCAACAACATCCTGATCTTTATTGAACCAGAACTCCTAGTTGATGCTGTTGTACTGAATCAGGAGACAACTGTAGAGTGGAATGCTTATTGGCCAATGCTCCGCTGCTATAACTTGGATGCTGAGGGCATTACTTTAACAATTCCGGCGGCAGCTGATCAACCCTTTTCAATCAAGATTTTATCCCAAAGCCTTGGTCTTCCAGAACTGGGGCTGCAGCCCCGCCCGGAATATATTATTGCGGCACCAACAGCAATAACAGACAGTACTTTCACTGCCAAGAGCTACCATTTTTAGTTGATTAAAGGATAAAATGACAGTGACCCTGTTTTGGGGTCACTGTGCTTGTTGGACTGAATTGCGTCCGCGTTTTTTCGCTATATATAAAGCTTGATCGGCCGCATGAATCAGCTGTTTCCATTCTGTTGGACCAACCTCCCGGGGCTTCATTGCAGCAGTCCCTAGGCTGATTGTAATGACACCATTGGATAGAGTGGTTTTTTGGTGAGGAATGGAAAGAGATTGAATGCGTTTCCTGATCTTTTCTGCCACGGTGGTTGTTACTTCCAAATTTGTTGCTGGCAGAATTACCGCAAATTCTTCACCGCCATACCGGGCTACAAAATCACAGGATCCCTTCAGCGTCTGGCGGATTGTAAATGCGATCATCTGGAGACAGGAATCACCAGCCGGATGACCATATGCATCATTAAACAGCTTAAAATGATCTATATCAATCATAATCAGCCCCAACCAGGTATCTTCTTCATAAGCGCGCTGCCACTCTGCGATCAGAGTTTGATCAAATGAGCGTCGATTCGGGATACCGGTCAAGCCATCCAGCGATACCAGTCGTGCCAGTTCAAGGTTGGCCAGCTCCAATTTGTGTTTAACTTCTAACAGCTCTCGCTCCCGCTCTTTTACTTTATCCATTTGTCTTTTAAGTTTAACAGCAACAGCCACTCTGGCTAATAATTCAGTTTTGCGGATTGGCTTAGTAATATAATCATCTGCTCCTGCAGCAAAGGATTCTTCTAATATTTCATCCCCAGTATCAGCAGTCATAATCATCACTGGAATTGAATTAAACCGAGGATGGCGTTTGAGGGCCTTACATACGGAGATTCCGTCTGTGCCCTTCATAAAAACATCCATCAAAATTAAATCAACCCGCTTGTAATTATCGTTATTATCAAGGAAGGAAAATACCTGTTCACCACTGGTCACGGTATAGAGATCCTTATAACCAGCGGCGCGGAGATTATGTTCGACAAAGCGTAAGATGAAGTTGGAATCATCAACAATCAAAATGCTCACAATTTTCCCCCCCCAGAAAATAGATTCGCTTATTATTAATAAAATCCTTCAATCTAAGAGTATTACAGCGTAATAGCTTATCCTGAAAAGCAAGAGAGATGTATTTTTCAAAAATCGGCTTAGATGGCTATTGCACATTTTAAAAAAACAAACTAGAATATAAATGCTTTTGTTTAGTAAGCCTAAACATTAGGTTTAGTAGACTCAAACTTTAGCTAAGGAGTACGAAAATGAAAATCGGTGAAAAGATTAAGCGGCTGAGAATCCTAAATGGTCTAACTCAAGAGGAATTGGCTGATAGATGCGAGCTTACTAAAGGATTTATTTCGCAGGTAGAGCGGGATTTAACCTCTCCTTCGATTGCAACTTTAGTCGATATACTCGAAAGTCTCGGAACCAATCTCAGAGACTTTTTTAATGACCGGGTCCAGGAAAAAGTTGTCTTCAAAGCCGATGATATCTTTACGAAAGAAGACAACACACTGCTGCATCGGATTGATTGGATTGTTCCTAATGCCCAGAAAAACATGATGGAACCAATCTTGGTCACCCTTGATCAGGGGGGCAGTACAAGCCCTCAGGATCCCCATGAGGGCGAAGAGTTCGGCTATGTTCTAAAGGGACATATTTATATTCATCTCGGCACACAAAAGCATAAAGCCTCTACAGCGGAGTGTTTCTATTTTAAACCTAATGTCGTCCATTATTTAACAAATGCAGGAAAATCGAAAGCAAAGGTGCTGTGGGTTTCAACCCCGCCCAGCTTTTAGTTTTTTTAGTAAGGGGGAGTTAAGGTGGCAGAATGCATTATTGAATTAAAAAATGTCTCCAAAACCTATGACGGAACAGAAGCACTAAAAAATATTAATTTGAAAATTTACCGCAATGAGTTTGTAACGCTCCTTGGTCCCAGCGGCTGCGGCAAAACAACCACTTTGAGAATTATCGGTGGTTTTGAGCAGCCAACATCAGGTGACGTTACGTTTGACAACACCAATATTAACAATCTCCCTCCATATAAAAGGCGAGTAAATACTGTATTCCAGCGCTACGCTTTATTTCCGCATATGAATGTTTATGAAAACATTGCTTTCGGGCTGCGGATTAAGAAGATGGATGAAGATACCATTAGAAGTAAAGTAAAGAATATGCTGAGGCTGGTTAACTTATCTGGTTTTGAAGAGCGGAAAATCGATTCCCTCAGCGGTGGACAGCAGCAGCGGATTGCAATCGCCCGCGCCTTAGTAAATGAGCCAGAAGTACTGCTGTTGGATGAACCGTTAGGTGCCCTTGACTTGAAACTGCGCCAAGATATGCAGATCGAGCTGAAAAACATGCAGAAGGCCCTCGGGATTACTTTTGTTTATGTTACTCATGATCAGGAAGAAGCCCTGACTATGTCCGATACAATTGTAGTAATGAGTGAAGGCAGAATCCAGCAAATCGGGACACCAATTGATATTTATAATGAACCGAAGAATGCTTTTGTAGCAGATTTTATTGGGGAAAGCAATATTATCGATGGTATTATGCTTCGGGACCGGTTAGTTAAGTTTTCTAATCAAGTTTTCAACTGTGTAGACAGCGGTTTCGGTGAAAATACTCCAGTAGACGTGGTTGTGCGCCCTGAGGATGTTAAGATTGTGGATCAATCAGCGGGAATGTTAACAGGAGAGGTTCGCTCTGTTACTTTTAAAGGTGTTCACTATGAAATGCTGGTAGAAACCCCTGATTATCTCTGGATGATTCACAATACAGAAATGCAGCCTGTGGGCAGCAGAGTTGGGCTGGTGATTGAACCTGGAGATATCCATATTATGCACAAGGAGAGTGAGGTTTGATGAAAACTAAGTGGGCAGCATCTCCTTATCTGGTATGGATGGTGATCTTTATTGTTGTTCCAATTCTGCTTGTTTGTTACTACAGCTTAACAGTTCCAGCTGAGACAGGGCGAGAGTTTTCTTTAGCCAACTTTCACCGCTTTTTAGAACCGGTATATATGAAGGTGCTTTTCAGGTCAGTTAAACTGGCGGTAATCGCAACCGCAATTTGTTTTGTCGTAGGATATCCTTTGGCATATATCCTGGCTAGAAGTAATTTTCAGTACAAAAACATCTTAGTTATGCTGTTAGTTGTTCCCATGTGGATGAATTTCCTGCTCAGAACTTATGCCTGGCTGACCATTCTGGAACGCAATGGGATTTTAAATGCGCTCCTCACCTGGCTTGGACTGCCAAGAGTGAACATTCTTTATACAGAGTCAGCAGTTGTTTTAGGGATGGTGTACAACTTCCTGCCATTTATGGTGCTGCCGATCTTTTCGGTTTTAAGCAAGATAGATCATAGTATTATTGAGGCTGCTGAGGATTTAGGAGCAAATTCACTGACTGTATTTCGCAGAATTATTTTTCCTTTAAGTCTGCCTGGAGTGATTTCAGGCATCACTATGGTGTTTATGCCAGCTGTCACTACATTTGTAATTTCAAGGCTCCTAGGCGGCGGTCAATTTACTTTAATCGGCAACTTGATTGAGCAGCAGTTCCTCTACGTTGGTGACTGGGGTTTTGGTTCAGCAATTTCATTAGTCATGATGATTTTGATAATGCTGAGCATGGCTGTGATGTCAAGATTTGCTGGTGAGGAAAGGGGACTGGGACTATGGTGAGATTTTTTAAGAAGTGCTATGTCAGCATTATTTTTGCTTTCCTATACGCACCGATCCTAGTTTTAACGCTGTATTCCTTCAATGATTCCCGTTCCCGTGGCAACTGGGGTGGGTTTACCCTAAGATGGTATAGTGAGCTGTTTCAAAACCGTCAGATTTTAAGCTCGCTTTACAACACGGTGATGATTGCTGTGTTATCTGCCGTGATTGCGACAGTGATCGGAACAGCAGCAGCTATTGGTCTCCACGCGCTGCAGGGGTACAAACGTAAAGTTGTTATGAACTTGACTTATATTCCTGTAATCAATCCTGATATTGTTACCGGAATATCCCTGATGCTCCTGTTTGTGTTTTCCAATCTGAAGCTGGGATTTTTAACCATGCTGCTGGCTCATATTACATTTAATATTCCTTATGTGATTTTATCAGTGCTGCCTAAATTAAAACAGCTGGACAGCAACCTTTACGAAGCAGCATTAGATTTAGGAGCAACACCATGGTATGCCTTTAGGCATGTGATCCTGCCGGAAATTATGCCAGGTGTGGTTACTGGATTGCTGTTGGCATTTACTCTATCGATTGATGACTTTGTAATCAGCTTTTTCACTACCGGCTCAGGCGTAGCCAACCTATCGATTACAGTATATTCTATGGCTCGCTTGGGGATTAACCCAACCATCAATGCGGTTTCAACATTGATGTTCTTGTCGGTACTGATCCTGCTGATCGTCGTTAATCTGAGAACAAATAAAGACAATCCGAAAAGGGGGAGAGTAAATGAGAAACAAGCTTATAATCGCAGTCGCCGTTTTAGTACTGCTCGGAGCCGCATTCATGAGCATGCGCGGTGACAAAAAGCCAACCCTGTACGTGTACAATTGGGGTGACTACATTGATGAGGATGTAATCGATCGCTTTGAAAAGGAATATGATGTGCGAGTTGTTTATGACACTTTTTCAACCAATGAAGATATGTATGTTAAGGTTACGTCAGGCGGCAGTAAGTACGACGTGCTGTTTCCCAGCGATTATATGATTAAAAGAATGATTGATGAAGATCTGCTGGAAAAGATTGATCTGGACAATGTCCCCAACGCGAAATATATCGACCCTCGTTTCAAGGATTTAGACCACGATCCTAACAATGAATACTCGGTACCTTACATGTGGGGTACCCTGGGAATTCTGTACAATAAAAAAATGGTATCCGAACCAGTGGACAGCTGGGACATTTTATGGGATCCAAAATACAGCAAGCAAATTCTTATGGTGGACAGTCAGCGCGATGCAGTCGGCATAGCCCTGCAGAAACTTGGTTATTCATTAAACTCAGTTGATCGGAATGAGCTGGAAGCAGCCAAACAGGAATTAATAAAGCAGAAGGATTTAGTCCTTGCATATGTAGTCGATGAGGCTAAAGACAAAATGATTGCGGAAGAAGCTGCTTTGGCGGTAGTCTGGTCTGGTGATGCAGTTTTTGCGATGCGGGAAAATCCAAATCTAGATTATGCGGTGCCAAAGAATGGTGGTAATCTCTGGTTTGATGGAATGGTAATTCCGAAAACAACCCAGAACAAGGAGCTGGCGGAAGCATTTATTAACTTTATGAATGAACCAGCAATCGCTCTGGCAAATGCTGAATACACTGGGTATTCAACACCTCATATGGAAGCGAGAAAAATGCTTCCTCAAGAATTAGCGAATAACAAAGCTGCTTATCCTGCAGATGAAGATATTGCGAACACAGAAGTATTTGTGCATGTAGGAGAAATGCTGCGGGAATATGATCGGATTTGGACTGAAGTAAAAGCCTATTAGAAAAAAACCTCTGCCGAAACGCAGAGGTTTTTTCATATGTCTGGCAGTGCTCTCACTTTGTGCTATAATAGTTAAAATGCTAACAAAGAGAGGTGCTGCCGATTGGAACGAATTAAACTAGATGATTTTACCAAGTTTCATTTTATTTCTGGGCTTGAATTCAGCCCTGATGGGGAACACGCGTGTTTTGCAGTACATAAGGCCAACCTGGACCAAAACAGCTACGACTCGAATTTGTGGCTGTATCGAGTTGGCGATGAGCGAGTTTTTCAGCTGACTGCGCTGAACAGCGAGGCAAATTTCACTTGGCTGGATGATAATGACCACCTAATCTTTAAGTCAATCCGGGACCCCAAAGATAAGGAGCGGCAGGAAAAGGGAGAAGAATTCACGACCTTTTATCGGATCAATATCCATGGCGGAGAGGCTGTCAGATTTTTTGAGGTTCCCTTTACTGTAACCCAAATTCAACAGATCGACCAGGAAAATTTTCTGCTGATCGGCCTGTATCATCCCGTGCGTCCGCCTTTAGCCGATCTTGATGATGCTGAGCGGAATAGGATTCTTAAAGAGCGCAGAGAGGAACGGGATTTTGAGGTGCTGGAAGAAATCCCCTTCTGGCAGGATAACCGCGGGTTTATCAGCGGGATCCGCAGCCGTATTTATCACTATCATTTGCCCAGCAATACTTGGCAGCCATTAACTGCGGAAAATCTGAATGTAAGTTCTGCCTTCTTAAACAGGAACAGGAGCCATGCAGTTGTCATTGCCCAAACAATCAGCGGCAAGCGGGAACTAGCCAATCAGCTCTACCTGCTGGATCTCAAAACTAATGCTCTGCGCCTGCTG
>JAAYLQ010000012.1 GCA_012521805.1 Bacillota bacterium
ACAATTTCATCTTCAGAGACAAAGATTGCTTCGATTTTCATGTTCTTGTTAACTTTAATCTCGAGCGGATTATTGAGTTTGTTTTTGTCAGTGATGCCGTCACCTTTCCACTCCTTAAATGCATAACCTTCTTTAGGCTCGGCTTTAATTTCTAAAACTGTTCCTGATTCAATTTTATCGATATTATCCGGGAGTACAACATTACCAAACTCTTTATTCCAAGTTACTTCCAAACTGAAAAATTCCTTTTTCTTAAAAATTCCTAAACATCCTGTTGTCAGCGATACAACCAGCAATAGAATAATAATTGATCCTGCTCTTCTGAATTTGTTAGTCAAATTTTTTCACCTCCATGTTTTTTAGCAAACCATAGTGAAAATACTAACCCTCACCTCCACGATCAATTGTTTGGTAATTTTTACCCATATTAATTGTATATCTGTTTTGTTAATTAATCAATATGCTTCTAGCTGTATTTTTTGTATAAATTAATATTTTGTTCTGGGAAATCTGCTATTTAAGCATCAACTGTCGATTTCAATAACGGCTTACTATGCGTGGCACAACGACAAAAAAGAAAAAAAACGACTCTGCCGCAATTTTTGCGTAGAGTCGCTTATTTTACCTATAAAACCCGTATGTGCTTTATTCGCCTGCCTTAACGCCGTCGGCTGGCAAATTCAACTAAACTCCAATAACCAGGAGATAAGCCGTCAATTCGAGTTCAATATTATCTGTGCCATCCGCAAAGTGTTTTGAACCATCTCAGTTAGGTCGAATTCAAACCGCTGGGAGTTTTCATCAATATCATTCCAGTTGGTATTTTCGCATCTTTTAATATTTCTAACTGCGGTTTCGGTTTCCCAATCTGAAAAAGGCGATCTGCTGCTTCAGCTGAGCGGCCATATTGGTCAGTTCCTGCGCTGAAGAAGCAATCTGCTGGATCGACGCAGCCTGTTCTTGGGTGCTGGAGGCAATCTCCTGTCCGCCAAGATTCGCTTCCCGAATGCCTCTGATCAGCTCATCCATTCCACCAGCGGCTGATTCAATCGAATGGAGGATCCGCCTCAGCAGCTGCTCGCTGGTTCCAATAACTTGGAGCGCCCGCTCAACCTGTTCTGTTTCTGCCTGCATCTGTCCCACCGCATCCTGGACAGCTGTCTGGGTCCGACCTACCAAACCAGCTATTTCTGCCGTAGCTTTTTGGGACTGCTCAGCCAGCTTCCGCACCTCGTCCGCTACCACTGCAAACCCGCGGCCGTGCTCCCCGGCTCGGGCGGCTTCAATCGCTGCATTTAAAGCCAGCAGGTTGGTCTGCTCCGCGATTTCATTGATTGTGTTCACAATCACACTAATCTGCTCAGCACTGGTTCCCACCGCATTGATCTTGGCCACCAACTGCGCATTGCTTGCTTTGAGGGCCTGCATCTCGTCCACAATTTCTGCCAGCGCCTGCTCACCCGCGGAAGCATCACCAGAAATCTGTTTAGTTATTTCGTTCATCCCCTGAGCATTGAGGTGCATTTGATCGAGGGTGCTGGAAAACTGATTAGTTGTGCTGGCAACTTCCTCAATTGAAGCACTCACTTCCTCCGCTGCAGCTGCCATTTCTCCACTGGTAGCTGTTAATCTTTCCACTGCATCAGTGACCGCCCAGAGCACCCTCTTCACATGTTCCATTGTTTGGTTGATCGCTTTCGCGGCTCTGCCGATTTCATCCTCAGTTCCAGTTTGAACAATTTGGGTAAAGTCGCCCTGGGCTACCCCTTCCATAATCTGCTGCACATTCCGCAGGGGACGGACAATTCTCCGGCCAGCGGCAATCGCCACCCCAGAGCCTGCCGCAATAAATAGAACAGTGGCAGCAGCAAAAACGCCGGCCAGTCTCCGCACATCAGCAGTTGCTTCTGTTTCCAGAGCACCAATCGCTAACAGCCAGCCCTGACTGCCAACCGGAACTACACTGGCAATTGTGGTTCCCAAATCGCCAAGCTGAAAGCGGATCACCTGGGAGCTGCTCAAATCTAAACCTTGGATTGCCGCCCCCAACCCCGCAAAGGGTCCTGCCTGATCATACACATTAACCCGGTTGATTACTAACTCGGGATCATGATGAGCATGAAAAACTCCATCCGCACCGATAACCGCTGCCCAACCGTGCTCACCAATACCCAGCCCTTCAATGATGCTGGTAACCATGGTGCCCCGCTTCTCTCCAACCAGGGCGCCAATCACTTCATCCCAATCAATAATCGGCACTGCAAACATCAACACCTGTTCATTGGTATCAGGGTTGAAAATCATATCCGATACAGCCGCTTTCCCAGCCAGGGCACTCTGGACAAAATCCAAGTGACCAAGCTCAGCTTTAGCACCATCGGCATAATAAGCGGTACCGTTTCGGTCAACTACTGCTAAGGAGAGCAATTCGGGTAAATTCTCTAACTGGGTATCCAGCGTCCGTCTCTGGACCAACGAACCCATTGACTGGAGTCCAGCCAGACCGGACACCGCATCCAAAACAGTTAACTCTGTCTTAAGGGTGCTTTCTATCCGCCGGGCTGCATGGGTAGCGTGAGTGATTAACATGTCTTCCATTTGCTTGATAAAAATCGTGGAGCTGTAATGATAGGCAAAGGCACTTAAACCGGCAGCCACCAAGAATATAACTGCTCCGGTAAAGTAGGCGTTTTTTGCTCCAATACTCAACTTTTTCAGCATCTATTAACCCTCCTCTAAACTGTGGATGTTTATTTCAATAAAACCGATAAAATTCCCTACTAAATTATGGTAAAAAGTTGCCTAAGAGGGAAGCCGCGATTTAACTCGAAATCTATACCCTAGCAAAATATCGAGAAGGAGAGGAAGCCGTTGATCAAAAAACCATTAAATCCTACCTGGGATCTGGACAGCATTTTCCCTGGAGGCAGCGATTCACCTCAGTTCGCCGCCTATTTAGAGGAATTAACCGCGGATATCGCCGGTTTAGAACAGCAGGTGGAAGTCCTCACTGCTGCTTCCAGCACTGCAGAGTGGCACCAGGTAATTGAACAGATTCAAACCATCATGGGCAAGCAGCGTCAAGCAAGTGCTTTTATCAGCTGCTTAACAGCGCAGGATGTGAATGATAAAAAAGCAAAGCTTCTCAGTGGTCAAGTGCGCCAAATTAGAGCCCGTTTTCAATCGGTTTTAGTTACTTTTGATGACCGCCTCAAAAACTACCCCGATGCTCAGTGGGACAGTTTCCTCAAGCAGCCGGAATTTACTGAGCTGAGTTTTATCCTCAATGAAAGGCGACAGCGGGCCAAGAACCGCTTGTGTGCCCATCGGGAAAGCTTAGCTAATGATCTGGCAGTTGACGGTTACCACGCTTGGAGCGATCTATATTATACCATAGTGGGGGACATCGGCATTGAGGTAGAGCAGGACGGCACCACTAAAACAGTGTCCGTGGGGCAGGCAGCCAACCTGTTAGCCAACCCGGATCGGGCGGTGCGGCAGCAGGTGTTTGCTAAATATGAGGAGGCTTGGGCTGAAGCTGGGGAACTTTTGAGCAGCTGTTTAAATCACTTAGCCGGCTACCGCTTAACCCTCTACCGCCACCGCAAGTGGGACGATGTGCTCCAGGAACCTTTGGAAATTAACCGGATGTCGGCGGAGACATTAGGGGTAATGTGGGACACTATCAGCAAAAGCAAGGACAAAGTGGTGCAGTTTCTCAACCGCAAAGCAGAGCTGTTAGGCCTAAACAAGCTGGCGTGGTATGATCTGGACGCTCCTATCGGCAGCTCCCAGGCGAAGCTGAGTTATGACGAAGGAGCGGAATTTATTGTGGAGCAGTTCCGCAAATTCGATCCTCAGCTTGCTGAGTTTGCAGCCAAAGCCCTGGAAAACCGCTGGGTGGAGGCGGAAGATCGCCCCGGCAAACGGGCTGGCGGCTTCTGCACCAGCTTCCCAGAGTCTAATCAATCCCGCATTTTCATGACCTACAGCGGCACACTGGGGAATGTTTCCACACTTGCTCACGAGCTGGGCCACGCTTACCACCAAGCGGTGATGCAGGGTGTGCCCCAGCTGAATCAGCGCTATGCTATGAATGTGGCGGAAACCGCTTCCACCTTTGCTGAAATGCTGGTTGCCGATGCAGCCATTAAAAATGCCGCTTCCCCTGAGGAGCAGCTGGTCTTATTGGAAGATAAAATTCAGCGGGTAGTCGCTTTCTTTATGAACATCCACGCCCGCTTCCTGTTTGAAACCAGATTTTACGAGCGGCGCAAGGAGGGGCTGGTCAGTGTTGATGAGCTCAATGAACTGATGGTTACTGCCCAGCGGGAAGCATATGCAGACAGTTTAGAGCAGTACCACCCCTATTTCTGGGCCTCGAAACTGCATTTCTATATTACCGGAACGCCGTTCTACAACTTCCCCTATACCTTTGGTTACCTCTTCAGTTCCGGTATTTATGCCCGGGCTCAGGCAGAAGGTCCCAATTTTGTGGAAAAATATCGGAATCTACTGCGGGATACTGGACGGATGCGGGTGGAGGAGCTGGCCAAAACCCATCTCGGTGTAGACTTAACCCAGCCTGATTTCTGGCAGGATGCGGTAAATCTCGCCCTAGCAGATATTGATCAGTTCTTAGCATTATCGAAGTAAAGCAAATACCGCTTCCGAATAAATTCGGAAGCGGTATTTTTTAAATCTGCTGTATTAATTTATTCAGTTCTTGGTATGCTAAAGCGAATTTTTTCTGGTTGCCCTCCGGCAGATCAAACCCAGGTGTTCCTGCCTCAACCACAGCCGGTCCCTGATAGTTGTTTAAATGGGGCTCCAGGGACAGGAAACAGCCAGGCCGCTCCTGAGCCAGCTCAGTTAAAATTTCCTTCAACCTGCCGTCACCATGTCCCGCGGGAACAACTTGACCATCAGCTGCCTTGGCATCTTTAATGTGCATGTAAACCACATAGTCCTTAAGCATGTTCCACGCCTTGGGATAAGTCTCTTCCCGGCTTTGAATAAAGTTCGCTGGGTCAAAAATTGCCTTGACATAATCGCAGTTGAGGGTGGTTAACAGATCTAAACACCTCTCTGCGGTATCCCCGTAAATGCCGCCCTCATTTTCATGGAGCAGGGTGATTCCGGAACCTTCAGCAGCCTCGATAAACTGTCCCCAGCGGTCAATTACCGCACTGCGGTATTCTTTGGGATCTTCACCCCGGGGAATGTAGAAGCTGAACATCCGGATATAAGGAGCTTCCAGTAAATGGGCGAGATCCAGAGTATGCTTAAACAAATCTAAGTGGGGACCAAACTTTTCAGTAATCCCCTGCTTCCCAATGGGTGAACCAATCGCCGAGAGTTTAAAGTTGGTGGCATCAAGCTGTTTTTTTATTGCTTTAGCTTCTGTGATAGTGTGGTCAACCAAGTTTTTTCCGTTTACAAACCGCATTTCAATATGATTAATGCCATACTGCTGCAAAACATCGATCTGCACCTGCAGATTCCAGTCAATTTCATCTGCAAATGCCGACAGCACAAAAGCTGCACTCATCTTTCGGCCTCCTTATGTTACTTACCATTGTTGTCTAATGTAAAGAAATCTGTCTGCTGTCTCAACCGCTCTGCCATTTCAGTTAGTTCGTGCGCCGAAGTAGCAATATGCTGAATTGATGCAGCCTGCTCCTCAGTAGCGGAAGCAATCTCATGACCGCTGGCGTTTACTTCAGTTAAACCCTTAGTCAGCTCTTCAATCTGATCGGTGATCTCATTGACTGCATCCAGGATCTTATGCAGCTGGTTCGCACTTTCTCTAACAGTAACCAGCAGCTGATCCACGTGGACTGATTCATCATGCATTTCCCTAACAGCCGCGTCAATATCCACCTGGGTCTGCCGCACCAGAGCTGCAATTTCCGCAGTGGCTTGGGCAGACTGTTCCGCGAGCTTGCGCACTTCATCGGCCACTACCGCAAAGCCCCGACCATGCTCACCCGCTCTCGCCGCTTCAATCGCAGCGTTGAGGGCTAAGAGATTGGTCTGCTCTGCGATATTGTTGATTGTATTCACTATTTCCCCAATTTTCTTGGAGCTGGCGCCAACTGTGTTCACCTTGTCCGCCAGTTCGTTGGTGTTTTTCCGCAGCTCATGCATCTGCTCAACAATTGCTTCCAGGGATTGCTCCCCAGCGCTGGCATGCTCAGAAACCTCCCGCGAGATATCGTTCATTAATCTGGCATTGTTGTGCATCCTGTCTAAAGTTGCAGAAAACTGGTTGGTTGTGCTGGCAACTTCTTCAATCGAGGCACTTACTTCTTCAGAAGCAGCGGCCATATCAGCACTGGTTCCAGCCAGCCTGTTGATGGCATCGGTAACTACCTGAAGCACTCCCCGGATATTTTCCATTGATTTATTAATCGATTCTGCCACTTGGCCAACTTCATCGCCGCTTTTCACAGCAACCGTTTGGGTCAGATCACCATTGGCCACCGCCGCCATAACCGACTGGATATCCTTAAGGGGACGGGCAATTCTGGTACCAATTAAGGCAACAAGCAGAGCGCCAACGCCCGCAACTACAACCGCAATTCCGATGATAACAGTGGCTAACTCCCTCACGCTGGCCAGTACCTCATCTTCCATGGCACTAACCCCAATAGTCCAGCCTGTATATTCCATCGGCGCCAGGCCTACCAGGCGAGTCGCATCATCCTCGAGGACATAGCGGATCACACCGCGGTGGCCGAGCCCCAGCTTTTCTACTGCCAGACCAATTTGGTGGACAGTGCTTTCTTCATCAAAGATATTGGTCTGACCCCGTACATAGGATACATCTGGGTGAGCCAGGATGCGGCCCTCTTGGTTAAACACATAAGCGTAACCGTTTTCGCCGTAACCCAAGCCGCTGATCATATCACTGAGGGCAGTGCCTTCTTTTTTGCCAACCAGCACACCAATAATCCGGTTGCCTTCATAAATCGGCACTGCGTACATCATGATCAGCTCATTGGTAATTGGGAATACAAAGGGGTCTGATACAACTACTTCACCATTGAGTGCTCTCAGGGCAAAGTCTTCCCAGCCGAAATCTGCTTCCGAGCCATCATGGAATCTAGTATAACCATCCAGCTCCATGATTCCCAGCGAGGCGAAGTTCTGCAGGCGGGCGGTTTCAGAGATCAGCACCTCTTCCCGGATCCGCCAGTTGGCAACAGCCCGGATTTCCACCCGGGAAGCGATTCCGGTTAGCATTTCCAGTTCCTGCTGAATCTGCCGCTCTAAATAATCGCTTGCTTCAGCAGCACTGGACATCACAATGCCTTCGGTATGTTCAATCATACTATTCGAACTGTATATGTACGCCAAGCCGGAAACAAGGGCAGCTATAACCAGAACCAGACCTCCGCAAAAGATCCCTATTTTGGCTCCCATGCTTCGACTTTTAAACATAAGTTATCTCCTCCATTACCTAGGCAGACTGCAGCCTTGAGTTTATGTATTACTTGAGATCAACTTTAATATGTAGTTCGAGAAAAAAATACATAATCCTATCTTTTTTTACACCTCACCCTAACTTTTTCCATATTTAATCCTTTCGCCTATCGGCAGAATATTCCTTCTAAAAAACAGGATTATAAAAGGAGAAAGGCATCTTTCTGCGAATTTATCCTGAAGCAGAAAATTCTGGAGGTGGCTTCTATGGAATCCCATTATACATTAGTGCTGATTAAACCATCAGCTGTTCAGCGGGGCCTGTGCGGCGAGATTATCAGCCGCTACGAATCGGCTGGTCTCAAATTAGCTGCTTTAAAGCTGGAAAAATTCCCACTAGAAACCTTTGCTGAGCTGTACCGGGAACACCAAGGGAAGAGTTTTTACCAGGCTGTTGTGGAGCACATGAGTTCCGCCCCAATCTGTGCCCTTGTACTGGCCGGTCCAGCCGGAATTGTGGAGAAAGTACGGGCGCTAAACGGCGCTACCGATCCGGTGAAAGCGGCACCGGGGACAATCCGGGGTGATTACGCTGCTGCAATGGAACCGGATAATATTGTCCATGCCTCCGATGCTCTAGAAAGCGCAGCCCGGGAAATCAGGATTTTCTTCCCAGACTTCATGCCTTGTTCCTAAAGGAGCAGGGCTGATTTTTTTATCAAATTTAATTGATAACTTATGGTTGAAATATCTGCAGATTTGGATTACTATGATAACAAAGACAAATATTAC
>JAAYLQ010000073.1 GCA_012521805.1 Bacillota bacterium
CAGTTTCGGAAATTATCCAGCGGTATGTCAGGCGTTCTGATCATATTAGTTTTGAGTATGTGGATCCGCTGCTCAATCCCCAGTTTGTCGAGGCTTACCAAGGAGATGTTACTCCTGATCTCGGCAGCGTGATTGTGGAAAGCGGTGATCGCTTCAGAGTAATCCAGCCAATGGATTTCTTCAACTATACCTATAACTATTACTACCAGCTGGTACCGGAATCGCTGGCAATCGAACAGCAGATTACCAGTGCAATTATGTACGTTACTGCTGAACAGCTTCCAGTTGTCTACCGGATAATCGGCCATGGGGAGCTGGAGCTGCCGGAAAGCTTTACTGATTTAGCGAAACGGGAGAACTTCCAAATTGAGGATCTGGATCTGCTTACTGTTGATGCTGTTCCTGAGGACGCAGGCGTGCTGCTGCTTGCTTCTCCGCAAAAAGATTTAAGTGCGGAAGAAGATGAGAAACTGCGTGCCTATTTAGAGCAGGGCGGCCGTCTGGTGATGATGGTGGATTTTGGTACTGCAGACCGCCCAGTGCTGGAAGGACTGCTTGACAGCTATGGTTTAAGGTTGGAAAAACGGTTAATTATTGAAGGCGATGCTGGTGCCCGCCTGTCCAATCCGTTTTATCTGGTGCCCCGCTATCAAAGTCATGTGCTGACAGAACCAATGGAGCGGGCAAAATCTTTGGTAGTGATGCCATTAGCGCAGCCAATCACTATCCTGCAGGCTAGACGTTCCAAACTCAATATTGAACCGCTGCTGACTACCAGTACTAATTCTTGGGCTAAAGCTGATTTTGAAGCTCAGACCTTAAATTGGGTGGAAGGAGATGCGATTGGGCCCTTCAACGTGGCTGTAGCTGTGACTGATGGTGTTGACGACGGCTGGAGTCCAACACCTGCAAAATTAGTGGTTATTTCCTCAAGAATCCTGGTCGATCAATTCGATCAGCTCAGCCGTGGTGCGAACAGTGAACTGATCATCAACAGCATTAACTGGCTGATTGATGCACAGGAAAATATCATGATCAGGCCAAAACCATTAACCACTGCCCGGTTGTCCATGACTTACCTGCAGCAGTTAATACTTTCAGGCATATTCGTGATCGTGCTGCCGGTGTTAGTATTCCTGACTGGATTTATTGTCTGGACAAGGAGGCGGCATCTATGAGAAAGGGATATCAATGGATTGGTCTATCGCTCTGTTTAATTCTGCTGATCGGCGTATATTGGTATATCAACCGACCGGAAAGCAGTCCAGAACCGGAAGCTACAGCAGAGCGCGATCTGGATTTTTGGGATTTCACAGAGGAGGACATTAGCCAGTTAGTATTGATTGGCAGTCAGAATATTGCCCTTGAACAAACTGAGGCTGGGTGGCAGGTTGCTGGGTTAGACCCAGAGCTGACCAATCATTCCCAGGTAAGCACAGTGGTCCGCCGCTTTGCCACCCTTGAGGCAGATTTCGTGCTTGAAACTGAGCCGGACGATTTAAGTAAATATGGGCTGGCCAAGCCCAGTGTCACTGTTAAGGCTGAATTAGCAGATGGCAGCGAAAAGGTAGTGTATCTGGGCAACCGCCATCCTACTGAGTATCTCTTTTATCTGATGGTAGAGGGCGATGCGGCAGTGTACGCGGTTAATGGGATGTACGGAACCGCATTTCAATCAACATTGGAGAATTTCCGCAAACGGGAGCTGGGCTCATTTAACCTAGCTGATCTCAACCGGTTGGTGATCCACAATTCTGGGCAGGAGCGGATTGAAATCGCGGCAGCTGAGGATCCAGCTGAAAATCTTAAAGGTTTAGATCGGCTGCGTTTTATCAGTCCCTACCGAACACCCCTGCGGATTGCTGCTCTGGAGAATTATGCTAAGTTTACTTTAGATGGAGGTCTGTTCCTCTCGCTCCGGGTTAAGGATTTTATTGATTTAAATCCGGAGGATTTAGCACAGTACGGTTTGGATCAGCCCCAAGGCGAACTGCTGATCGAGGATCGAGCCAGTTCAATCCATCTTTTACTTGGCAATGAACGCAATGACCTTGAGGTTTATGCGATGCTGGCAGGAGGCAGCGAGGTCTTTTCTATTTACAAAAACCTGATCCGCATTCGTGATGCTGATCCTTTTGAATGGCTGATTAAAGTATTATATATGGTCAGCATTGATGATGTAAACCGCGTTGACGTTACATGGGATGACCAGCATTATGTCCTAACGATGGAACGGGAAGAAATTGTAGTAGAGGAAGACGGTGAGCTGAAAACCGAAATTAAGGAAAGTTTTTATCTCAACGGGATCAGGGCGGAAGAGAGAATTTTTCGCAGGACTTACGGCACAATTGTCGGGCTGACGGTTGATGCTGTACTGGACCAGATACCGGATGAGGTAGGGGAGCCCGAATTTAAACTGGTCTTCTATCACGAGGATCCTGAGCGGCTGCCGGTAACTATCGAGCTGCTGCCGTACAGTCGGGATTTGTACGCCACCAGAATCGAGGGAGTAGTGGAGTTTGTAATAGCGAGGGATAAGGTGGAGAGCGTCAAACAACATCTGACGACCACCTTAGCTGAACTTGAACAGTAAAAAAACCCTAGATCGAGCGACCTAGGGTTTCATTTTAGCTCCACAATAACCAGACCAGAATGTAGCCGCTGAGCACAGCTGCCAGCGTAAAGGGAACTGAGATTTTCATAAATTGGGAGGCGGTAACCTCATGGCCTTCCTTTCTCAAGATCCCGATTCCGGTGATGTTGGCGGATGCCCCAATCGGGGTGAGATTGCCGCCTAAGGTGGCGCCAACTAACAGACCAAAGTAGAGCAGATATGGTTCGATACCGAGAACTCCAGCTATCTCTGTAGTTACCGGAAGCATGGTTGCTACATAAGGAATGTTATCAATAAATGCGGAAAAGAGGACCGATGCCCAGACAATCAAGGAAAAAATCAGGAACAGGTTATCACCGCTCAGCTTAACAAAGAGATTGCTGATATCAGTCACAACGCCTGCTCTTGTTAATCCGCCAATAACTACAAAGAGTCCGGCTAACAGCAGGATGGTAAAATAATCAATTTCAGATAATGCAGTAATAAGCATATCGGTAGATTTAGTCCGCACTAGATTCTCAATTAAGCCGATGATAAACAGGCTGATACAGATATAACCGTTAATATTTCTGGGTGTGTTAGGGATAAAGGATGCGATGATTAAAAGCACAACCATACCGACCAACAGCAGGGTAGGGAAGTAATTGGTAACCTTTGTTCGACCTATGGCTACAATTGGCTGGTTATCGCTGCGAAACACCCAGAGCAGTACCAAGGTTGATGCTGCCATTCCTATTTGGACGATCCAAAAGAGACCGGGCTTCCCTTGGAAGAAAAAGAAATCTAAGAAGTTCATCTCGGCATGCCCACTCAATAGGATTGAAGTAGTGTCACCAACTAAAGTAGCAGCTCCTTGTAAGTTTGACGAAATCGCAATCGCAATAATACTTTTTACAGGTGAGATCCCAAGTTTGCTTGCGATTGTCAATGCTACCGGTGCAACCATCAGCACTGTTGCTACGTTATCTACAAAAGCAGAGATGAACGCTGCAAACAATGCCAAGGCAATAACCGCCCACTTAACATTCGGCGTTTTTTCTATTAAAATGTCAGCGAGACGTGCCGGCATTTTCGAGTCAGTAAACAAAGCAACAATTCCCATGGTTCCCGCAATCATCATGATTACATTCCAGTCGATAGTTGCGAACACCTCACTAACCGGAACAAAACCAAGGATAACAAAAATTGCCCCCGAAGTCAGGGCAACGTAAGCCCTGTGTCTTGGCAGGCTCAGCAAACAGATATAAGTAAGAGCAAAAAGAATAACAGCAACAACCTTAGACATTTCAAAAACTCCTCTATCTATATAGTTATTTATCATGCAAATTTTAATATATCACAGAACAAAGCTTGTTACAATGATGAGCGACTAAAAACTAATAAGAATTAAATGCATATTGGATTAATGTAAAAATTTAGGTGGTAGAACGGGAGGAAACTGCAGGTATACATCAAATAATATTGATATACATATAGGTAACTTGCTAGGTAAATATTTTACAAGGAGGCATTGCGATGATTAAGAGAGCAGGAATATGGATGTTAACTGCATGTGTTGTATTGGCCGCGTTTGCAGCTGCAGTAACAGCCGAAGAACGACCACTAATACCGGATTTTTCACTAGAGTCAAACCGGGGCGAGGTTGTGTCTTTATCGGATTATGCTGGTGAAATTGTGGTGTTGAATTTCTGGGCAACTTGGTGTCCTCACTGCCGTAGTGAAATGCCTGAGCTGCAGAAACTCCATGACTATTTTGAAGAGACCGGTGCTGGCAAACTGCTGCTGATCAACCAAATCGATGGAGTGCGGGAAACGCGGGCTAGTGCCGCTAAGTATTTAGCGGATAACGGCTACGATTTACTTAACCTATACGATGATCATACCCTTGTCGGCTACTACATTTTTGGAGTGCCAGGTTTGCCGGCTACCGTAGTGGTTGATCGGGAAGGTCGTCTTGCCTCGGCAGTTCTCGGACCAGTTGGTTTTGAAAAACTCTTGGAAATGATTGGAGAGATTGAATAATGCTTGGTCAAATGCTGCCCGAGATTACTCCTTCGCTGGTAGGCTTAACTTTTCTCGAAGGGTTGATGGCGTTTATTTCACCCTGTATTCTGCCGCTGCTGCCGGTATACGTGCTCTATCTCACTGGCAATGAAGGTGAACCGGGCAGATGGAAGCTGCTCCGCAGCACACTGGGATTTGTTTTAGGCTTTACGCTGCTCTTCGTTGCGCTCGGTGCAACTGCATCGGGGCTGGGCAGTGTGTTAAGTTCCCATCGGGTTTTTCTGCAGCGAGCTGCTGGCGTGATTGTGCTTCTCTTTGGTATTAATTATCTGGGTCTGCTGAAGATACCACTGCTTAACCGCTCCCGGGGTCTTCGGCGGGAGGCAGGTGCGGTTGGCTTTGGCGCAAGTGTACTGTTTGGTGCAGCGTTTGCCTTCAGCTGGACACCATGTTTAACCGCCTTTTTAGGTACCGCTCTCTTGTTTGCCGCGAATTTAAAGACTATGTATCAGGGGATGGGACTGCTTTTTGTGTTTTCCCTGGGCTTAGCGATCCCGTTTCTAGTGACAGCCTTGCTTTGGAATCAGCTCAAAGGTACTGTCAGCTGGATCAAGAACAACTATCAGATTGTCCAAATCGTTTCCGGAGGTCTGCTGATTGTGATCGGATTGTGGATGCTGTTTTTCTAGGCTGCAGCTGGACTTTTGCTGGTGAAGCAGGATTTAGTTGATGCGTCGGCGTAGTATATGTTGGTAAGCACAATCAGACTGCGGAGGATGAGGCAAATTGCAGCGCAGAAAATTTGGTAAATTTGATTTTGAAGTATCACTATTAGGATTTGGATGTATGAGATTGCCTACTGTAGCGGAACCAGCTCCCGACAGTGAAGTAGGCGATATTGATCAGGAAAAAGCAATCTCGATGCTCAGATATGCTATTGATCAAGGGGTAAACTATATTGACACCGCATATAACTATCATGGCGGTAAGAGTGAAGTTTTAGTCGGGAAAGCACTGGCAGATGGATACCGTGAAAAAGCTTATCTAGCGACCAAACTGCCGGTTTGGCATGTCAACTGCGAGGAAGACGGCGATCGCTTATTAAATGAGCAGCTGGAAAAACTCGCAACGGACTGGATTGATATGTATCTTCTGCATGCTCTGAACAAGGGCAGCTGGAATGATAAGGTACTTAAGTACAATCTGCTGTCGTTTTTAGATAGAGCCAAAGCGGATGGACGGATTAAATATGCTGGATTTTCATTCCATGATGACCTGGATACCTTTAAGGAAATTGTGGATGCATATGATTGGGATTTCTGTCAGATCCAGCTCAACTACATGGACCAAAATTACCAAGCCGGTACCGAAGGTCTTAAGTATGCTGCCGAAAAGGGCTTAGCCGTAGTGATTATGGAACCGCTCCGGGGCGGCAGGCTTGTCAAGAACATCCCCGATGAAATCCAAGCGGTTTGGGATCAAGCACCGATCAAGCGAACCCCAGCTGAGTGGGCGTTTCGCTGGCTGACCAATTTCCCTGAGGTAACAGTGATTTTAAGCGGCATGGGTAAAATGGAAGAAGTGCAGGAAAATATCAAAACAATGACAGATGCAGCGCCGAATTCATTGACCGAAACAGAATTAGAGCTGATTAATCGGGTGCAGCAGATTTACAATGAAAGAACTAGGGTAAAATGCACCGACTGCCGTTACTGTCTGCCCTGTCCCCAGGGTGTGGAAATCCCGCGTGTCTTTAGTATTTTAAATCACGCCAGTGTATATAATGTTATGGATGAAGGAAAATGGCAGTACAAAGCTCTGCTCGATAAAGGGACTGACGCTTCACAGTGCGTTCAATGTGGAAGCTGTGAATCGCTCTGCCCGCAGAACTTAGAAATTATTAAGTATCTGGAGGAGGCACATGCTGCTTTAACTTGAACTGATACAGGTAACTAGTAAGTTACCTGTTTTTTCACTATAACTACAATAAACAGGGTTTGATTTAAATTTTAGGAGGGGAGGAGAGGATTATGGAAATTACAACTGGGAATATTCTTTTTGCATTCGCAGTTACCTTGTTAGCAGGGCTATCTACTGGAATTGGCAGTGCTTTGGCGTTTTACACCAAACAAACTGATAAAAAGTTTTTGTCCGGTGCCCTGGGATTCTCAGCAGGCGTCATGATTTATGTTTCCTTTGTAGAGATCTTTGCTAAGGCCAATGATTCCCTCGCCCTTGTTTATGGTCCTACTAAGGGATATTGGGTGGCAATGGCTGCGTTTTTTGGCGGGATTTTAGTAATTGCTTTAATTGACCACTTCGTTCCCAGTGGTGAAAACCCCCACGAAATTCGCGATGTGAGCGAAATGACTGAGGAAGCAGCTGCCGAGGTTGCGGAAGAGCGTCAGCTGTTAAGAATGGGTTTGTTTTCAGCGCTGGCAATTGCTATTCATAACTTCCCAGAAGGGCTGGCAACATTCATTGCCGCAATTCAAGATCCCACTTTGGGGATCAGCATTGCGGTAGCGATTGCAATTCACAATATCCCGGAGGGAATTGCGGTTTCTGTACCAATTTACTATGCGACCGGTACCAAGAAGCGGGCATTCCTTTACTCCTTTTTATCAGGGTTGTCGGAACCCTTAGGGGCGATTGTTGGTTACTTTGTGCTCCTGCGCTGGGTTAATGATGTGATGTTTGGCATTGTATTTGCAATGGTAGCTGGCATTATGGTTTATATTTCCCTGGATGAGCTGCTGCCTACAGCGGAAAAGTATGGCTTTCACCATACGGCAATTTACGGACTGATTGCTGGGATGGCAGTGATGGCAGTCAGCCTCGGATTGTTCTAAGACTTAGCGAGAAGGGAGAGAGGCTAGTGTTCTATAAGTCAAAGCCCTTTCAAATAACGCTCTGGATTTTGATGGTATTTCTGATTATCTGGATTTTGCAGCACATCGGTTATATTTTTCATCCAGTCCAAGTATTGGTTAAAACCATTTTCTTTCCCTTCTTGGTTGCTGGAATCCTTTACTACTTGACAATTTCTATAGTTGACTGGCTGACCAAATTTAAGATTCCGCGGACGTTAGCGATTCTGCTGATCTTTATTGTGTTTATTCTGCTGATCTTATTTGCGATTTTGTATTTATCTCCAATTCTCCAGCGGCAGTTAACCGGATTGATCACCAATCTGCCGCGCTTTCTGACGGAGTTTAACCGACGCCTGCAGGAACTTCAAGACTCAACTATTTTTGCTGAGTTTGAGCAGTTTGAGTTCTTCCAGAACTTGAGTAAGATCGACTATGTCAAGCTGGTAGACGGTTTGATAGCCACCATTTCTCAGAATATCTGGAGTTTCCTCGGTTCGGTTGCCAATTTTGTGGTTGTGGTCTTAACCATCCCACTGCTGCTGTTTTATATGTTAAAAGAAGGTTCAAGTCTGACCCCCAAAATTGTCGGTTTTTTCCCTGAACAATATCAAGGGGAAGCAAAAACCGTGTTATCGGAGATGAACGAAACAATTCGGTCATACATCCAAGGAATGGTGACGATCAGCCTGTTCATTGGAATTGTAGTATACCTTGGATATCTGATTATCGGTTTGGACTATGCCCTTCTGCTGGCAGCCATCGCTCTGATCACGAATATTATCCCATATTTCGGTCCGGTATTAGGGACGATACCAGGGGTAATAGTTGCTTTGTTTATTTCGCCGCTGAAAGCTGCGGAAGTGGTTGTGATCATGGTTGTCGCCAATTATTTAGAAAATCACCTAGTGGCTCCGCTGGTATTAGGCAGAAAACTGAGTATCCATCCAGTAACTATTATTGTTGTGCTGCTGACAGCGGGAAGCCTTGGGGGAATTACTGGCGTTATTCTCGGTGTCCCGGCGTATGCTATCTTGAAGGTAATTGCTACCCATACCTATACTTTCACCAGGCGTTTGATTCAGGAGCGGAGACTAGCCGGTAAATAAATAGATTGGAGCTATTATGCCTATGGACCTGCAAAAGCTAGAAGCTCTGAAACAGGAAATCGTGCGGTTTATGATGACGTATAAATTTGCAGTAGATGAGCTGACGACAAAAGTTGAGATTCTCAAACAAGAATTTCAATATATGCATGACTATAACCCGATCGAACATGTTACCAGCCGTGTTAAAAGTCCAGAAAGCATTTTACAAAAAGCAGTTCGCAAACAAGTTCCCCTCACCCTGCCGTCGATTAGGGAAAATATCCGTGATATTGCTGGTCTGCGGATTGTCTGTTCCTTTGTCTCAGATATCTATAAAATTAGTGAGATGCTGCAGAAGCAGGCAGGTCTATCTGTGGCAGAGTGTAAGGACTATATCAAGCGGCCCAAACCAAATGGCTACCGCAGCCTCCATTTGATTGTCCAGGTTCCGGTATTTATGACTGAGGGCATCGAAAAGGTCTGGGCTGAGATTCAAATCCGCACTATCGCTATGGATTTTTGGGCGAGTTTGGAGCATAAATTGAACTATAAATACAACTATGAGATTCCGCAACCGCTGTTGGATGAACTGTGTTCAGCAGCGGAAGCTGTTGCCCAATTAGACAGCAGAATGGAAAGGATTCATCAAGAAATAAACAATTTTAAAGCCAACAACCATCAGACCTGTGAAGATTTACATGAACTAAGGTTGAACAACCACCGCTTTCATCTGCCAAGGTCTTTTCTCAATATGCTGTTGGCAGCTGATGAAAATTCGTAATTTATATCTTTATGACTTGTCTTATGGGGACAGGTCATTTTTTCTTGTCTGCCTTCGATAAGATAGAAAAATCTAAGGAGGAAAAGCCCCGGGCCGCTTTTAAGTAGTAATATATGTGGATGCTGTGATCGTGACTCAGCAACAGGAGCTGATTATTGTGATTACAGTTTTGATGTTAGGTTCATTTGTTCTAGAAGTGGACGGGACTTTAATTTCGGCCAAAAGCTGGAAATCCCAGAAGGCTCTGGCGTTATTTAAATTTCTAGCTCACATGCCAGGTAAGAAGGTGCCGCGGGATAGAATTATTGAAATACTGTGGTCAGACAGTGAGATGACCAGCGCCTCCCACAACTTTCACACAACTTTGTACAACCTGCGCCGCAGTCTTTTTCCACAGCGCAGTGGTCATCACGCCTATCCGGTGATTCATCATGCCAACGGGTTATACTGGTTTGCCCCAAGCAAAGGGTATTATGTAGATTTAGTTGACTTTAAAGAAAAGGTTTGTCAATGCAGTGAACTAGAACATCGCGATCCCAATTCAGCATTAAAGGTGGGGTTGGAAGCATTCAAACTGTACCGCGGGGATTTTCTTGAGGAAGATGTTTACCAAGAATGGACTGCTATTCTGAGGGAAAATATCCGCGAAATGTATCTTGATCTGGCTGTTCGCACTGCAGAGCTTTGTGTTCGCTGCAATCAAGACTATGAGCAGGCAATTCAGGTATGCCGCCGTGCCTTAGAGTTTGATCCATCTCGAGAAAAGCTGCACCAACAAATTATCCGCTACCTGGTGGCAACCGGCCGCTATAATGACGCGGTGATTCAATATAAATCTTGTGAAAAAGCGATGCAGGAAGATTTGGAGATCGCTCCCAGTGTTGAGACAACCAGCCTGATTAATCAAGTTCACCTTCCCAAATACCACCTCTGGCCAAGGGACAAAAATACCTTTGCAGAAATGGTAAATCTAAGCCGCCGCAGATCTACTAGAGAAAGTCAGCCGTGTTCTTTAATCATAATTACCCTGCCTAAAGAGCTGGGCAGTTTAGCTGACCGCACAATTAATATTCTCCAGGGAGTTTTGCGCCGGGATGATTTCGCCTGTCGATGTGCAGAGCATCAAGTGATTATTCTGCTTCCCTTGACAGATCAGCGGGGAGCTGAAGCAGCATCGAAGCGAATTGAAACTGTTTTATCGAAAAATATTTCTGGTTGTAGGTTGAGTCTGCTGGTTTTAGAACCGATTAAGGGCATCTCGAGCTGAGAGTTATCTGGGCTCTTTTTTTTTTTCTAAAGTGCAATAGCAAATGCAACGGCTAGCCAGAAACCCGTTCTATAAAGCATTTCACAGTTGCGTCCAGCTTCGATAGTTCCTCCTGGAAGAGCTCCAACGGTGTGCGGTAACCCA
>JAAYLQ010000074.1 GCA_012521805.1 Bacillota bacterium
GAAGTAACAGAATCGAAGAAGATTTGCAAAGGGAGGTCACTTACACATGGAAGTATTAAAGGTTTCGGCAAAGTCTAGTCCAAACTCAGTGGCAGGAGCTTTAGCAGGTGTCCTGAGAGAACGTGGAAGAGCAGAGGTTCAAGCTATTGGTGCAGGCGCATTAAATCAGGCGGTCAAAGCTGTGGCAATTGCACGAGGTTTTGTGGCCCCAAGCGGCGTTGATCTAATCTGCATTCCAGCATTCACAGACATTATGATCGATGACGAAGAGAGGACTGCTATCAAACTTATTGTAGAGCCTCGGTAAAAAATTTTCTAATTCATCGAAGCCTGTTTGTGTTACGCAAACAGGTTTTTCATTATATTAGGAGGTAAATTGTGTATATTTTTGACGCACATATTGATACACTGGGAATTCTGGCGGAGCAAAACGGCGGGGAGGATCTAGCTACGCTCACTGGTACCCATGTGAATTTGGCCAAAATGAGGAGAGCTGGTATCAGTGCGCAGATCTTTGCGATTTATGTTCCCGATCGGTACCGCCACGGTCTAGCTCTGCACAAGGCGCTGAAGATGGTCGATATTTTCTGGGAAAATCTTAGAAAATATCCTCAAGAACTCCAGCCCTTATTGTGGCGCAGTGACTGTCAAATTATTGAAGGAAATGATATGCCGATCCGATGCATGCTGTCCCTTGAAGGCGGCGAGGCATTAGAGGGCAGTATTGCAAACCTGCGCAATTTTTTCAGGCTTGGAGTGAGAGCCCTTACCATCACATGGAACCACCGCAATGAATTGGCTGATGGTGTAGGGGAGGGCAAGGGAGCATCAGGTTTAAGTGAATTTGGCCGGGAAGTAGTTGCTGAGATGAACCGCTTAGGCATGGTAATTGATGTATCTCACTTAGCTGAACCTGGTTTTTGGGACGTTTTAGACGAAAGCAACCAGCCGATCATTGCGTCCCACTCGAATGCATACACCCTCTGCCAGCACCGCCGCAATTTAACTGATGCCCAGATTAAGGCTATTGCTGATTGCGGCGGAGTAGTAGGAGTTAATTTTTATCCTGGATTTCTGACCAAGCAGCCTGAAATGGCTGATATCGAGCATGTTGTTGAACAGATTGTTCATCTAATTGATGTTGGGGGCAGCGAGACAGCAGCGTTAGGCTCTGACTTTGATGGAATTGGCGCTGTACCGGTTGGTTTGGAAAATGTGGAAAAAACACCGCTATTAATATCAAAACTAAAAAAGCGCGGCTTGTCAGAAGCAGTTGTTGAAAAGGTTATGGGAAAAAATCTGCTGCGGGTGGTCAGGCAAGTCTTACCTGAAAAGAGCTCATAAGAGAGCTCTTTTTTTGGTTATACTACTAGCGGAGGTGGAATAAGTGGCTGTAATAAAAGTAATTGAGTTAGTTGGTCAATCCAAAACCAGTTGGGAAGATGCTGTAAAAGCAGCGGTGAAAGAAGCTTCCAAAACGATAAGACATATCAGCGGAGTGGAAGTGCTTAATTGGACTGGCAAGGTTGAAGATGACGAAATAGTTAGGTACAGAGCTAATGTTAAAGTTGCCTTTAGAGTAGACCAGGAAGATTAGGAAAACTCAGGATAAGAGGATGGGATTTGGGTAATACTACGTAGGGATAAAACTGAAAATGAGGTGATGTGATGGATTGGCTGAGTGCTGTCGTCCGCTTTGTTGTCTCCGCACTGGTGCTGATGGCTGTCGGCTTTGTAATTCCGGGTTTCAGCATGATGGGATTTTGGAATGCATTATTAGCCGCAGTGGTAATTGCCGCAATTGGCTGGGTGATTGAGGCAACTTTAGGCAGGCGGGTTTCGCCATACAGTAGGGGAATAGTAGGATTTTTGGTCTCCGCTGTTGTAATCTGGACAGTCCAATTCATAGTGCCTGAAATGGAAGTTACCTTAATCGGTGCGCTATTGGCAGCATTTGTCATCGGCATAATTGACATGTTTGTTCCGACAACAGTACGATAAAAAAGCGCCATTTATCTAGGCGCTTTTTATAAAGGATGAGATAAGGAGACATGGCTATGACCGCTGCAGTTGACAGAAGCCTGAAAAAGAACTTGGAATACCTAAAGGACAAGCTCGGTATTGGCATAACTTTTGATATTATTGTCCGGGAAATCTGCATCGGTGAGCGAGATGCAGCATTAATCTTTATCGATGGATTTGTCAAAGACCGTGAAACCTCTGCTATTATGAAATCCTTAATGGATGGCATTCCCAGAGGAGAGTTAGGGGTTAATGGTGTAGAAAAAATTCTCACTCGCTATTTGCCATATTTTGAAGTTGATACAACTGACGATTTAGACGATGGTATCGATCAGATGCTGGCAGGGCCAATGCTGCTGCTGGTAGATGGATTAACCAGTGCCATCGTTATTGATGTCAGGGAATACCCTGTCAGAGGTATTGAAGAACCAGATCTTGAACGGGTTACACGCGGTTCACACGAGGGTTTTGTTGAAACGGCCATCTTTAATACTAATCTTGTGCGCCGCCGGATCCGCGATTCAAAACTGCGCTTTGAAGCAATGCAGGTGGGCACCCGATCAAAGACCGATGTGTTTATTGGTTATATTGAAGATATTGCTGATCGGGGCTTGGTGGAGGAAGTTAAGAAAAGAATTTCCCGGATCAAGAGGGATGCTTTACCCATGGGCGGCAAGAATTTGGAAGAGTATATCCTTGGCACAACTTTTAATCCGCTGCCAGTGACCCGCTACACTGAGCGTCCGGATGTTGCGGCAGCACATTTATACGAGGGACATATCTGTATTTTTGTTGACACTTCTCCGTTTGCCATGATTGTGCCGGTAACTGCCTGGCATTTCACCCAACATGCTGAGGAATATTTTCAGAATCCACCGGTTGGAACCTATTTGAGGTGGGTTAGGACAATGGGGATCGTTTTATCAATGCTGTTGATACCTGTTTGGTATGCATTGGTCCATACCCCAAACTTGCCTCCGTGGTTGAACTGGTTAGGGCCTGAGGAGCAGAGCATTGTGCCCCTTTGGCTGCAGTTTATCATTCTTGAATTGGGACTGGATACTATTCGTATAGCTTTGGTACATACACCAAATGCGTTGGCCACCTCCCTTGGTATCGTAGGTGCTATCCTGCTGGGAGACTTAGCTGTTACAGTGGGAATCTTTGTTCCCGAAACAATTCTTTATATAGCCATTGTTGCCATAGGAACATTTGGAACTCCCAGTTTGGAATTTGCCTGGGCACTGCGGCTGTTTCGTTTTCTAATCCTCATCAGTACTTTTCTTTTCAGCTGGATTGGACTAGGAGTGAGTGTTCTAGTTACTTTTTTAATTTTTGGTTTAACCAAGTCTTTCGGCCTGCCTTATCTGTGGCCATTGGTTCCGTTTAATGGACCCGCTCTGCTCCGCATTATTTTCCGCTATCCTATTCCACAGATAACGATGCGGCCTAAAGCTATAGCGAAGAAGAAGGACCGGGATGTTCGCAGTAAGTAGCAGGGGTGATGGGTATGAAAGTCGGAGTCCCCAGGGGCTTATATTATTATCGTTATTTTCCCTTTTGGGAAAGTTTTCTTCAGGGTTTAGGATGCACAGTAGTTATTTCTGATCCAACTACCAAACAAACGCTTGATTTCGGTGTAGCGGCATCGGTTGACGGTATCTGTCTGCCGGTCAAAGTGTACATCGGTCATGTACAAAACCTGATCGAGAAAAATGTTGATTATCTGTTTATCCCATATATTATCAGTATCGAAAAAGGAGAATATATCTGTCCAAAATTTATGGGTTTGCCAGATATAGTCCGCGGCTGTATCAAACAGACACCCCCAATCTTGTCGCCCACTATTGATGGCCGCAGGGGACCACGCAGCATCATGTGGTCTTATCTGAAATTTGGACTTAAATTTGCTAAATTTTCGCAAGTGCTGAGGGCATATCGCAACGGACTTTATCAACTTAAACTCCATGAGGCAAAATTATTGACAGCCCCGGTTGAAACTGAACCTCATGCCAGATTGCACATAGGTGTGCTGGGACATGAGTATTTACTTAATGATGATTTCATTTCAATGGGAATCACTAAAAGATTGCGTCAGGCTGGCTGTAAGCTGACTACTGTGGAGCACTTAGATCAGAACACAATCAATGCCAACAACAGCTTTCTCAAAAAACGCATGTACTGGTCGTCTGGAAAACAGATTTTAGGTGCGGCTCATTACCTCGCTCCTAAAGTGGATGGTATTATTTCCCTGATGTCTTTTGCCTGCGGTACCGATTCCTTCACAATTGATATAGTGGAACGCTACTGCCGCCGTAATCAAATACCCCACTTATTAATTAATCTTGACGAGCATACTGGACAAGCCGGGGTATTAACCAGGTTGGATGCATTTCTCGACTTGTTGCAGAGGAGGAAACAGCGTGAAGATTACAGTCCCGCATTTGGGTAATGTATATATTGCGGTTGAGGCGCTCCTAAACGAAATGGGTCATGAACTGGTTTTACCGCCGCAGAGCAGCAGGAGATCTTTAACTTTAGGAACTAAATATAGTCCGGAAACGGTATGCTTGCCTTTGAAGCTGGGTGTGGGCAATATCTTAGAAGGTATTGAGTTGGGGGCAGATACAGTTTTGATGGTAGGGGGTCGGGGACCTTGCCGGCTGGGTTATTATGCGGCACTAGAGGAAGAAATCCTCTTTGATTTGGGTAAAAAGGTAGAATTTATAGTGCTCGACCACCCAAAGGAAGACTTTCGCAGGTTGCGATCGCAGCTGCTTCCCCTGATCAGGAAAAAGGGGTGGCGGGCATTAATCAGGGGATTAGTTCTAGCCTGGGAGAAACTAATGGCTGTTGAGAAGCTTGAACGGACATCCCATTATGTCCGTCCCAGGGAGAGTGAATACAGAATTACCTCTCAACTGCTGGCAGAGGCTCTGCAGAGGCTGCGCAGCGCCGCTACAGTGGCTGAAATTAGAAGTGTTTGTAGACAGGGCTGCGAGGCCATGCTTGCAGAAGCTGTTAAGGTGGATTATCAGCCGTTGAGAATCGGGATAGTGGGGGAAATCTACACAATTCTCGATTCGTTTTCCAATTTAGATTTAGAGGAGCGTTTGGGTCACCTAGGTGCTGAAGTTTATCGAACAGTCAGTTTAGTTGAGTGGTTAAAGGACCATGTGATTCGCTCTTCTTTAGGCTTATACAGCAATAAACATTTAATAGATAAGGCTCAAGGTTATCTCCATGCATCAGTTGGCGGACATGGCCTAGAGTCAGTTGCTCGAACTGTAATCCTTGCTGAGGAGCAATATGATGGTATTATTCACATCCTGCCTTTTACCTGCATGCCGGAGATCGTAGCCCAATGTATTCTACCGAATGTCAGCTTGGATTATCAGATCCCTGTGCTGTCATTAGTGGTAGACGAACATACTGGGGAAGCTGGTTTTCAAACTAGGCTGGAAGCATTCGTTGATTTACTGGCTAGGCGGTCGGAAGGAGAGTGGGCTTATGGGACGCCAATTAGTCTATCTCGGAGTTGATGTTGGTTCAGTCAGCACCAATCTAGTTCTGCTTGATGCTCACAGATTGGA
>JAAYLQ010000013.1 GCA_012521805.1 Bacillota bacterium
ATCCTCCACTACAGTAGTGCCTTCATATTCAGCTTTAAAGCGCAGCACAGGTTTGCGTCCCTGTTCAATAAACTGCTGCCGCTCTGCGTCAGATAAATGGAAGCAGCGGCCATCGTACTTTGGATCCCGTCCCTGTTCGACTGCTTCTTTCCGAATCTGATCCAGTTCTTCCGGAGTGCAGAAGCACTGATAAGCTCGGCCGGCTTCCAGCAGTTTATCGGCATACTCCCGGTAAAGATCAAGGCGCTGAGATTGGAAGTAAGGACCGTAGTCACCGCCCACCTCAGGACCTTCATCCCAAAACAGCTCAAGATATTTCATTCCATCTAAAATAGCCTGAGTTGAAGCTTCTGTACTTCTGGCCAGATCTGTATCTTCAATGCGCAGTACAAAAACGCCATTATGATGTTTAGCAAATAAATAATTAAATAAAGCGGTTCTTGAAGAGCCTACATGCAAATAGCCTGTAGGGCTGGGTGCGAACCGAACTCTTACCTGATCCATGTTCATCCTCCTAAATTTAGCTACACTAACTCTCTCAGTAATGCATCTCTATCGCCATACAGATAGTCTATTATTGGTATCTCTAACATAGTATAAGCACCCGGTTTTTGTTTTACACTTGCCCTGGCACATGCAGTCATGTTCTGAGCAGTCAACGCCGGGTTATTAATCCGCATCTCATATTTAAAGTGCTGGTTGGCAGTTTTACCTGAAACCCCGCGGCGCTCAATCACCACTCCATGACCGGTATCGATCAGCTGCTCAACATCATCCACTTGGTAGACATGAGTTTCATCATTAACAAAATAGGGATCCTGTTTGATCGCTTGCTTAACTGATTCGAAATTGGCTCCGGGAGCCAGCTGCACATAAACTAATCTTCGGTGAATGCCGGTACCGGCCGGGATGGTAACCGAGAGGGCATTCTCAACCCCTGGAATGGCTTTAACGGCCACTGTATGGCCCATGCTCATCCCCGGTCCAAAATTGGTGTAAGTGATTCCCTTTGGTGCCATCATGGCAAAAATTCCCCGGATCAGCGAATCTGTGCCCGGATCCCAACCGGCAGATATCACTGCCACTGAGTTATGTTTTACTGCAACCTGCTCTAGTTCCCGGCGAACATCAACTAATTGTCCGTGAACATCATAGCTGTCAACGGTATTAATACCCTTAGCCAGGATTTCCGCAGCATAAGTCGGAACTAAGCGTGTTGGGGTACAGATTAATGCTACATCTACCTCAGCAAGCTGTTCGATATCTGTGACAACCGGAATGTCAGCCAAAGCAGGCGGCTGTATTCCTGCCGCATCCCGCCGCACAACCCCCACCAATTCCATGTCGGGAGCAGCCTGAACAGCTTCTACAGCATATTTTCCGATATTGCCGTAACCAACAACTGCAACTTTGATGCTCAATGATAACCCCCCTTTTCCATCCTGATAAAGTTTCGCGTCTAACTTTCAGATTCCTGCAGACCCGGGAGGGGAACCTCACACTTACTGCAGGAACAGCTCGGCAGCTGCGCCACTGCAGCCAGACTATCCAGGGCAAGCCGGCGCACACTGTTCATATTATCTGTCATAATCGCGCTGACTTCACTGTGGGACAAGGCTGAATCTGTTATACCCGCTCCCATGTTAGTAACAACACAGATCGAAGCATAGCAGATGCCCGCTTCCCGGGCTAACACCACTTCCGGCACATTAGTCATGCCGAGAACATCACCGCCGAGCAGTGCCGCCATCTTGACCTCCGCAGCCGTCTCATAGCGGGGACCTTCAAAGCAGGCGTAGCATCCACCGTTGTGAAGCTGCAGATTCATTCCCTCACCTATGTTTGCAATTGTTTCCCTTAAAGTATGGCAGTAGGGATTAGTTACATCAACGTGCACTACTGGAGTGCTTTCGCCGTCAAAAAAAGTGAAGGGACGGGTTTTGGTAAAGTCAATAAATTGGTCGATCAATACAAAATCACCTGGGCGCATGCTGGGATTAGCGGAACCAACCGCATTGGTGGCAATAATGTACTCAACACCAAGGGATTTTAAAGCCCAGATTATACCGCGATAATTGATCTTATGGGGAGCAGTGGCATGGCCGCTGCCGTGGCGAGCGATAAAGCCAATCTCCTGCTGCTGGTAATAGCCTGCAGTTAATGAAACTTCGCCATAGGGAGTGGGAAGCTGAATATTCCTGGCCTGATCCAACAGCAGCGGATCATAAACACCAGTCCCGCCGATCACCGCAAACCGCATCTGATCATCTCCTTTGATCTTTACCCGCATTTTCAAGCAGGATTTTTGAAAATATATGTTAAAAAATATAGTAGCCCTTTTTCTGCCCAGAGAAAGGAGTCGTTATGGTACGCTTTCTACTCGTATCCTTGCTGCTGTTACTGGTAACAGCACCAGACTTTTTGACAACTGAATACTATGTTATCGATACCATCGCTGATGGTGTGATCAGGCTGGAACCCCTGGGCGAAGCCTACCTTGATTTTACCAGCTATGAGCAGGGAATCCGTTACATCAAGCTTAGGAACAATCAACATCTAGAAGAAGGACAAGTTGTAGCCGCTTCTGTCGTTGGGAACCGGATCTTAAAGATTACACCTGATCCGGTCAAAACAGAACAGCGCAGAGCAGAAATTACAGCCATTCTAAATCGGATTCGCACTACTTGTGGTGGCGATTAGCCAATCTTTCTAAAATCGCGGTGACTCTCTCCCGCGCAGATTCGGTCGCTTCCCGATCGAGCTGCCAAGTGGCGGTGAGATAGTCACCCTCTTTTAACTCTTGCGGCAGCAGCTGCCGCGGCAGTTCAACAGTAAAATAGCTTTCTCTGCTCTCCTGTTTTGGATCAAAACAGTGGAGCACTGCCAAATCCCCTTCAAAGCGATCTACCACAGCCTGCCACTTCATAGAAGCCCTCCTTAATACACGTAAAAATAGTCTCTAATCTGTTCCAGTGTTTTTGCACCAATCCCGGTAATATTGATCAAATCTTCAACAGAATCAAACCCAAATTCTTCCCGATATGTAATGATTCTTGCTGCTAAAACCGGACCGATTCCCGGCACTGTCTGCAGCTCCTCTAAGGTTGCTGAGTTTAAGTTGAGCCGCTGATCTGCTCCTACCCTGCTTTTAGCAGTTTCTATGCTCACTACCCCATCCTCAACTCTGACAGTAATCGTGCCGTGGTGATCTGTTCTGTAAATCTCAGCACCAGCTGCTTGGTAACGCACTAATACTTCTAAATCTGGATGGCCATACCGATTTCCTTCGCCAACCATAATCACTGCTGTGCTCGGCTGGACCGCAGCAACAAACTCGTGGTGACTTGAGGTACTGCTGCCGTGGTGCGGTACCTTGATGATATCCGCAGCAAGCTCAGCCCGCTTGTTAATTAACAGCTGTTCAGCTTCTTTTTCAATATCCCCAGTAAATAAGAAACTGACCCCATCAACTTCCATCCGCAGCACTATCGAGTTATTGTTGATCTGATCAGATAGAGGTTGGCTGGGATGCAATACCTCAATCCGGTCAATTCCAGCAATTGGAATTTCTGTCCCCGGCTCAGCCAGCAGAAATGGTATATCTAAGGATTCAATTAAAAGGAGCAGGCGCTCATATAACTGGGTTGTATGAACCTGATAATTAGAATAAACCCTGGCCACAGGGATCTGCTCCAAAACAGGAATCAGCCCCCCAATATGGTCAGAATGGGGATGGGTCATAACAACAGCATCAATATCTTCGATACCCAGCCTCTTGATGTGCGGGACAACCACCGCCGCACCGGCAGACTGAATGCCGGCATCAATCAGAAGTACTCCCCCGTCACTTGAGTGGATTAAAACCGCATCTCCTTGGCCAACATCGAGAAAGTCGACTTGGACTTGAGCTGCTAAACCAACCTGAGCAGTGACCAGCAGCAAGCAGATAAGTAACAGCAAATTGTGTTTAATCCGGTACAATGCCAATTCATCCTTTCTAAGTGACTATATCAGCTGGAGCGGCGCAGTTTAAACTTCACCAGATCCCGGGCAAGCTCACGGTAGGCTAGAGCTCCCGGAACCTGGATTTTATGCTCGAAAATAGGTTTCTGCTCCCTAGCACTTTCGGCAAAGCGAATGCTGCGGTTGACTTGGTATGGGAAAATATGAATATCGCTAAACTGTTCGTTTAGGATCCTGATCACTTCCCGTGCATGGTTAGTTCTGGAATCAAACATAGTCGGCAGGATGCCGGCAATCTCCAGAGTGCTGTTCAGCTGTCCCCGAATTTTAGCAACCAGTTTTAATAATGCTAACGTGCCGCGGATGCTGAGGAATTCACACGAAACGGGAATAATCACATAATTAGCGGCAGCCAAGGCATTCATAGTGAGAATGCCTAAGGATGGCTGGCTGTCAATAATGATAAAATCATATTTGTTTCTCACTTGATTGATAATCCGGGTCAGACGCCGCTCCCGAGCAGGTGCACTGATCAGCTGCATCTCAGCTAACGCCAGGTCAATATTTGCTGGAAGCAGATCTACCCCATACTCTGTTGTCAGGATTAAATCGTGAACCGGTATATCCCTGACCAAACAGTTAAACACGGTTTGTTCCAGTTCGTCCGGTTCATAGCCGGAATAAAATGTTAAGCCAGCCTGGGGATCCAGATCGACCAGTAAGACCCGCTGTTCAATGTCGGTTAGAGCTACCCCTAGATTGAATGTCGAAGTTGTTTTCCCTACTCCACCTTTTTGGTTGGCAAATACATATACCTCTCCCATATAGCTTCCTCCCCTGGATGGCAGATCTTACAATCTTATTTCGGGATCCTTGATAAATTCCCCTTCTAGACAAGGTGAACTGAACTATGTGAAAAAATTCATCAAAAAAACTTGATTTGTTAAATCAAATCAGTTAAGATATTTGTGGTTGTAGCAAACTACTCCTTTGCTTCATAGGCTAATATTAGCTCTTGGATAGCTAATATCCCAAAGCAAAGGGGG
>JAAYLQ010000075.1 GCA_012521805.1 Bacillota bacterium
GAGCGCCGTCGTCATGGGAGTCTGAGAGACAAGCCTCCCAGAGAATACCACAAAGCAATCATGAGAAACGATTTGAAACCTGAAGTTATTGCTGCATAATGTCCAAAGTTAGGGGTTTGAACCGATATTGACGCTTACGATAAAACAGACAAGAAGTAATGCACTCTGTTCCCCTTACTGTCAAGGCAAGGGGAGTTTTTAAATCCCTATTGACACCAAACTGGTTTCCTGGTAAAAAAATTAACATGCAAAACTATTAAGTAGGGAAATAAAAAAGGGGTGACAGATATAAAAGAGCATAAAGGCTTCCGTTTGCTGTATTCCTGTTTAACCATGAGAAAACAGCTGAACAAACTGATCAGCAGCGGCAGTCTATCCCTAGGCGAGTATCTTATCCTGCGGAATGTATGGCTGTCAAAGAGTGAGTTGTCTAGTAATGTTCGCCTGGGAACGATCAAAGCAGCAGATTTATCCGAGTTGCTGGAAATGTCTCGTCCTTCAATAACCCGGATTCTCAATGGCTTGGAAAAACGGGGGTTGATTACACGCACTATCGATCCAAACGATAGAAGGAGCATTAACATCGGGTTGACAGAGGCCGGCACTGAAGCACTCAAACTGGCAAACAGAAAGATCTTGAATTTTGCTGAAAGAGTTGTTGAATCATTAGGTGAATCAGATACAGACAAATTAATTGCATTAATCGAGAGACTTACTATGATTTACGAAAAACTGCAAGATGAAAACGGAGGAAGCAATAATGGATAGACGGATTGCACTCTTCATTGCGGTAACAGTTGTGTGCTGCCTGTTTGGAGCGCCGCATAGTGTCAGGAGCAGAACTTTGCAGGCAATTGGTGAAAACAGAAATGTGAAGCTCTTGCAGGAGCTTAATCACAATTGGACGCTCCCCTCAGACTACTCGCTGGAAATAGTGGAAGTTAATGGAATCACAATGGAATGGGTTCAGGCAGTTGATACAAAACCAGGCAAAGTGATTCTCCAACTCCATGGGGGAGCTTATACCCGCTCTTTAAAGGACAACGGCACAACTTATCGGCGGGCAGCGGTTAAATATGCAGAAATCAGTGGAGCTGCAGTTTTGACTGTCGATTACCGAGTGGCTCCACAAAATCCTTACCCAGCGGCATTGGAGGATGCTGTCCTGGCGTATCAATGGCTTCTTGATCAGGGTTATCGCCCAGAGAACATTATTTTTGCAGGTGATTCTGCAGGAGGCGGACTTGTCCTGGCGACCGCCCTTTATCTAAGGGATAACCAGATGCCGATGCCTGCAGCTTTGATTACCATGTCCGCCTGGACAAATCTTAATTACAAACGCATGATTCCTTCCTATGTAGGTAATGACCGGGCTGACAATCCGTATATATCACCCATTTATGGTGAGTACCATGGCTTTCCTCCAATGCTGATGCAGGTTGGGGGAGCTGAAGTGCTGTTAAATGATACTATTGAGACTGCACAGAACGCTGTGAAAGCAGGGGTTTCAGTACAGCAGACAACCTATCCTGGCATGTTTCATGTATTTCAGATGCTGTTTCCAGAGTTACCCGATGCTAATGCAGCATGGAATGAAGTGGAAGTATTTATCAATGAAATTTTCGGAGAAATAATGGATTGATAGTTATCGGAAGGAATATTAAATTGGCGCAATAGCTGTTGTGGGGGTGAAATATTTTGATCCACCGGACAGCTGAAGCTGGCATTTTCATTGGAAACAAAAACTATTGGAACAAGGGCTATGGTACTGAGGCGATGAAGCTGCTGCTTGATTATGGTTTTAATCTCCTGAATTTAAATAACATCATGTTGAGCGTATATTCCTCCAATCAAAGAGCAACAAAATCTTATTTGAAGTGCGGCTTTAAGAAATCGGCAGGCTAGAAGCAGTTATTATAGAAAATAAGAAATACGATCTCATTTATATGGATATATTAGCAAGCGAGTTTGAGGGGAAGATACCTGATCTAGTCGACTGAAAGGTGGTCTTAATGCGAACATGGCTGTATTTGAGGAAATCAAGCAGGCAATAATGAATGATCCGATGAACCGTGGGTATACTGCAAGGGGAATAGAACCTCTATTCAAAGCTTCGAAGGATGCCAGAATAGTCATTGTTGGGCAGGCGCCGGGGCGCAAAGCCGAGGAGACTAGGCTCTATTGGAATGATCTAAGTGGGGATCGGCTGCGGGAGTGGCTAGGCATGACTCGAGAGGAGTTCTACAGTACTGATTGCATTGCCCACCTGCCAATGGATTTTTACTTTCCTGGCAAAGGTGAATCTGGTGATTTACCGCAGCGAAAGGGATTTGCTGAAAAATAGCATCCACTTTTATTAGAGGAAATGCCGCAGATTGAAACAATTATTCTTGTGGGAAGCTACGCTCAGAAATATTATCTAGGGAAACGGCGCAAGAAAAATTTAACAGAAACCGTGCGAAACTTTCGCGAATTTTTTCCAAAATATTTTCCACTGGTTCATCCTTCGCCACTAAATCTTGGTTGGTTTAAACGAAACCCATGGTTTGAGGAAGAGGTTATACCCATTCTCAAAAAGACGGTAGTAGACTGCTGTAGACAACAATAGGGTTTCCTTTCATTAGACTCTTCCCATGGAATGCTAGATATGCATGAGATGAGATGCTAATGTCGGGAAACCCTGTTTATATTATCGCCGAATCAACTTGGGATATACTGTAAAAAATCTCCAAATATTTATCTGGAAAGTTAAGATTAATTTAACAACAAAGGGTATGATTGAAAAAATTTGCTTGCAAGATCTTGACCAAGCGGTTAAACTGCTTTAATATAATAGCGTAAACTTATTTATAATAGTGAATTTAGTCCAGTGAATACTCCTGGATTATTATAGCATGTATATTGTGAAATTAAACACAAACTTAAAACAGCCTTGTTTGCACCTCCACAGTTATCATGGTAAGATTTTAAAAAAATGCGGCTTGCCCGCATGGCAGCGAGGGGTATGGAGATCGTGGCTGACGAGAAGAATAAGAAAAGACGGCACAGTAATGGTGACACTCTGCGGGCTTTGGCCTATTTTTCGCAGGTAGGCATTACTATGGCAGCAACAATTATAGTTGGTGTGCTGTTAGGTAAGTACCTCGACCGCTGGTTGGGGACAGACCCTTGGCTGCTTTTGATCTGCTCTCTGTTGGGCGCTGGAGCCGCAATCAAGTCTCTGTTTAGAGATTTCTAGAAAGAGGGAAGGCATGAAGTTATCTAATTTGGCTAAGCGGATGATTGTGGCGATCCTGATTGTAACGCTGGTTTGTCTGATTGGATCTGTTGTCTATTATCGTTCTTTAGGTTTTTTCCCATTTTTGCTTGGTCTTGTGTTGGGCTCGGGAGTGAGTATAGCCAAAGTTATACTGCTTGAACGTGCTGTAGATAAGGCACTTTCAATGGATAAGGAGCGAGCCGGAACTTATGTCAGTATCCATCATTTATTTAGACTTCTGCTTACTGGCATCGCATTGTTTATCGGGGCCGTGGTGCCCCAGATCAGTTTGTGGGGTGCAGCGGCAGGAATCTTTGCTTACCAGGTTGCTCTGTATACCTCAAATTTTCAGCTGAATGAAACAAAACATTAATTTGGGGGTGATAGGTCATCGATTTGCTCAATGTGGATAATATATGGGTTGTTTACGTTGCTGGTGTCGAGATTTGGATAACCGAAACAATTCTCAACACATGGATAATCATGTTATTCCTGATTGGACTAGCTGTAATCGCACGAATCAAATTCAAAAGCTTTCAGGAAATTCCGCGAGGATTTCAAAATGCAATCGAAGTGGTTGTGGAAATATTTGATAACTTCGCGGTCAGCACTATAGGTCCAACGCTGTCTTATTTAGCACCCTGGTTTTTTGCAGTCTTTGCTTTAATTTTGTTCAGTGCTCTGTCCAGTATTTTTGGTTTGAGGGCACCCACAGCTGATTGGGCAACTACATTCGCCCTTGCCCTTGCTACTTTTGGATTAATGGTAGCTATGGGGCTAAAATACCGCAGAGGTGCTTATCTTAAAACATACATCGATCCTCACTGGATTTTCTTTCCCATGAATTTAATTGGAGAACTGGCTAAGCCTGTAGCTTTAAGTTTTCGTCTCTATGGTAACATGCTGTCGGGCACAATTATCTTAACGCTGTACTATGCCCTTACACCGAGATTTGTGCAGATAGGCATACCCGCATTTCTGCATGCCTTTTTTGATGTGCTGTTCGGAGCACTGCAGACCTATATTTTTGTGATCATCAGCCTGATGTTTATCAGACTTGCGGCGGACGATAATTGGTGACATCAAAAATGATACAGGAAAAAGATAAAACGATTGGAGGAATTTATCTATGGAAAACTTAGGAATTGTTATTGGGTTGGTTCACATTGCGGCTGCTATTGCACTCCTAAATGGGGTATTTACCACATTTGGTCAAGCACGGGTTGCAAGTCAGGCTATTGAGTCAATGGCTAGACAGCCTGAAGCCGCAGACAGCATCAGAAGTGCAATGTTTATTGGACTAGCGTTTGCTGAGACTTCCGGTATCTATGGGCTTTTGATTGCTATTATCATGCTGTTTGCTAATCCGCTGGTAAATACACTTATAAACTTAATCAGCTAATTATCGGATTAATTGAAGCAGACGAAAGGGGGGCCATATTAATTTGCAAAATCTGATCTTTTTGGCTCAAGCGGTGCCCGATGGGCGTGTATTTGGCCTTGATTCCCAAACCCTAATCCAGATTGGCATCCAGTTACTAAACGCAATTCTGCTTGCTGCAGCTTTGGGTTATCTGCTTTATAATCCGGTTAAAGAGTTTATGCAGAAGCGCACAGATAGAATTCAAAAGCAGATGGACGATGCAGAGGCAGCTAAGGCTAGAGCAGAGGAGCTGATTGCTGAGTATAAGCAGAAGCTGAGTGAGATTGATCGAGAACGGGAAGAAATCTTTGAGGCAGCTCGTCTTCGGGCTGCGGAGGAAAGAAAAGCAATTATTGCAGAGGCCAAGCAGGAGGCTCTCGAACAGAAGCAGCGCGTCTCAGAAAGCATTGCTGCTCAAAAAGAACGTTTAAAAGAAGAAGCTCGTCTGTATATTATTGAGGCAGCTTCCCTGATGGCAGAGAAGTACATTGCCCAGACAATTGACGACCAGATTCAGGACAAGTTGTTTGCTGAAGCTTTGGCCCAGCTGGAGGAAGCGCAATGGCTGCACTAAAGGACAGATACGCAAATGCACTTTTAGAAATTTCTGATGAGAACGGCAGTTTGGAACGGGATTTAGAGCAGGCAATCATTTTGCTTGATACGCTAAAAGGCGATGAGGTTAAGGGGTTTATTGAGCATCCCCATGTGCCAAATGCCGCCAAACAGCAGTTTTTCAATGATGCTTTTTCCGAGTGGATTTCTGAGCATCTCATGAATTTTCTCTATCTGGCGGTGCGGAAGAACAGGGAATCATACCTAGTACCAGTTTTGACAGAATTTATCGCTCTGGCCAAAAGGCGTCTAGGTAGAATTGAGGCGAAGCTTGTTTCTGCCAAGCCGCTGACAGAAGCACAGATCGAATCGGTCCGCAGGGTCTTAGTAGAGAAAACTAAGATGCAGGTTGAGCTGGAAGCATCAGTCGATCCAGATGTGATTGGTGGATTTTATGTACTTGTTGACGGACAAATTTTTGATCGGACGGTGCGCTCCGAACTGAATCTGATGAGAGAACACTTGAAGAGAGGGGGTTGCGCATGGTAGTCAGAGCTGATGAAATAAGCAGAGTAATCAAACAGCAGATTAAGTCATATTCGTCTCAAGTGGACTTCTCGGAAGCTGGTACAGTGATCCAAGTTGGCGATGGTATTGCCCGAGTCTATGGTCTGTACAGCGCTATGAGCGGTGAACTGCTGGAATTCTCCAACGGAACTTATGGGATGGCACTGAATTTGGACGAAGATACCATTGGAGCAGTAATTATGGGGTCCGATGCAGGGATCAAAGAAGGCGATCCTGTTAAGCTGACAGGCAGAATGGCTGAAGTTCCGGTGGGAGACGGCATGCTGGGGCGGGTGGTCAACGCGCTGGGGGAGCCTGTCGACGGAAAGGGTGCGATTGCATCCGATGGGTACCGCAGAATTGAAAGTCCGGCTCCAAGTGTGATTATGCGTCAAGAGGTTAATCAGCCTCTTCAAACAGGTATCAAAGCGATCGACGCTTTAGTGCCAATTGGGAAAGGTCAGCGTGAGCTAATCATTGGCGATCGCCAGACTGGTAAAACTGCCATTGCTATTGATACAATACTCAATCAGAAAGACAAAGATGTTTACTGCGTATACGTGGCGATTGGTCAAAAAGCATCTACAGTTGCTCGGATCATTAAAGTGCTGAATGAAACAGGAGCAATGGATTACACCACCGTAGTGCTCTCAACCGCCAGTGACTCAGCACCACTGCAGTACCTTGCTCCTTATGCCGGGTGTGCCATAGCTGAGGAATGGATGTACAGGGGTAAGGATGTACTGATAATCTACGATGATCTATCAAAACATGCAGTGGCTTACCGAGCAATCAGTCTTCTCCTGCGCCGTCCGCCAGGCCGCGAAGCCTTCCCAGGTGATATTTTTTACCTGCATTCACGGCTGTTAGAACGGGCTGCATGCTTAAGTGAAGAATACGGCGGCGGCACATTAACAGCTCTTCCAATAATCGAAACTCAAGAAGGAGATATTTCCGCCTATATTCCAACGAATGTGATTTCCATTACTGACGGACAGATCTACCTAGAAGCTGATCTCTTTAACCATGGAGTGAGACCAGCCATCAATCCAGGATTTTCGGTTTCTCGGGTTGGGGGTTCTGCTCAAATTCCGGCAATGAAAAAGTTAGCTGGTCCCCTTCGAATTGAGTTTGCACAGTACAAAGAATTAGCGGCCTTTTCCCAGTTTGGGTCTGATCTCAGTCAGGATACATTGGATCGATTAAATCACGGCGAGCGGATTATGGAGGTGCTCAAACAGCCCCAGTATAAACCGATGCCGGTGGAAGATCAGGTTCTGATTCTCTATGCTTTAAACAATGACTACTTAAAAGATATTGAATTGAGCCGTATTCTGAAGTTCCAGAATGATTTAATCAAGTATGTGGACAGCCATGCTGCCCACATTAAAGATGAAATTCGAGAAACTGGTGAGATTTCAGATGAGCTGGAAAAGGAAATCGATGCAGTGATTGCTGAAGTTAAGAAACAGTATAATTATGGGTAGGGAGGTACCACTGTGGCTTCGTTGCGAGATATCAAACAGAGAATATCTAACGTCAGCTCTACCGAACAGATTGTTAAAGCAATGAACATGATTGCTTCGACGAAACTGCATAAAGCTAGAGCGCAGTTGGAAGGGGTACGTCCCATCTACCATCATCTAAGTCTTTTGGTTGATGAACTTGGCTCGTACAGCAGAGCGCGGTCACATGTATTTTTTAAAGAGCGAGAGGTAAGAAATTCATTATATATTATCCTTACTAGTGATCGCGGATTTTCCGGTGGTTATAATGCCAACATTATGGCAAAGGCTTTGGAACATATGAACCAAGGAAAAAATGAAAAAATCCTAGTGGTTGGTTCCAAAGGCAGTGAGTTTTTTAAAAAGCGGGAGAAAAATATCATCCGCACGATCACTGACGTAGCGGATGCCCAAGTTTATCATGGGTCTGAAAGTATTGCGCGGTGGGTGGTAGAACTCTACCTATCTGGTGAAGCTGATGAGGTGTTTGTGGTTTATACTCAGTTTGAATCTCTTCTCAACTATGTGCCTAAGGTAGATCAACTGCTGCCCGCAGCCGCAAGTACAGAAGAGTTAAATGATGATGACAGAAAATTTGAACCTGATATTTTGACATATATCGATCACGTTATTCCGTTTTATCTGCATATGAGTTTGTTCAGAGCATTTTCTGAATCTCATACCAGCGAGCAGGCTGCTCGCATGATCAATATGGATGCAGCTAGAAAAAACGCTGAGGAAATGATTGAGGAACTAATCCGCTTCTACAACCGTAAGCGGCAGGCTGCTATCACGCAGGAACTCAGCGAAATTGTTGGTAGTGCAGACGTATTGAATACTTTTGAATAAAGGTGGAAGTACATGACGGCTAAAAATATAGGTAAAATTACACGAATAATAGGTGCGGTTATTGATATTCGCTTTGAGAACGAGTTACCTTCTTTATACAATGCTATCGAAGTGCCGTTCGGCGAGGATACAATCGTGCTGGAAGTTATGCAGCATGTTGGCGATTACACGGTGCGGTGCATTTCGATGCATCCCACCGATGGATTGAAGCGCGGTATGGAAGCGATAGACACAGGTGCGCCGATATCCGTGCCGGTCGGTGAAGAAATTCTCGGCCGCATGGTCAATGTTTTAGGTGAGCCAATTGATAATGAACCTGAAATCAAAGCCGCGGAGTATTGGTCGATTCACAGAAATCCGCCTAGTTTTACTGACCAGGTAGCTCAGCCGGAAATGCTGGAAACCGGCATTAAGGCAATTGATCTGCTCTGCCCCTTCTCAAAGGGAGGCAAGATCGGTTTGTTTGGTGGTGCCGGTGTAGGAAAAACAGTTCTAATTATGGAGCTGATCAACAGCATTGCCAAGGAACATGGTGGCTATTCTGTGTTCGTTGGGGTAGGGGAGCGTACCCGCGAGGGCAATGATTTGTATTACGATATGAAAAATTCCGGAGTACTCGATAATACAGCGCTCATATTCGGTCAGATGAACGAGCCTCCCGGAGTAAGAATGCGGGTTGGCTTGACTGGCTTAACTATGGCTGAGTATTTCCGTGATGTTAAGCAGCAGGATGTTCTGCTGTTTATTGACAATATCTTCCGCTTTGTTCAGGCGGGCTCTGAGGTATCGGCTCTGCTGGGACGCACTCCAAGTGCTGTTGGGTACCAGCCCACTTTGGCCACTGAGATTGGTGCTCTCCAGGAACGAATTACATCGACAAAGTTTGGTTCAATCACCTCAGTTCAGGCGATCTATGTTCCTGCAGACGACTTCACTGATCCAGCAACAGCCACTACATTCGCCCATCTGGACGCAATGACTGTGCTTTCCCGTGCCATTGTTGAGCAGGGAATTTACCCTGCTATAGATCCTTTGAACTCTTCTTCACGGATTTTGGAAGCCAGCATTGTTGGAGCGGAACACTATCGGGTTGCCCATGCGGTCCGGAGTATACTGCAGCGGTATAAAGATCTGCAGGATATTGTGGCTATTTTAGGAATGGACGAATTGTCCGAAGAAGATAAACTGCTCGTTAATCGAGCAAGAAAGATTCAGAGGTTCTTATCGCAGCCTTTCTACGTTGCGGAGAAATTTACATCAATTCCAGGGCGCTATGTACCTGTGGATGAAACCATTCGCGGTTTTAGGGAAATAATAGAAGGAGTCCATGACAATATCCCGGAAGGTTACTTCCTTAACGTTGGGACAATTGATGAAGTTGTGGAGAAATTTAAGAATGCACGAGGTGGTTGAAGGTGAATAACAAAATTGAGCTTAAAATCACCACCCCTCGCGGCCTAAAGTTTGAAGAAGAGGCTGACATGGTAATTATGCGCTGTATTGATGGCGACTTGGGTGTGCTTCCTGGACATGAACCGATTTCAGCAGTGCTGGGTGATGGTATCCTCCGGATCTATAACAACGATTATGTGAAAAAACTAGCTGTTTTCGGCGGGATAGCGGATATAGATCAAAAATCGATTAAGATTTTTACCACCATTGCTCAGCGGCCTGACGAAATCGATGTAGAACGTGCGGAATCAGATCTGCGCGAAGCTGAAGCTACAATGATTGAAGAATTGGAAGAGAATCAAGTTCGCAGACTGCAGGTATTGATGCGCCGTGCTTTGGTGCGTATTGAAGTCAGTTCGCATCCAGAGGAAACGATTCATTACGATAATCAAGATTCATAATTATACTTCTAAAAAAAGCAGCCTTTTAAAATCAAGGCTGCTTTGCTGTATCTTTATACAAACTGGGGTACTCTGCTCTTAGATCTGCCAATTTCAGTATTATCTACCCTGCGATTTCTTAAACTATTAACAGGATGGACATCAACTTCAGAACGGTAATCGTTTCCGAATTTGTTCTGATGCTCAGTAATGACAACATGGCTGGGCACCATACTTATATCATGATTAACAGCATTTTGGTACCAGAAAAATCCATGATTGTCCGGTAGATCGTTAATATGCTTAAGGTGTACGTAATCAGCTGTCAGTTCTGTTTGATGATACATCACATCACGAACATAATTCTTTGTATCATGGAAGTTGAGAAGTTTAGGGAATGGCCCAGGTACAACGGTGCTCCAATGCTTGTTTTCATACATTGCCAGTAAATCGGCAGCGCGGTGGAGATGGGCAATCTCTTGTTCCAAATGGGATTCCAAAATTAGTTTAATGTTCGGATCAACTTCAGTCTGATAGAACGAGTAATAGAGATAACACTCCATGTATTGGTGCAGCAGTAAGTTCTCGAGCCAGGTGCAGTTTGGGTCAAGGAGAGATCCGTACTGACTGACATGCTGCTCTTCAATCATAGCAATTTCTTGATAGAGCTGGCGTCCGAGATCGTTATAGTATGTGGGACCGATGTTCATATAAAAATTCATGGTCTGCTGTTCGGCTGCGGTAATGATTAGAGTGTTGAGTTTGGTTTGAATATCTGCTGTCTTAAAATCGACATAGAAGCGGATTGCTTCGTTTGGGTGGCGGTGTTCAGAGATTGTCGGCCTGCCGGGGGTAATCTCCACATAGTCTTGGACTAAGTTGTGAGCCGGCACATTTTTGTCAAAGTTGAGTAGATTCGCATAGCGATAGAGGTGATCAAAATCCTCTAACAGAGCGAAGTCTAATGTTTGTTTAACATAGGGATTAGGTTCATTTTGCGCCAGCCATGCGGTCAGGTCAACAGCAAGATGTTCATAACCGATAGTTGTTTCCAGCGGTGTTTCATCAATTGGAGAGAGCCAATTGATGCGCTTCTGCTGCTGCTGTTCTGAGCGGCGGAGCATAGCTAAGTCGCGGCGCAGTTCGTTATTGGTGCAATTACGGTGAAATTGATGCAAAAACAGTATTGATTCAACTTCGATCCCATTCATCAGGATAACTCGAGTTTTGGTATAGGGGTCTACGTTCATTTTGGAATAGGGTTTCGGATACATTTTTTCCCAGTCCATGATCGTATCCCCCAGTAACATCGGTTTTTGATCAAAGGGATTGAACATAGTGGTCCACTCCTTTACTTAATGGATTCTAAAATCTATATTGTGTCTTTGCTGTTACTGCCTGACTGTAGGCCGCAGCATATCAAGGAATCCCAGCACGATATGGGCTAAACCGAATCCCAGCACTCCCGCTGCAAATTCTCCAGGCAGCATGAAGTATCCGATTGCTGTCACAATTACACCCACAATGATGACAATCCAGCTGGTTGTCATTCCATTCATTCTGCTCACCTCCGTTAGTTAATTTTTCCTGACTGTGAAGATTTAATACAAAACTAGCGAGCTTTTCTTGATTATGAAGTAATTAATAAGCTGGAAAATAATGGGGAAGAGTTCAGCAGATCGCTTTAGAGCGTATCGTGGGGGAATGATTTCCTAGATGGGGTTTTGCTTGCTTTAATTTGTTTGACAAATCCGTCTAAAATAATTATGATAGAATATGATATATTATTATATTTAAAGGAGGGTAGAGCATGCAGCTGTTAGTGTTTATTTTAAAAAAAGTCGAACTAATCGAGGAGTTAATTAAGGAACTGGCAGAAGCAGGAATTACCGGTGGAACGATCTTAAGCGGAACAGGGATGGTAACAGCTATGATGAGTATGGACAGCTTGCCAGTGTTTGGCATGTTAAGGCAGGTTCTCGGTGATCAGGAAAAGGAAGCCAGCAAGGTAATGCTGTTCGTGCTCAAGGATGAAGATGCTGCATCCGCGCGTAAAATTATCAAAAAAGTAATTGGAGACCTAACCGAGCCAAATACAGGAATCTTATTTGGAATGCCAATTACGTATGTAGAAGGACTAGGTGATTAACATGGTGGAGTTGAATGTTTATGTTTACTTAGCTATAGGTTTATTATTAAGCCTTTTGTCTAGTAAACTGATGAGGAAGTTAAGACTTCCTAATGTTACTGGATTTCTGATTTTTGGTCTGCTTGCAGGTCCTTACTGTCTGAACATTCTTTCGAAAGAAGTTGTTGAGCAATTTGCAATTATCCCTGACATTGCTCTAGGATTTATTGCTTTTTCAATTGGTGCGGAATTTAAGCACTCTTATTTAAAACAGGCAGGTAAAACACCAATAATAATTGCTATTTTAGAAGGTTTGGGGGCAAGTATCTTTGTTGTCCTCATTCTAATCTTAACCGGTCACGACACCGCGTTTTCGCTGGTATTGGGTGCGATTGCTGCTGCTACAGCCCCTGCTGCAACGCTGATGGTGGTGCGGCAGTATAGAGCACAGGGACCTGTTACAAGTACACTGCTGCCTGTGGTTGCCCTTGATGATGTTGTGGCAATAGTTGTTTTCGGTATTTCTGTAGCGATTGCAAAAGCAATAAACAATCCAGAAGCTGCATCATTGCTGACAACTTTGTTAAAGCCGTTAATCGAGATAGTTGGCGCGTTAATTATAGGCGGACTCTTAGGCATCGTCTTGAAGCTGTTAATAGACTGGTTTGCCGATTCGGGAATGCGGCTGGCTGTGGCCATCGCTATGATTCTGTTGTGTACAGGACTTGCTGTGGCTACCGGAGCATCACCGCTGCTGGCATGCATGATTATGAGCTCATTTTATGTCAATTTGTCGCAAAATAGTGAAAAAGTCTTAGAACAGTTGGACCACTTCACACCTCCCCTGTTTATGCTGTTATTCTTTGTTTCAGGAGCCAATCTAGACATTACGATCCTACCGTCAGTAGGACTGATTGGACTGCTGTACATTATTTTCCGGGTTTTGGGTAAGTTTGCTGGCTGCCTGATCGGTGCAAGTGTTACAGATGCTGAGCCGGTTGTTAAAAAATACCTGGGTTTTACCTTGATTCCTCAAGCCGGTGTTGCAATTGGTTTAGCCGGATTGGCCATGAGGGTAGTTCCAGAGTATGGTCCACAAATTCAAACAGTAGTTCTCTGCGCTACTGTTATTTATGAATTGATAGGACCAGTAGTTACCAAGATTGCGCTGCAAAAAGCTGGAGAGATTCGTACAACAGCAGAAGCTGGCCAATTTTTCTAGAATATGCTTACCGCATTCAAAACAAGATATAACTGCTCAGATTTTCAGGAAAACCGCTAGGCTGAACGCCCAGCGGTTTTTACTAATTTTAGAGCAGTAGTAACAGCAAGAGCAGTATCAAAAGCAGCAGAGCAAAGAGCAGTAGGGTTTGGTTTATACCCGGGTCCGCCAGCTGGTAGCGCACTTGAGCAATGGCAAATTCGTCATCGCCGTTGATTATCACCCGATCGATAGGCAGATCCGGAGGGGTGCTGCTGAGAGCAAACAGCCGGGCTCCAAAGCTGCCTTCAACATCGCGAGTGATGCTGCCGAGCAGTGTGTTGCCATTGTAAAAATTCACTGTAAATGGATGCACTCCGAAAAAAGATGGTTCAAGCTCGAATCCGAAGATGGTTACTGGAGCTGAAAGAACCATAGTTTGAGTGGTATCATTTGTGATCAATACGTCTGGATTAGCACTTTCTGATTCTGGTGGAGAAGACCAGGTTGCCCATCCGTCGGGAACAGGTCCCGATTTGATGACAGGATTGCTAAAAGTAACAGTAAGAATGCCGTCAGTTATGAAATTATGCTCACTATTAAACTCAAGTTGAGAAATATCAATTTTGGTAGTGGCATCCAGATAAGCTTGATCGGGACTGCTGATGGGTGATACGGCTGCTGGCTGCACATCTTGCCGCAAGGGCATGTTTGTTAAATTGTTCATACTGCAGTCACCTCCTTTCATAAGGGTTTTGTATACCCATATTATGTTGGGGTATGCTGAAAAGCACCGGGTTTGTATTCTCGTTTTTGAACTTGGTCTGGGGTCTCGGCAAAATTTAAACAAAACATATTGATAAATTAACATTATCAAAACCTGCCAAAGTGATCTAGGTCACAGCAAATTTTTTTGATATAGCCTATAATAACCTTGTGACTAAGGATTGTAACCAGCATCTCGGCTGGCTTTATGAATAGGAAGGTGAGTATGATATGAAAGAAAACTTGTTTTTACGCGGGGAAATGGCCAGAGCCTGGGAAGGCTTTATACCTGGTAACTGGTCTGAAGAAATTGATGTGCGGGATTTCATTCAGAAGAACTACACTCCCTATGAAGGAGACGAGGGTTTTCTGGAAGGTCCGACTGGCGATACCGCTAGTATTATGGAAAAAGTCGATAAGCTGATCCAAAATGAGATCAGAAACAAGACAATCAACGTGGATTTAGAGCGTTTCAGCGGTATTGATAATTTTGATCCAGGTTATATTGACAAAGATAAAGAGGTAATTGTGGGTCTACAGACAGATGAGCCGTTGAAGAGAATTATGAATCCTTACGGCGGTTTTCGCATGCTGAAAAACGCTTTGGAAGCCTATGGTCTGGAAATGGATCCAGAATTAGAAGCCCATTTTAACGAATATAGGAAAACTCACAATCAAGGTGTATTTGATGCTTATACAACCGAAATGAGAAAAGTTCGCACAGTTGGGCTGCTGACCGGACTGCCTGACGCCTATGGCCGCGGTAGAATTATCGGTGATTACCGTCGTGTCGCTCTATACGGCATTGACTATCTTAAAGAAATGCGCATCAAGGACAAGGAAAATCTTGTAGGTCCTGCTACTGAAGATATGATCAGAATGCGGGAAGAGCTTACCGAACAGATTCGCGCGTTAGATGAGATGAAATCAATGGCTGCTAAATACGGTTACGACATCGGGAGACCTGCCCGCAATGCTCAGGAAGCTGTGCAGTGGCTGTATTTTGGCTATCTTGCTGCTGTAAAAGAAAATAACGGGGCAGCAATGAGTCTCGGTAGAAATACCGCTTTCCTAGATATTTACATTGAACGAGATCTGAAGAGAGGCTTAATTGATGAAAAGCAAGCCCAAGAACTTATTGATCAGTTAGTAATTAAACTGCGTCTGGTGAGACATTTGAGAACACCAGAGTACGATCAGCTGTTTGCGGGAGACCCAACTTGGGTAACAGAGTCTATCGGCGGTATGGGAGAAGACGGCAGAACTTTGGTAACCAAAACTGCTTATCGCTTCCTGCATACACTGTTCAATCTAGGTACTGCCCCAGAGCCAAATATTACTATCTTATGGTCTAACGATCTGCCGAGAGCATTTAAAGAATACTGCGCCTATGTCAGCATCAAAACTGATTCCATTCAGTACGAAAATGACGATTTGATGCGGCCAATCTATGGTGATGATTATGCTATCGCCTGCTGTGTTTCAGCTATGCGGGTAGGCAAAGATATGCAGTTCTTTGGCGCTAGGGCGAATCTCGCTAAAGCACTCCTCTATGCTATTAACGGCGGGTATGATGAAATTAGATTAGAGAAAGATACTGGTAAACCAATGCATGTTCTTCCAGGTATTGAACTTAATACGCAGGAAGTTTTGGATTACGACACAGTTTGGGAATCCTTTAAAAAGGTTATGGACAAATTGGCAGAGATTTACGTGAATACCATGAACACTATTCACTACATGCATGATAAATACGCCTACGAGGCAGGGCAGATGGCGCTTCATGACGCCAATGTCCACAGATATATCGCCTTCGGTGTTGCTGGTTTGGCTATCGTTGCCGACTCCCTGTCCGCCATAAAACACGCAAAGGTTAAACCGATTCGCAATGAAGATGGAATTGCAGTGGACTTTGAAGTTGAAGGTACTTTCCCACGCTATGGAAACGATGACGATCGGGTTGATCAAATTGCTGTTGAGGTCAACAAGTACTTCATGGAAGCTTTAAGAAAGCACCCAGCTTACAGAAATGCTGAACACACCCTTTCGCTTCTGACCATCACTTCCAATGTAGTGTACGGTAAGAAAACCGGAACTACTCCAGATGGCCGTAAGAAAGGTGAACCATTCTCACCGGGTGCAAATCCAATGAACGGAGCAGACACAATGGGCGCTTTGGCTTCGCTGAACTCAGTAGCTAAACTGCCATTCAAGAATGTGAACCAGGATGGAATTTCCAATACTTTCACGATCGTGCCGGGAGCTTTGGGCAAAAACTTGGCCGAGCGCATTACTAACCTGACTAATATTCTCGATGGATACTTTAATCAGGGAGCTTTCCATCTGAATGTCAATGTGCTTGATCGGGAGCTTCTGATCGATGCCATGGAGAACCCGGATAAATATCCAAATCTCACAATTCGAGTATCTGGCTATGCGGTAAGATTCAATAGCCTTGGCAGAGAACATCAGCTGGATGTTATCAGCAGAACATTTCATGAAGCGGTATAAATAATCTAAGATGGAGGGGGACATGTTATGCAGGGATTTGTACACTCTATTGAAACCATGGGCTTGTTGGATGGTCCGGGGACACGTACGATATTTTTCCTGCAGGGGTGTCCCCTTCGCTGCGCTTTCTGCCACAACCCTGACACGCTAAAAAGGGTTGGGGGTCAGGTTATGACTCCCGAGGATATTCTTAAGTTTGCTGGCAGGTATCGTTCCTATTATGGAGAAGAAGGTGGGGTAACCTTCTCAGGTGGAGAGCCATTACTCCAGGGAGAGTTTGTATATCAGTGCTTGAAACTGCTCAAGCAGGAAGGGTATAATACTTGTGTAGACACCTCTGGGTTTGGCAATCCACGGTTTTATTCGCGGATTCTTCCATTGGTAGACACTTTAATTTTAGACGTCAAAGCATTTGACAGGCAGTCTTTTGAAGACTTGACTACTATCGATGGGTTTGATGCATATCTTGAATTTCTTAACCGCTTAGGTCGCAATGGTTTTAGTGGGCAGATCTGGGTGCGTCACGTTATGGTTCCGGGCCTCACTGACGACGAGGAATCAATGGAGAAGTTTATCCGCATTTTAAAGCCGATCCGCAATAAAGTGGACCGAATCGAGATTTTGCCCTACCATACATCTGGGGTTAAGAAATATCACGAGTTGGGGATACCCTATCGACTAGAGGGAGTAGAGCCTATGGATAAAAAGCGCGCCAAGGAATTGGAGATTTATGCGAATAAACTCTTTGCAGAAGAGCTGCGGCAGGAGCGGGCTGAAAGGGAAAGGGTCAGGCAGGAGAAATTTAAACAGCTAAAAGAGAACGAAGTTGCATCGGAGCAGGAAAAAGCAGAGATGTTTCAAGCTCTGCGCCAACTCCCGCTGTTAAATGATGTGGATGAGCAGGATGTTGAGGCTGTGCTGAATGAAGTAATCCTGTCAAATATTAAGGCCGGCGAATTGATTTTTAAGACCGGCGATGCTCCCGATTTTATGTATTTGATCTTTGAAGGTCAGATGAAAATTTTTGTCAACACAGTTGATGGTGAAGAGCAGATCTTCTATATTTATCGGGATGGTGACTTTGTGGGAGGGTTAAATCTATTAGTGCAGACCCCTTATCGCTACATCGGTCAGGCGCTCACTGACTGTAAGGTAGTGGTGATCCCTAAGTCTACCTTTGACAAGTATTTTTACAACTCACCGGTTGTGCTGCGCAGTGTGTTAGTGAAAAGTTTTGAAAGAATTCGCTGGGCTGAGGAACTGATTCAGAGACTAGCAACCAGCAACGCCTCGATGAAGACAGCCGGACTGCTGTTAAAACTTGTAAAAAGAATTGGTGTGGAGACAGAAGAAGGCATCAGGCTGGAACTGTCCATGAGCAGAGAAGAGCTCGGCAATTATTCCGGATTGAGGCGGGAAACCATTACCAGAAAGCTTGGCGAGTTTAAAGAATTAGGTTACATCGAACTGGTAGGCAATAGAGTGATTATCGTTAAAGACATTGAAGCTTTAGAGAGCTACGTTCTTTAAAGTTATATGTAAAAATCCCTGTTTGGAAACCAAACAGGGATTTCGTGTTATTAAACTAACCAAGGAGCAGTTCTCTCAGCTCATCTACAGACGCAGCGATTGCTGTTGGTTCGTGAGCCTCAATTTCATCCCTTTCACCATACCCATAGGTAACACCGATCACGTCTATGCCGTTAGCCTTAGCACCGATGATATCAAATTTGCGATCGCCTACCATGACCTTGTCTTGAGGCTCTCCACCCAGGCGCTTAATGGCAGTGGCAATCAGCTCCGCCTTATTTGTGCGTCTGCCGTCCAGGTAGCTGCCAACCACCAGTTCTTTTTGGAAAAAGCGATCGATTTCAAAGTATTCCAAGACCTGATGTGCATAAACCTCTGGTTTAGTGGTAGCAACAGCGAGGGTTTTACCTGTTTTAGTCAGGTCCTGCAGCAGCTCAGGGATTCCCGGATAAATCTCGTTCTTCAACACTCCGTGATCATGGAAATACTTCCGATAAATACGGATTGCTTCCGCTGTCTGCTCGTCATCAAAGTTAAAATGTTCTTTGAAGGACTCTGTCAGTGGGGGACCAATAAATTTGCGCAGGATCGCTGGATCTCCCTCAATTCCGAAATGCTTTAAAGCGTGAATTAAGGAGTTAATGATTCCTTCACCGGGATCACTTAAAGTTCCATCTAAATCGAATAAAATGCATTTACGTTCCTTCATGAAATCCTCCTAGGCAGTCTGATCTTTACCTTATTATACCTTCATACTGCTTCCTCAGTCAAAGCACTTCAGATTGCTAAGTGCTGTCTAATATGATAAAATATAAATAAAAGAACAAAATATGTTTGTTTTTACACCAATGATTGTGAAAAAAGGTGCAAATAAAGTTTTAACAGCTGTTTGAAGGGAGAATCTAGGTGAAACTGGTTGATATCATTTCGCTAATCGACTTGGAACCCTTAGTGGTTATTGACGATCCGGATTATCAAATTGAAACAGTTTGCGGCTGTGACCTAATGAGCGATGTGCTGGCTTTTTCACAGGAAAAAACTATGCTCTTAACCGGATTGACCAATCCCCAAGTTATTCGCACAGCGGAGATGACGGATATTAAATTTATAATATTTGTTAGGGGCAAGAGACCGCCGAAAGAAACAATTGACTTAGCTAAAGAAAAGGGAATCAATCTGTATCTGTCACCATTATCCATGTTTGAGTGCTGCGGCCGTTTATACAAAGCAGGTCTGGGTTCGGAAACCATGCGCAGCATCGACTAAGCGGAGGGTTTAAATGCAGGAGCAGATTATTTTACGAAACAAAATAGCAAAAGGGGATTTTTCCCGCGGCGGTGAGACCTCCAGTAATTTAAAAGAAATTTTACGGAAGCTGGGAATCAAGTCAGATATCAATCGTCGAGTAACAATTGTCACCTATGAAATGGAGATGAATATTATTATTCACTCACTCGGGGGAGAGATCACCGTCTATATTTCTTCTGAGCAAATTAGGGTGGTTGCAGAGGATTTAGGTCCTGGTATTGATGATTTGGAGCGGGCCTTTCAACCCGGTTATTCCACCGCTGCAGATTATGTTCGTGATATGGGCTTTGGAGCTGGTATGGGTTTGAACAACATCAGACATTATTCTGATCAACTTGAGGTTGAGACGGGGAAAGGCCAGAAAACTAAATTTACTGCTGTGATTTACTTATAGTGTCTGCGCAACTTAGCCAATGGGAGTGAAAGGCGTGAGAAAACACTCAGTGCTGTTGAAGGAAGAATTGTGCGAGGGGTGTACCAACTGTGTCAAAAACTGCCCGACCAAGGCAATTAGAGTTCACAACGGTAAAGCTTTGATCAGGGATGAGCTCTGCATAGACTGTGCAGAATGCATCCGGATTTGTGCTTATCACGCTAAGTATTCTCTAACAGCCGGACTGGCAGATGTCACTCAGTATCAGTATCCCATCGTACTAATTCCCCCCAGCTTTTACGGTCAGTTTAAAGGAATTAGCCCACTTAAAGTTAAAAAAGCTCTTTTAAAACTCGGTTTTAAAGAGGCATTAGATGTATCCCTAGCTGCTGAAGCCTTAAGCAGGAAAACGTCGGAGTTCTTAAAAGCTAATCCAGGCATTTATATCTCCTCTTCTTGTCCTGTGGTAGTTCGGCTGATCAAGCTGATGTATCCAGAACTGACCGAGCATCTGCTTCCGTTAAAAGCTCCGACAGATGCGATGGCGGAAAAAGCGAGAAAAGATGCTGCTGCAAAAGGTGTAAGACCAGAAGATGTTGGCATATTTTTCATAACACCCTGTCCTGGAAAAAACACCACTACTTTTGATCCGGTAGGAATAGATAAGAGCCCGATCGATAAAACGATAGCTGTATCCCAGGCATATCAAGCTGTTTTAGCAGTATTAGATAAACATCAAGACACAGCTAAGGATGGAGCATCAATTCCATATCTGGGAATCGGTTGGGGACAGAGCGGCGGTGAAGTCAAGCTCTTGCATGAAAAGATTCAGAGCCACAGTTTGTCTGTTTCCGGCATTCACCGGGTGAGGGCTCTCCTCAATGAGCTGTCACGCAACAATATAAAGGGTGTGAGGTATTTCGAACTTTCAGCTTGTGAATACGGCTGCGTTGGTGGAATATTTAATGTGGTCAACCCATTTCAAGCGCGCTACGATCTGCGCCGCTTAAGAGCTAAAGGTGAGCAGATGGTTGTGCAGGAACACAATAGTTATGATTTTGATCTGCCAGGAAAGTTTGAACCACTGCAGATTGGTCAGTTAGACAGCGATCTTGAAAAGGCTATGGAAAAACTGACTCAGTTAGAAGAAGAAATTGCAGTTCTGCCAGGATTGGATTGTGCTGCCTGCGGCGCACCTGACTGCAAAACTTTAGCGGAGGATATAGTGACTGGATTAGCTAGTCGGAGCGACTGTATTTTTCTGTTGCGAAAGCAAATGGGTGATTTGGCAGAGAAACTATCCGCATTGTTTCATGAACTGCCGCCAGTTATGAAAAACGGAAAAAGACTGTTAAGGACAGGTGATCAGAACAAATGAATGTAAAAGAGCTTATAAAACAACTTGAACTAGAAGTGCTTGCAGGTCCCTTTGATAGAGACATATCCGGTGTGTATGTAGGGGATCTCCTCAGCAATGTTATGGCAAAAGCCAAAGCTGGTAATTTATGGGTTACGATTCAGGGACATCAAAATGTAGTTGCTGTAGCTAGTTTAGGTGATTTAGCAGCAGTAATTGTTGTCGAGGACTTTGAAATAGAGGCGGCAGCAGTTCAAAGAGCACAGGAGAAAGAAGTCAATCTCCTGCGGACGCCATTGACTGCTGTTGATCTTATCCGCAAGCTGATTGAATTAGGATTCTAGTCTAAACTGGAGGATAATTAATGAACCCGAGAAAAAACCTGAGGTGCGATCTGCATATCCACAGCTGTTTATCCCCCTGTGCTGACTTACTGATGACTCCCGGCAACATTATCAAACAAGCGGTGAAAGCTGGCCTGGATTATATCGCGATCACTGATCATAACAGTGCAGGCAACATCCCAGTTGCCCGGAAATTGGCCGAGCGGTCTGGAATTAAACTGATACCGGCGATGGAAGTTGAGACCCGAGAGGAAGTGCACCTGCTGTGTTATTTTCCCAGTCTCGAACCACTGCAGGAAATGGAAAGCATAGTTGCACAAAATCTACCTGATTTGCAAAATGATGAGGAATACTTTGGGTATCAACTGCTTACTGATATTAATGATCAGTATATTGCTAAAGAAGAACGGCTATTAGCAGCTGCATCAATGCTTACCTTTACCGAAATAGTTGAGACAGCAACCAAATTAGGGGGAGTTGTTATACCATCTCATGTTGATCGGAAGTCAAACAGCGTTCTCACTCACTTAGGGTTTATTCCGCCGAATGCAGAAATCAAGGTGATAGAAGTTTCACCAAACACGGATCCAGTAGAGTTTCTCCGTATTCACCCAGAGCTGAATCAATATATGTATATTCAAGGTTCTGACAGTCACTACCTAGATGATATAGGCAGATGCAGCAGAGCAGGAGGTTTTGTTATTAACGATCAACTGCATAGTTTGCTTAGATCGATATTGTGAAAAATAGCGCTTAATGCTATTGACAAATGCAATCAGCAAACGTATAATTAAGTAAAAGTGTGTGAAATCACTAACAAACCCTGCTGACCGGCGGGTTAATTTTATGTAAGGGCATGTTAAAATAATCA
>JAAYLQ010000076.1 GCA_012521805.1 Bacillota bacterium
CAGCCACCTCTTCCCCAACTTGATAACAGCAGCTTGCGATCCTTGGACCTACTGCAACTTCGATCTGTTCTGGCTTGGCACCATAAACTACAGCTAATTTTTCGATCATTTTAATGGCAACCCCACCCGCAGTGCCCCGCCACCCAGCATGGGCAGTGCCTACAACCCGCATATCCGGCACAACAAAGAAAAGCGGAACACAATCCGCATAAAAACTTACCAGTAAAATTCCTGGTTCATCCGTAACTAATCCATCTGTATCCGGTACTGCATCTGCCTGCCGATAAGCACCCCTGCCCTTATCTGCAGCTGTTATCTGCATTATCTGGGTTTGGTGCACTTGACTGCCGACTACCCAATTATCGAGGGGAAACCCCAGGCGCAGACCTAGTTCTGTGCGATTTGCCAAAACCTTTTCTGGGATATCACCCACATGGAGAGCAAGATTTCCCCAGTCCTTTGTGGTAAATCCATGACAAAGCCAGTCATAACTACTCCACTTCTCTACCTGCCAAAAGGCCAGGCTTCCTAATTGAGCACAAAACCACATCACTATTCACCCTCTAACAGCTGCTGAAGTTCATTTAAAAAGCTGTTGATGTCCTTAAACTGGCGGTAAACAGACGCAAATCTTACATACGCAACCTCATCAAGAGCTTTGAGACGGTCCATCACCAGCTCTCCGATCTGTTCAGATGAGATCTCTCGCTCAGTGTTGTTGCGGACTTCTCTTTCAATTTGATCAATCATAAGCTCAATCTCATCGATGGATATGGGGCGTTTTTCACAAGCCCGTAGCACACCATTGAGAATCTTATTCCGGTTAAAGGGCTCTCTGCGGCCATCTTTTTTAACAACCATAAAGGGAATTTCGTCTAAACGTTCGTATGTAGTAAAGCGCCGACTGCATTTCATACATTCCCGTCGGCGGCGGATCGATGCACCTTCCTCTGTAGCACGGGAGTCAAGTACCTTACTTTCTTTGTGAAGACAAAACGGACAGCGCATGATTTCACCTCAAAATCACTTATTTAAGTTTATTATACATGAATATTGCTATCTCTGCCATGCCCTGTATTTTGGCGTTGCCTCTAATTTCGATCTTACAATGACCACGTCAATTCCAATCAGCACCACATCTTCCCATGGTATTTCCAGATCATCATGTTTAAAAAAACGGCGCAGTCCATACTCTGGTCTCTCTAAAATCAGAAAACGCACATCACCGGTATCAGGATCTAGGTCTACATCACACACATTGCCTAAAATTCTGCCATCTTCAAGGTTGATTACATCCAGCTGCCGCAGTTCACTAGTTTTCACAAACATCCAGATCAATCCCCCTTCTCAGCTGTTACAGTATATATATGCGAAACTAGAAAAAAGCTGTTCCAGCTTTCGGAACAGCTTTTAGCGTTCTACTTAGATTTTAAGAGGGGAAGTGCTAGGTGATTTGCTACCTCTAAACTGGCTACCCACCATTCTTCTAGCCGCTGTACAGCTTTAGTATTCCTAATCCGTTCCCAAAATCGCGAACGGATTTCGATATCCCCTTCCTCCAGATGTGGGGCAAGGGAAATTACCGAATCTGCAGTTGGCTCTGGTTCAGGTTCGATGAAACAGAGCGGTGGAAACAGCACACACCACCAATTATCCCCCCGACCTTCACCAATAACGATTCTCAGCGCCGTATATTCCCCGGCAGGTAAAACTAACGCTCCATATTGGCGATCTGGAAATGGGAATACATCATATTCCAGATGAATATCGTAGTCATAACCGGCTGCCCGGACTGCGGCGGTGGCTGTGTCCTGAATTAGCTCCCAGTGTTCAAGGATCAACTGCTCTGCTACTTCTTTTTCAGCAACACCAGAAAACAGGTTGTTTGTAGCCGCGAGGACCGCATCACGAACTGTCAGTTTAAGATCTTGATCGTGAGGGCTGTTGCTATTAGCCAGCACATGCAGACGCACAAAATTCTTATTTGCATAAGCATGAACTTCGCTGGGCTGAGCAGCTATGACACCAAAATAATAAATAATTATTGCCAGGACAACTATTAAACAGCTGATCACAATTCGCGAATGGATCTGCTCCCTTTTCATAGTTTAACCTCCTTTAAGATGTTGCTAAAAACCGCCTTAAGTGCTTCAAGGCTGCTTTTTCTAATCTTGATACCTGAGCTTGGGAAATACCAATTTCTTCAGCAACTTCCATTTGGGTACGTCCATCATAAAATCGCA
>JAAYLQ010000077.1 GCA_012521805.1 Bacillota bacterium
GGGATTAAGGCTATTTTAGCCCTCTCGCTTCCGGGTAAAGTTGCACCGATCACCGCCGGAAAAATTCTCTCTGATTGCATTCCTCGATTGCTCCATGAAATGATAGAAGGAGGCGGAGGGAATGCAGTTTAAAGATCTGCGGATAGGATTTGCGATGACTGGCAGCCACTGCACCTATGAGGAAATTTGGCCCCAGCTCGAAGCTTTAACTTCACTTGGTGCTGATCTGTATCCTATAGCTTCTCATGCGGTGGCTTATACTGATACACGTTTCGGCAGAGGTGCCGATATTATAAAGAAATTTGAGCAATTAACTGGCAAACCTGTTATAATTGATATTGTAGATGCCGAACCAATTGGACCAAAAGATTTGTTTGATGTGATGGTGATTGCCCCCTGTACTGGTAACACCACAGCTAAATTGGCCAATGCCATAACAGATACTGCAGTATTAATGGCTGCAAAAGCGCATCTGCGCAATCACAAACCATTATTGTTAGCGATATCGACCAACGACGGGTTAGGCATGAATGCCAAAAATATCGGGTTTTTACTAAATACGAAAAATGTCTATTTTGTTCCATTCGGTCAGGATAATCCGGAAAGGAAACCTAACTCATTGGTTGCAGATATGAATTTGCTTGTGCCGGCAATTGCCAAAGCGGCTCAGCACCAACAACTGCAGCCGATAATAATTGAAAGAAGTATAAGACAAGTAAAGTAGGGAGGATGTACAGTGAGAGCGGTAAATGTAGCAGTTCTGGGTGCAACAGGAGCAGTAGGTCAAGAGATGCTCCAAATATTAGCTGAAAGACAGTTTCCGATTAAGTCGCTGAAGTTGCTAGCATCGCCTCGTTCAGCAGGTAGGAAAGTAGAGTTTAATAATCAAGAGTACGTTATTGAAGCGGTTTCTGCAGACCAGTTTACAGATGTAGATATTGCCTTTTTTGCCGCTGGCGGTGATGCCAGTAAGCAGTGGGCTCCAGTGGCGATTGAAGCTGGATGTACAGTTATTGACAACTCGAGTGCTTTTCGCATGAATCCCGATGTGCCGCTGATCGTGCCAGAAGTAAACATGGAGGCGGCAAAGAATCATCAGGGCATTATTGCTAATCCTAACTGTTCTACTATTATTTTTGCCTTGGCACTCAAACCTATTTATGACGCAGTAGGAATTCGCCGTGTTGTGGTCAGCACCTACCAGGCTGTTTCAGGTGCTGGTCAGGCTGCAATTGACGAATTAACAGCTCAAACCCAAGCATATGCCCGTGGTGAAGAAATAGAAGCGGAGGTACTGCCGGTAAAGGGATTGCCAAAACATTATCCTATTCTGTTCAATGTAATCCCGCAAATAGATATTCCCGATGAACAAGGCTATACTAAAGAAGAATGGAAAATGATTCGGGAAACGCAGAAAATTTTCGCCGATCCAGATCTGAAAATTACAGCAACCACAGTACGAGTACCAACCATGCGCTCTCACTGTGAATCAATAAATATTGAAACCAAAATGAAATTGACAGCCAAAGATTGTCGAGAATTGCTTAAAAATGCACCAGGAATAAAGCTAGTGGATGATCTGGATGCACAAGAATATCCTATGCCCCTTGATACGTCTGGACAAGATTTAGTCTGGGTTGGAAGGATCAGGGAAGATACCTCTTTAGAAAACGGTTTAAATATTTGGGTTGTAGGCGATCAAATCCGCAAAGGGGCTGCCCTAAATGCAGTTCA
>JAAYLQ010000078.1 GCA_012521805.1 Bacillota bacterium
ATTCTGTGGAAGTTGGTGATTTCAACACCCTTCATTACAAAATGCCGCTCCCCTTCATCAAAATAGTGATCAAGAATCACATGCAGCTTTGTGCCGTCGGGAGCGCGGTACCAGCTGCCTTCAGCCGTTCTCATTGGGTGTAAATTGGCAACAATAAACCTGCCCTCCTGGGTAAGCACGCGGTACACCTCGCGGATATTGGCTTCAAAGTCAGGCAGATCGCACTGATTTAAATATGAGATGGCAAGGTCAAAACTTTGATCAGCAAGAAAGTCCAGGTTCTGGACATCTCCTACCATGTACTGATCGTTATCTGACTGAAGCTCCCGGGCAGCTGCAATCATCGGTTCGCAGGTATCTACACCTAGCACATACTGCGCTCCCCGCTCAGCAAGCATCCTGCAGAACCGCCCTTCACCACAGCCGCAGTCCAGGATCCGCAGACCGGCAACATCTCCACAAACAGAAAGCATATACGCGTCAAGCAGACCCTTACGGGCAACATCTCCACCTTCCCGGGATTCTTTAATCCAATATGGTGCTAATTCAAGCCATTCCTGCCTAAGTTTGCTGTACTGATCTGCCATTATCGCTTACCTCCACGCTGAAGTATTCAGGCAACCACTACTGCTGTTCTATTCTGTGCCGCCACTGTTCGCTCCTGCAATAACTTGTCAAGCCTGTATCGGTTTAACTATTCAACATAATGGAGTGGTATACTGGACTCACGGGAACACTCTCTTTCTGTGCTGTTCGCTTTAGAATTGGTGATTTGCAAGCTCTAATGCAACTTTTACATGAGCAACAAGCTGCCATGACATTCCTTCCTTAAGGGATATTCTTTCTCCAGGAATGCTAAATTCAGGCTGAGTAAGCTTATCTTTAAAATATTTACTGCTGCTCACTTTAATTGCTTCTACAGCCCAGCCGGTCTTCCGATAGGAAATCAGGATATCAGCTACAGTGCCTAGCTCGTACTCATCAAGGGTCAATACTGGTTTTCCGATAAGTTCTTTCATTAGTGGTTGTGCATCTTCCGTTGGTGCTGCAGAAATGTCCCTTAAATTCGTTCCTGTAATTTGAATTACTCCATTTTGCATCTCAAAATACTCTGTTGAGACACACAGCCTTTTGTGACCGAAGATCCGGCGCTGCTCATAAATAACATGCGCAATATACGGAAAAGCTGGCACAGTGAAATCTTTAAATGTCCCATTTAAACCAACAAACGGAATTTCTTCTACATTTGATAGCCAAAATGAAGTGCTTATAGATGATGGCACTAAGAAACTTGGCAAGGTTTTCGTTTGCAGAGTTCGTTCATAATATTCTATCTGTTGAGCTAATCTGCGGACAAGATTTCTCTTTGAGATTTCTTCGCTTAACTTATCGCGCTGTTTACGAAGCTCAATAACAGTTTGATCTTCTAAGGTTGAATGTCGAGGTGCAATTTCCTCTAAACTCTGCTCCAGCAGTTCCAAAGTATTATAATCCACTGCGAAAATACCTAAACGCTCGCATAATGCACGTGCAGGATCAGTAAATCCACTAATACTTACAAACATTGCTAGATAGACATTTTCACCATAATTATGCTCAATGTCATAAACCTTGCCGAAAAAATTACGTATGTGACTAGCGGATATAGGAATACCATCATAGAATTCCTTACACTCTACTAACACGACACGATGATTGTCATCTTCTCCCCAAACATCAATTTCATGATCGAGCACTTTTTTGTTGGTTACAGTCTGAAAACCTCTTAAATGCAAAAGAGCACGTACGCGCCCTTCTAACACTGACCCTCGTTTCGGCGTGCTGATGTTGGCACCCCCTTCGACTGCTTCTGAAGGCATAACTACGTTATCATCATTTCCGATTGAAGATGGTGGTTTTAACAACTCATCCTTCATGATGACTACCCCCTAATATGCCTATTTAAATTAAGTATCCCCTCATTACCTCAATGCACTCAACTAACTTCCTGGGCAGCATTATAGGCACAGCTCCCTGCGGATTGTTCTTAGCTTGTTCAGTATTTGTTTAGCGACTTGAACCACCTCAGCATTGTATTTTGTACCGGCGTAAGCTTCAAGATGTTCAATGCAGTCAGCAATGCTCAGCGGCGGCCTGTAGGGCCGCTCATGAGTCATGGCATCAACAACATCCGCAACAGTAGTTATCTGGGTGAGCAGACATGGAACCACCCCCTCAGAAGCAGGGTAACCGCCTGCCCCGTTAGCCCAAAGATGATGGTGCAGAATAATCCTGCAGATCGCATCATCCATGCCGATCGCCTTAGCAAAGCGATATCCATGCACCGGATGCTCTTCAATGATTGCCCATTCAGCTGGTGTCAGGGGAGTTTTCTTTTCCAGGATGGATTCAGGAATATTGAACTTACCGATATCGTGGAGCAGTGCTCCCATGCCCAGCAGCGATAACTCTTCGCTGCTCAGCTTTAACTCTCTGCCAATTTGGACAGCAAGTTTCTCAACGCGGGTGCTGTGAAAATAAGAGCTGAAATCAATCTGCAGTAGAGCGTTTACTAGCTCTTCATTGATTTTGCAATCTGCTTTTTTCACCAATTAAAAAACCTTCTTTCATCTGGGCAAACAGAACCCCATGAAAAAACGCCGCACTACAGCTATGCGCCTTATTCATAAAGAGGCAGCCCGGCGATCATAATCGTTATGCAACGACCTTAGACCCGTAGCTTTGCGTCCGTCCCTTTCGAAACGTTTGCCCTTATCTCTATTTGTAGTTTTAGTTAGTGATGAATAGGGTTTCCTTTCAAGTAGGCTCAAGATACTTCGAACACTGCGGCAGTGTGTTAATGTTGTAATTTACAAATCTTCTATTTCAGTTTCACCATAAATTTATTATTATTATTTTCTCGAAAAACG
>JAAYLQ010000079.1 GCA_012521805.1 Bacillota bacterium
CCTCCTCTTTGTTGTAAATAGTTTAACCAAAATTTAGCTTTATCCAATCACAATCATTCTAGTTATTTATTGAAAACCCTGCTTTTACCATTAAAAAAGAGATGCCGCAGCCGACATCTCCCCTATGTTAATTCTTGGCTTTAAACTTAAGCATAAAATCCCGCAGCGCTTCCACTGCTTCCACTGGAACCGCGTTGTAGATTGATGCGCGGCACCCGCCTACTGAACGGTGTCCATTGATTCCCACAAAGCCTTCAGCCTTGGCCTGCTGCAGGAACTCTGCCTCCAGCTCTTTATCTGCCAAGGTGAAGGTAACGTTCATCAGTGAACGGGAAGCTTGTTCCGCATGGCCGCAGTAAAAGCCATTACTTTGATCAATCGCATCGTAAAGCATCTCTGCCTTAACCTGATTCTGCTCTGCAATCGCTTCCACACCACCGCTCTGGTCAACCCACTCCAGTACCTTGCTGAGCATATAGATGGCAAAGGTAGGTGGAGTGTTGTACAGAGAGTTTGAATCTGCATGGGTGCTGTACTTGAGCATGGTAGGCAGCTGTTCCGGGATATTTGCCAGCAGATCTCGGTTAATAATCACCACTGTAACCCCAGCTGGACCCAGGTTTTTCTGTGCTCCAGCATAAATCAGACCAAACCTGCTCACATCTAAAGGTCTGGATAAGATATCGCTGGACATATCAGCAACTAAGGGGACACCATTGGTGTCGGGAAACTGATGCCATTGGGTGCCGAAAATCGTATTATTTGATGTAATATGTACATAAGCGTGGTCATTTTCAATCTGCAGCTGATCTAGAGCTGGAATATAGCTGTAGTTTTTGTCCTCACTGCTGCCGCCAATAAAGGTATTGCCCAGCTTTTCTGCTTCCTTCAGAGCTTTTTCTGACCAGGAGCCTGTTAGGATGTAGTTTGCAGTCTTGCCTTGGCTTAACAAGTTCATTGGTATCATGGCAAACTGGAGGCTGGCACCTCCCTGGAGAAACAGCACCTCATAGTTTTCCGGAATCGCCATTAACTTATAGAGCAAAGCTTTCGCATGATTATGTACTGCATCATAATCTTTACTTCTATGGCTGAGTTCCATTACTGACATGCCTGTACCCCGAAAGTCAAGCAGCTCTGCCTGTACCTCCTGCAGTACCGAGAAAGGCAGGGCGGATGGTCCTGCGTTGAAGTTATAAGTCCGTTTCATCGGTTAATCCCTCCGATAGAACTAATTTTGTATTATAATATCACAGAAAGAAGAAATAAAAAATACAAAATGAATATTTTTTTCACCATATTTACATTTACCTTACCGGATTTACTTTTTCATGATTACTTTCTCATGGTATAATTGTACAATAGTACAATAAAGCTAGGAGAGGGGAGAAATCATGTTTCGGGTGTTAGTTTCAGACAAAATCAGCGAAGAAGGCCTGGCACCTCTATTAAACAGCAGTGAAATTGAATGTGTAATTCAAAATGTTAATGACACTGCCGATTTAGATACATACCATGCACTTCTGGTGCGCAGTGCCACAAAGGTAACGGAAGAACTGATGGAAAAGATGCCCAAGCTGAAAATCATCGCCAGAGCCGGTGTGGGAGTTGACAATATCGATGTTCCCGCAGCAACCAAACGAGGCATTGTTGTGGTAAATGCCCCTTCCGGCAACACGATTTCCACAGCTGAACACAGTTTTGCCATGATGCTGGCGTTGGCACGCAAGGTCTGCCAAGCCAATAATTCTGTTAAAAACGGCGAGTGGAATCGCACAGCTTTTCAGGGCATGGAGTTAAAAGGCAAAGCCTTAGGAGTTATTGGTTTTGGAAGAATCGGCTCAGAAGTAGCTAAACGGGCCAAAGCCTTTGATATGACAGTTCTTGCTTATGATCCGTTTCTCACCAAAGAGAAAGCTGAGAAGCTGCGGGTTAATCAGGTCAGCTTAAACGAACTGCTGGCAAAGGCGGATATCATCACAATCCATACTCCTCTCACTCAGGAAACTAAGGGACTGCTGAACATGGAATCCCTGAAAATCACTAAACAGGGTGTATTAATCGTCAACTGTGCTCGAGGCGGAATTGTTGATGAAGAAGCGCTGAAACACTACCTTGAGATCGGTCATGTGGGCGGTGCTGCTTTAGACGTCTTCGAATCTGAACCACCTGTCAATCGCGATCTGCTCGAATTCGACAATGTAATTGTTACTCCCCATATTGCTGCCTCTACCAAAGAAGCACAGTTAAACGTAGCGATTATCGTTAGTGAAGAAGTATTAAACTTCGCTCAGGGCAGACCTGTCCACAATGGTGTCAATCTGCCGGCAGTTTCCAGCGAGGTCCTGGAAAAAGTCAGCCATTATTACCAGTTGACCAAGATCATGGGGACACTCGTGTCCAAATTAGTGGAAGGATCTGTAAAGATGCTGGAAGTTCACTACAGCGGGCCAATCACCACTCTGGAAACTTCAATAGTTACCCGCGGCCTGCTGGCAGGATTTTTACAGCCGCGAGTTGATTTTATCATCAATGATGTGAATGCACCCATTATCGCCAAGGAATATGGTATCAGCTATGGCGAGAAATACCTTGATAATGGCTCTGTGTATACCAACCTAATTAGAACAGTTGCCACTACTGATCAAGGAGTATTTACCTTGGAAGGCACCTGCATTAGGGAATACGGTCCGCGAATTGTGGCAATCGATGATTTCGATATTGACCTAGCTCCCTTCGGCAGTGTGTTACTGGTGGAGCATGTAGATACTCCCGGTGTTGTCGGCAAGGTAGGTCAAGTGTTGGGCAGCAAATCAATCAATATTGGCGAGATGCAGGTTGGCCGCAAACAGCAGGGCGGAGCAGCTTTAATGATTATCAACATCGATAAACCGATCACAGCGGAAATCGAAGCGGACTTAAAAGCAATACCTGAAGTAACACGCATCACCAACATTGAGTTTTAAAAGCAGACTTTCCAGCGCCAGTCACTAAATTTTGTGACTGGCGCTTGTTGTTATTAATTGGAAAATTGGATTTTAATACCCCTTGATTGGCAAAAAAATCGACGTATATAATAAAATAGAGGCTAATTAAATAACCAGGGAAAGAGGAGGAGTTATATGAAACGCAGACAGGTTACTTTGACCGTAGTTATCACACTACTCTTAATCGTTGGGTTGTTTGCAGTTAGCCAGCTTCCAAATGTTTACATCTCTGCCCATGAAGGCAAGCAGGCCTCAGATGGTTCAGAAATGCCAGCTGCTCAAACAACCCAAAGCGGCTCGAGCTCAGCAGCGGCTCTGCTCAGCACCCTTGGGAATCCCTACCAAATTGCGGATATCGCTGAAGCTGCCAACCCAGCTACAGTATATATTCAGGTAGTCTGGCCGGCAGCAGATCAAACACCAAGGTACTGGCGCTATGATCCTTTCAGTTTCTTTTTCGGTTTTGATATCTGGGGGCTGCAGCCGCAGCCAGCTTACCGGGAGCGGATCACCCAAGGCAGTGGATTTATCATCGATGAAAAAGGCATTGTCCTGACCAACCAGCACGTAGTCGGAGATGCGGGGCAGGGTCAAAAAATTACTGTAACGGTTACTTCCCCCCAAATCAGCGGCGACTTTACTGCCACAATTTTGGGTTCAGATGCCCGCTTAGATTTAGCTGTGCTCCAAATTGAAGATGAAGGACCATTCCCCACTGTACCATTAGGCGATTCTGATAAAACCCGCCAGGGTGAATGGGTAATCGCCATTGGAAATCCCTACGGCAAACAATTTGACCATACAGTAACTGTAGGGGTGCTCAGTGCTAAAGGTCGGGAAATTGAGATAGTTGGTTCGGACCGAAACCGCCATATCTATAAAAATCTGATGCAGATCGACGCGGCAATTAACAGCGGTAACTCTGGTGGGCCACTGCTCAATATTGAAGGTGAAGTAATTGGTATTAATACTGCAGTTCATGCTGAAGCCCAGGGTATCGGCTTTGCAATTCCGATTAATGTAGCCAAAGAAGTACTGCAGGAGTTAATTGAAACTGGCGGTGTCGCCCTCCCGCCGGAACCATGGATCGGGATTTATCACGGCAATGTTTCAGAAGAAATTCGGCAGTACTTCGGACTGCCCGATACAAACGGCGTCTTCATCAGCGGAGTAGTCTCTAATTCGCCAGCAGCGGAAGCAGGAATTCGACCCGGTGATGTGATCCGCCAGATCAACAACCGTGACATTGTTGGGCAGGAAGATCTCCTTGATATAATATCGGAGCTCAAGGTTGGAGATACAATTATGATCACCATTTTACGGGGCCACGATACAATGCTGCTCCCCCTAACGGTTGGCAATAAACCTGAGGAACACCGCACCCAGTAATCCATAATTAACAACAGCGTTATCCTTTGCGGATAACGCTGTTGTTTTATGTTTCCTGCTTGGTAATATCTTCCACTTATTATTATCCTATGATATAATAAAGCAACTGAGAGAGGAGGATTACCATGGCAGTTATCAAACCATTTCGCGCAATAAGACCAAATCCTGATTTAGCCCATCTGATTGCTGCGCTGCCTTATGATGTGATGAATACAGCAGAAGCAAGAAAGATGACCGCAGGCAATCCCTATTCTTTTCTGCGAATCGATCGGCCGGAAATCAACTTTCCCGATCCAATCGATCCCTATCAACCCCAAGTCTATGAAAAAGCCAGCACTATCCTGCAGCAGATGCTTGCGGACAAGCAGTATATTATGGATCAAAAAGAGTGTCTGTATATCTACCGGCAGATCATGGACGGCCGCAGTCAAACCGGCTTAGTCTGCTGCACCTCTGTTGATGATTACATAAACGATGTTATAAAAAAACACGAGTTTACCCGTCCGGAAAAAGAAATTGACCGGGTCAACCACGTTGAAGCCCTCAGTGCTCACACTGGTCCGATTCTCCAGACCTACCCAGATCATGAGCAAATCAAGGCAATAATTGATCACTGGATTGATACTCACGCACCAGTTTACCAGTTCACTGCCTATGATGTGGAGCAGATCTGCTGGGTAATTGATCAAGAAGAGGTAATTGCCCAACTTAAAGAGCTGTTTGCGGCTGTTCCCCATTTGTATATCGCTGACGGTCATCACCGCAGTGCTGCTGCGCAAAGAGTGGCTTTAAAGAAACGCCAGGAAAATCCCAATTTTACTGGCGATGAAGAGTTTAACTATTTCCTTTCTGTCCTGTTTCCTGCCTCTGAGCTGATGATCATGCCGTATAACCGGGTCGTCCAGGATTTAAACGGCTTATCTGAACAGGAATTTTTTGCCAGAATCCGGGAGCG
>JAAYLQ010000014.1 GCA_012521805.1 Bacillota bacterium
GCGTTGTTGACTAAGACATCGACCGGTCCAACTTCAACAGCAATTTTTTGCATTACCTCGGATATCTGCTCGGTGCTGCCTACATCCAGCTGATATGTATAAACAGCTCTACCCGAGAGTTCTTGACAGCGCTTGGCTGCTGTTTCCAAGGGGTCTCTGCGCCTGGCTGTGAGAACCACAACAGCCTGTCTTTCAGCAGCCTGAAAGGCAATCTGCGCTCCTAATCCACTGGATGCACCAGTGATCAGGACAATTTTATCTTTCAAACGACTCATGTTATCACCAAATTCTTAATCCTTTTGTTTAACTTTGCCGAGCTGACCATACTTCTCAGCGATCTTTACCAGGACAGCGGTGCAGTCATCCATAGCTTGCACACAGGCAAATTCAAATTTTGAGTGGTGATTGTGGCTGCCGGTTCCCAAATTGGGGCAGGGGAGTCCCATAAATGATAAACGGGCGCCGTCTGTGCCTCCCCGAATTGGGATGCTGTAGGGCTCACCGCCAACTTCCCGGACAGCTGCATAGGCCGTTTCAATTAAGTGCCAGTGGGGCTTAATCTGCTCAGCCATGTTGTAGTAGGTATCGGTTATTTCCAGTGTTACTGTGTCGGGACCGTACTTAGCATTTAACCAGTCAGCAGTGCGCTGCAGCTGCTCTTTTTTCCCTTCAAACTTCTCCCTGTCGTGATCCCTGATAATATATGTCAGGGAAGCTTCTTCAACAACCCCTTTCATTTCAATCAGGTGATAGAAGCCCTCATAGCCTTCGGTGTGCTCCGGCCTCTCCACAGCCGGCAGCAGGCTGTTGAACTCCATAGCAATTAAGGAAGCATTTTTCATCTTGTTCTTTGCTGTTCCAGGATGAATGTTTCTGCCTGTAACTATCACCCTGGCTGTAGCTGCATTGAAAGTTTCGTATTCCACTTCACCAAAGGCCCCGCCGTCGACAGTGTAGGCAAAATCTGCACCGAACTTCTCAACATCAAAGCGATCCGCACCTCTGCCGATTTCCTCATCAGGTGTGAAGGCTATCTTGATCGTGCCGTGTTTAATATCTGGGTTGGTCAGGAGAATTTCAGCCATTGTTAAAATTTCTGCAATCCCAGCTCGGTTATCTGCTCCTAAAAGGGTGGTTCCGTCAGTGACTACCAGATCTTTGCCCACATAGTGCTCCAGGACAGGGTATTCCTCTGGACTCAGCACGATATTCAGTTCAGTGTTGAGAAGGATGTCGCCGCCATTGTAATTTTCCACTACCCTGGCTTTAATCTTTTCATAGGGAACATCCCGGACTACGTCCATATGGGCGATAAAACCGATTACAGGACCATCCCAGTTGTCAATATTGGCTTCGATTGTCCCGAACACATAGCCGTTTTCATCTAGGTGGGCATCTTTCATCCCCAATTCAAGCATTTCTGCGACTAAAGCGCGGCCAAACTCCAGCTGCTCTAGAGTGCTGGGACAGCTGTCGCTTGTACTATCGGATGCTGCCGCAAACTGGGTATACTTAATCAGTCTTTCATATGCTCTCATCAATCTGCCTCCTAAAAAAATGAAACTGAGTTATCATATTGTTCGAGAAAACATGGATTTTACCTGCAATTATTTAGGCTTTGCCGCCGTGGAGAGGATTATGATATATTATAGATGATGTTGATTTTTTGCTGCAAAGGAGGGTTCTGGATGGACAGGATTGTGGTAAAACCAATGGATCTGGAAGAAGCAAAGAAGCTTGGTATTGATCAGTGGGCTAGATGGGAGTGTGAGCCAAGTTCATTTCCCTGGCATTATCCTGAACAGGAAACTGCTTATATCTTTGAAGGAGATGTAATCGTTACAGCGAATGGAGAGCAAACCCATCTGACAGGTGGGTTGCTGGTTGCTTTTCCTCAGGGGATGGAATGTCATTGGGAAGTGCGGAAAACCATTAAAAAGGCTTATACATTCAATTTTCCTATAGACAAAAAGGCCTGAGGCACAGGCCTTTTTTCATATCTTGCGTTATTTGAAATGTAGTTGATGAAAAAAAAGTCTGTCAACGGGAGGAAATTGGGGGCTTATGTCGAATTGTATCAATACATACGATGTCGGAAAACCTCATATATTGTCAAATAGAGCGGGACAACATTTTCCGACCTCCTTGGGATCCTCCTTCCCTTGGGTGGGTAAAGAAGTGCATGCCTTAAGTATATATAAAGACCTCACGTGTCCACCAATCAGTTGTCCCGCTCTATATTTTTGTCAGCCGCTTTATTTAAGCGCCTCTGCTATTAAAGTACCCATTTCCTTACAGCTAACCAGCTTCATCCCGGGACTAAAAATATCTCCTGTCCGGTAGCCGGCATCAAGCACCTGGATCACAGCATTCTCAACAGCTTGAGCTTCCGCCTCTAAATCAAAGGAGTATCTGAGCATCATTGCTGCAGAGAGGATGGTGGCGATCGGATTGGCCTTGTCTAGGCCGGCAATATCCGGTGCTGAACCGTGAATCGGTTCATACATTCCAAATCTGCCTTCGCCCAGGCTGGCAGAGGGAAGCATCCCGATGGAACCGGTAATCATGCTCGCCTCATCGGAAAGAATATCTCCAAACATGTTAGTGGTCACAATCACATCAAACTGATGGGGATCACGGATTAACTGCATCGAGGCATTGTCTACATATAAGTGATTTAATTCAACCTCAGGGTAATCCTCGGCAACCCTCAGCACCACTGACCGCCACAGGCGGGAACTTTCCAAAACATTGGCCTTATCTACATTGGTAACCCGCTTATTTCGCTTCATGGCAATCTCAAAGGCTGTGCGGGCAATCCGCTCAACCTCCATTTCGCTGTACAATTCGGTATCATAAGCTTCTTCGCCATTAGGTCCCTGCCGGCGACCGCTGTCACCAAAATAAATTCCGCCGGTTAACTCCCGCACAACCATGATGTCGATACCATCCCCAATCAAATCAGGTCTCAGGAGGCATGCATCCCGCAGAGCTTCGTATAACACCGCGGGGCGCAGATTAGCATAGAGGCCCAGTTCGCCTCTTAATCCCAGCAGAGCTTGTTCGGGACGGATATCGCCGGTTAAATTATCCCATTTCGGTCCCCCGACAGCCCCCAGCAGTACCGAATCGCTGGCCAGGCAGCCTGCTAATGTTTCAGCCGGCAGAGGTTCACCGACCTTGTCAATAGCAGCGCCGCCGACTAAATACTCTTTAAACTCAAAGCTGTGGCCATACAGCTGACCTACTTTGTTTAAGACAGCACAGGCCTGTTCAGTTATTTCAGGCCCGATTCCATCACCAGGTAATGTTGCAATCACAAACTTCATTGATGTCTACCCCTTCTGCTTTTTGATATAACTCAATAAACCTCCGGCTGCTATTAAATCCTGCATAAACTTAGGAAACGGCTGCCCTTGGTAGCTTTCATTGCGGGTCAGATTAGTGATGACACCGGAAGTAAAATCTACTGCGAGCTCGTCACCTGCTTCAATTCTTTCAACTGCTTCCGGACACTCTAAAATTGGCAGTCCGATGTTAATTGCATTGCGGTAAAAAATCCGGGCAAAAGTAGCAGCAATCACCACCGAAACGCCGGCTGCTTTAATTGCAAGGGGAGCGTGCTCCCGGGATGAACCGCAGCCGAAGTTCTTACCCGCTACAATAATATCCCCTGGCTGCACTCTGCTGACAAAATCGCGATCAATATCCTCCATGCAGTGCTGAGCCAGTTCTTTCGGATCAGAAGTATTTAAATACCGAGCTGGAATAATAACATCAGTATCCACGTTGTCGCCGTACTTAAAAACTGTTCCTTGTACCTGCATCTGCTTCACTCCCTCCTAATCTGCGATATCTTCCGGATTGCTGATCCTGCCGGTCAGGGCAGAAGCGGCAGCCACTGCCGGGCTGGCCAGATATACTTCCGATTCTGGATGTCCCATGCGGCCGACAAAATTGCGGTTGGTGGTTGCTACTGCCCGCTCGCCGCTGGCAAGAATACCCATATGTCCTCCTAAGCAGGGTCCGCAGGTAGGAGTGCTTACTACCGCTCCTGCTTCAATCAATTGTTCGATCAGTCCTTCCCGCAGCGCTTGGAGGTAGATTTTCTGTGTTGCAGGGAACACAATTACCCGGACACCGTTGGCCACTTTCCTGCCTTTAAGGATACTTGCCGCAACCCTAATGTCTTCAATGCGCCCATTGGTGCAGGAGCCAATCACAACCTGGTCAATTTTGATACTGCCAACCTCATCAATAGTGCGGGTGTTTTCCGGCAGGTGGGGGAAGGCAACTGTGGGCCGGATTTTACTTAAATCAATGGTATACTCTGCTTCATACTCCGCATCCGGGTCCGGTTCATACACCGTGTATGGTTTAGTCGAGTGTTCCTTAACATAAGCCAGCGTCTGATCATCCACCAGGAAAATGCCGTTTTTAGCCCCAGCTTCAATTGCCATATTAGCCATAGTAAAGCGGGAATCCATGGATAAGTGGGCTATTCCGTCACCAACAAACTCCATAGAGCGGTACAAAGCGCCATCCACGCCGATCATCCCGATAATATGGAGGATAATATCCTTGCCGCTGACCCATTTTCCCGGTCTGCCGGTGAGGGTAAACTTAATTGCCCCAGGCACTTTAAACCAGGTTTTTCCTGTAGCCATGGCCGCAGCCATATCGGTACTGCCGATTCCCGTTGAAAACGCTCCCAGGGCGCCATAAGTGCAGGTATGGGAATCAGCACCGATAATGACATCCCCAGGAACCGCCAGGCCTTGTTCTGGTATTAACGCATGCTCGATTCCCATTTCCCCAACTTCGAAATAATTTTCTATTTCCTGCTCATAGGCGAACTCTCTAATGAACTTGCACTGCTCGGCAGCCTTTATATCTTTGTTGGGTGTAAAATGATCTGGCACAATTGCGATTTTTTGTTTGTCAAAGACTTGCTCAAAGCCGTTTTTGCGGAATTCATTTACAGCGACCGGTGTTGTAATATCATTGCCGAGCACTAAATCAACATCAGCCATAATTAACTGACCGGCCTTGACTTCGTCAAGGCCTGCATGGGCAGCTAAGATCTTCTGGGTCATGGTCATTGCCATAAAAATACCTCCCTGCATTACAGATAAATGCGCATCTTCTCTTCCATATCTTTGAGCAGCTTGTGCTCCATGGAATCTACTAAAGCAATCCAGCTTGCTTCAATAATATCTGTGGAAACACCGACAGTAGTCCAGGAATCTGTGCCGTCTGTCGATTCGATCAGGACCCGCACCTTGGACGCAGTAGCAGTCTTAGTGTCTAGAACCCGCACCTTATAGTCAGTGAGGTGAACCTTTTTCAGTTCCGGATAGAACACTTCCAGAGCCTTGCGCAGCGCCCGATCCAGTGCGTGAACCGGTCCGGCACCATCTGCTGCAGTGATTTCTTCCTGCCCATCTACCTCAAGCTTTACCATGGCACTGGAGCTGCAGCTGCCGTTGATGTTGCTGTCCCCAATAATTTTGAAATAGATCAGATTGAAAAAGGGCCGATATTTGCCAAGGTGTTTGCGGACCAGCAGTCTGAAGCTGCTTTCCGCTCCTTCAAATTGATAACCTTCGTGTTCTAATTCTTTTAGCTTATTGATCAGCTGTTCAGTTTCGACAGAATCCTTAGTTAAAGTAGGATCTACTGCCTGCAGTTTAGCGAGAATTGTACTGCGGCCCGCTACTTCTGACATCAGCAAGCGGCGCTCATTGCCAACCAACTCTGGGGCAATGTGTTCAAAGGAACTTGCAGCCTTGTTTACCCCATCGATGTGCATTCCCGCCTTGTGGGCAAAGGCGCTCTTGCCGACATAGGGATCCCGTTCGTTAAACTGCACATTAGCGATTTCAGCAATTGTGCGGGCAGTAACGGTCAGCCGTTTCATCTGTTCCGGGGGAATACAGGCATACCCAGCCTTAAGCTGTAGGTTGGGTATGATTGTGCACAGATTGGCATTACCGCAGCGCTCACCAAAACCATTAACCGTACCCTGCACATGAACCGCACCAGCCTGCACTGCCATAAGGGAATTGGCAACAGCCATGCCGCCATCATTGTGGGCATGAATGCCAACCGCAACCTCATCGCTGGCAAACTCCTCAACTACAAGCTTGGTGATTTCATAAACCTCGTTGGGAAAAGCGCCCCCGTTGGTGTCGCAGAGGACCAGCACGGAAGCGCCGCCTTCAACAGCCGCTCTCAGGGTCTGGAGCGCATACTCAGGATTGTGCTTATAGCCGTCAAAGAAATGCTCCGCATCATAGATTACTTCCTTACCATGCTCCTTGAAAAACTGGAGGGTTTCCCGGATCATATTAAGGTTTTCCTCAAGGGTAGTCTGGAGAATATCGGTGACGTGGAAATCCCAGCTTTTACCGAAGATAGTGACGGTTGGTGTATTGGCTGTCAGCAGGGATTTCACATTGCGGTCATCCCTGGCAGGGGTGTGCTTTCGCCTGGTAGCGCCGAAAGCGGTCAGCTTGGCGTTTTTCAGTTCCAGCTCGTTCACCCTGGCAAAAAACTCTAGATCCTTCGGATTAGAGCCTGGGTTTCCCGCCTCAATATAGCTGACCCCCAGCTGATCAAGGACAGCAACAATTTTCAGTTTATCTGCAACGGAAAAGGAAATCCCTTCTGCTTGAGCACCATCCCGTAAGGTGGAATCAAAGATCTGAATTCGTTTTAAGCTGTTAGTCATCGGCATCAATCCTCTTTGTATAGCGTAGTTCATCAAGCATTTTATTGATGGCATTCAGATAGGCTTTGATACTTGACTCGATGATGTCAGTGCTTAATCCACGCCCAGTGTACAGCTTGCCATCCTTGGCAATCTTGACGATTACCTCCCCTTGAGCATCCTTGCCCTCTGATACTGCATTAATTGTAAAGGTATCCAGCTCAAATTCGATCCCGACAATTTGGTCAATCGCTTTGAAAGCTGCATCGATGGGACCATCGCCAGTGGATACCGCTTCTTTGGGAAACTCAAGGGTTTCCAAATAGACTGTAGCAGTAGCGGTGATGGTGCTGCCGCTGTTGATTACAAAACGCTTGAGCCTGTATGTTTCCGGGATGTTAAAGGTTTTTTGTTGCACTAAAGCTTCAATATCTAAATCAGTAACTACCTTTTTTTTATCAGCAAGTCGCTTAAACTGCTCAAAGGCTGTGTCCAATTGCTCTTTGGTCAGTTCATAGCCAAGGCTGATTAAGCGGTCTTCAAAGGCATGGCGTCCTGAATGTTTACCCAACACCATCTTGTTTTCTGCTAAACCGATGGATGCAGGAGTCATAATTTCATAGGTACTCTTATTAGCCAGCACACCGTGCTGATGAATTCCCGATTCATGGGCAAAGGCGTTCGCCCCAACAATCGCTTTATTTGGCTGGACAGTCACACCGGTAATCGAACTTAACAAGCGGCTGGTGCGGTAAATCTGGGTAGTGTCGATTTTCGTATCCACATTATAAAAGTCACGGCGGACCACTAACCCCATCACTATTTCTTCTAAAGCGGCATTGCCAGCCCGCTCTCCAATGCCGTTGATGGTGCATTCAATCTGATTGACCCCAGCCCCGACCGCTGCCAGGGAGTTGGCAACCGCCAGACCTAGGTCGTTGTGGCAGTGCACCGCTACATCAACTTGATCGATGTTGGGAACCTTTTCGAACAAGTTGGTGATCAAATCGGTAAACTCCCACGGCGTGATATAGCCTACTGTATCAGGAATATTGATCACAGTGGCGCCAGCTTTAATCACCGCTTCGATTACGCGGTAGAGAAACTCCGGATTGCTTCTGGTGGCATCCTCCGCGGAAAACTGCACATCAGAGCAGTACTTTTTAGCATATTTCACCATTTCCACTGCCTGCTCCAATACCTGTTCAGGAGACTTGCGCAGTTTGTACTGCATGTGGATGTCAGAAGTGGCGATGAATGTATGGATCCTAGGACTTGCAGCTTCCCGAACAGCTTCCCAGGCAGCGTCAATATCTTTGGTCAAAGCCCGGGCTAGACTTGCAACTTGACAATCCTGGATTTCTCTAGCCACAGCCTGAATTGCCAGCAGATCGCCGGGAGAGGCAGCAGCGAAACCGGCTTCAATAGTATCGACCCGCAGCCGTTCCAGCTGCTTTGCCATCTCCAGCTTTTCCTGCAGGTTCATGCTGCATCCAGGCGACTGCTCTCCATCCCGGAGCGTGGTATCAAAGATTTTTATCACAGCAGCCATATTTAACCCCTCACTTCAGCCAGCTCATCATCTTTCTGAGCTCTTTACCTACTTTCTCAATTGGATGAGCCGCTTCAATCTCCCGCATTTTGTTAAACTCTGGCCGTCCGACTTGGTTTTCTAACAGCCAATTGCGGGCAAAAGTTCCTTCCTGTACTTCCTTCAGCACTTTGCGCATTTCGTTTTTGGTTTCCTCAGTGATAATCCGCCGTCCGACTTGGTAATCGCCGTATTCAGCGGTGTCACTGATGGAATAGCGCATGTAGGATAGACCGCCTTCATAAATCAAGTCAACAATCAGTTTCAGCTCATGGAGACATTCAAAATAAGCGCTTTCAGGCTGATAGCCTGCCTCAACCAGCACTTCAAAACCAGCTTTGATTAATGCGGTAACACCGCCGCACAAAACAGCCTGCTCGCCGAAGAGGTCGGTTTCAGTTTCTTCTTTAAAGGTAGTTTCCAAGATCCCAGCGCGGGCACCGCCGATTCCAGCTGCATATGCCAGGGCAAGATCTTTGCAGTTTCCAGAAGCCTCTTGATAGACCGCAATCAGGCACGGCACGCCTCTGCCTGCCAAGTACTGGCTGCGGACGGTATGGCCGGGTCCCTTAGGAGCTACCATAAAGACATTTACAAACTCCGGCGGTACAATTTGGCCGTAATGGATGTTGAATCCATGGGCAAAGGCTAGGGACTTTCCTGGGGTGAGGTATGGTGCAATACTGGTTTGGTAAAGGGCAGCCTGCTTTTCATCATTAACCAGCAGCATGATAATATCTGCTGCTTGAGCTGCTTCAGCAGTAACCATCACCTTTAAGCCTGCGTCTTCCGCAGCTTTCCAAGACTTGCTGCCTTCGTATAAGCCAACAATAACGTTTACTCCTGATTCATGCAGATTCAGCGCATGGGCATGGCCTTGGGAACCATAGCCGATCACAGCAACAGTTTTATCCTTGAGCAGATTTAAATCACAATCCTGTTCATAATACAGCTTTGCCATTCTCTATTTCCTCCTGTGTTAAAATATTTTGATCGCCCCGGTGCAGTCCAACCAGTCCAGTCCGGGCTACCTCCAATATTCCATGGGGTGTCAAAAGGTCGATTAAGGCCTGGATTTTAGGCCGATCGCCGGTAATCTCAACTGTCACTGACTGGGGCGCGATATCGATAATTTTGGCTCGGAAAACATCCACCACATCTGAGATAGTTGCTCGGGTTTGATCATCAGCCCTAACTTTAATCAGCACCAGTTCGCGGTAGACTGAGTTTTCCGCAGGCAGAATTGCTACTTTGAGAACATCAATCAGTTTGCTGAGCTGCTTGGTAATCTGTTCAATAATTGCGTCATCCCCATGGGCGACAATGGTCATGCGGGATTTGGTCGGATCTAATGTTTCACCAACAGAAATGCTGTCGATATTGTAGCCTCTGCGGCTGAACGGTCCGGCCACCCGGCTCAACACTCCAGAATGGTTATCTACCAGCACAGATATGACATAGCGGTTCATTGATTCACCTCCATGATCAGCTCATCTACAGCAGCTCCGGGAGGGATAAATGGAAATACCTTATCTTCTGGATCGATTTCGCAGTTAATTACCACAGGACGCTTAGCTGCAAGAGCTGCGGTAATAACCTCGTCGACATCCTCTTTTCGAGTTAAGTTAAACCCAACTGCTCCATAGGCTTCTGCAAGCTTAACAAAATCAGTTTGGCGCTCAATGATCGATTGGGAGAACCTTCTGTCATAGAACAAGTCCTGCCACTGCTTCACCATGCCTAGGGCATGGTTGTTGAGGATCACGACTATAATCGGGAGTTCGTATTCCACCGCGGTGGCTAATTCATTGCAGTTCATGCGGAAACTGCCGTCGCCAGCAATGTTGATCACCGTTTTATCAGGATTGCCAATTTGAGCACCAATTGCTGCTCCCAATCCAAAGCCCATCGTTCCCAGTCCGCCAGAGGAGATAAAGGTTCGCGGTCTGCTGAACTGATAGTACTGGGCAGCCCAAATTTGGTTTTGCCCAACTTCAGTTGTAATTAAAGCCTCACCTTTAGTGAGGGCGCAGATCCGCTCCACGATATATTGGGGCCGCAAAATACCGTCTCTGTAGGTTAAAGGGTACTTCTCCCGCCACTCGTTAATCTGCGTCAGCCATGGGGATGTATCCTTGAATTCCTCATCAGCCATTGCTTCCAGCAGTTTCTGCAAAGCTATTTTCACATCCCCGATAATATAACCGTGGGTTTGGATATTCTTATTAATCTCGGCAGGATCGATGTCAATTTGGAGAATACTGGCGTTAGGCGCAAACCGCTTGGGATTGCTGACTACTCGATCGCTGAACCGGGCGCCAATCGCGATTAACAGATCGCATTTGCTGGCCGCTAAGTTTGATGTCCGTGTGCCGTGCATTCCAATCAAGCCGCAGAAGTAGGGGTTGGTGCTGGGTAAGGCACCTAGTCCCATCAAACTTGACGCTACCGGCGCCTTTAAGATGTCGACAAATTCCTCTAACTCTGCTTGGGCATCCGATTGGACCGCTCCGCCGCCAACGTAAATCAGGGGACGTTCGCTCTGTTTCAGCATCCTGAGGGCTTTCTCAACAGCAGCGGAAGTAATATGTTTGGTATGGCGTTCTATCGGCTGCGGCACTGCTCTGACGTATTCTGCTTTTTGGGCAGTAATATCTTTAGGAATATCGATCAGCACTGGACCCGGTCTGCCATCCTGAGCTATAAAAAAGGCTTTCCGCACGATTGAGGCCAGCTCTTCCACATTCTTAACGATAAAATTGTGCTTGGTTATCGGCATGGTGATGCCGGTGATGTCAACTTCTTGAAAGCTGTCCTTGCCCAATAACGACAGGGCTACGTTGCCGGTGATGGCAACTAAAGGTACCGAGTCCATATAGGCGGTGGCAATGCCGGTTACGAGATTGGTGGCACCAGGGCCAGAAGTAGCCAGGCACACGCCTACCTTTCCGGTTGATCTGGCATAGCCATCGGCAGCGTGGGCTGCTCCCTGCTCATGGGAAGGCAGATAATGGGTAATGCGATCCGAGTATTTAGCCAGGGCATCATAGATATTGAGGACCGCTCCGCCGGGATATCCAAAAATTGTATCTACCTGCTGTTCCAGTAAACACTCAATTAAAATTTCAGCTCCTGTCAGCAGCATCTAATCACCTCGCTCACGTAATACTGCACCGAATCTTGCTGAACTGACCATTTTGGCATACCGGGCTAAATATCCATGCTGAATTTTAGGCTGAGGAGGCTGCCAAGCCTGCTTCCGCTGCTCCAATTCCTCCTCGCTTACCTGCAGCTCAATGGTGCCTGCATTGATATCAATTGTGATCAAGTCACCGTCCCGCACTAATGCTATGGGACCACCTTCGGCTGCTTCCGGCGAAACATGACCGATCGATGCACCGCGGGTAGCACCGCTGAAGCGCCCATCGGTAATTAGAGCCACATCTTTATCCAGTCCCATTCCTGCGACTGCTGCAGTGGGTGCCAGCATTTCCCGCATGCCTGGACCGCCTTTGGGTCCTTCGTACCGAATTACAATAACATCACCTTTAGCAATCTTACCTCCTAGGATTGCTTCGCTCGCTGCTTCTTCTGAGTCAAAAACCCTGGCCGGTCCGGAATGGATCAGCATTTCGGGGGCAACGGCAGAACGCTTTACCACGCAGCCGCCTGGAGCAAGATTTCCGGTTAACACAGCGATTCCGCCAGTTTCGCTGTGGGGATTGTCTATTGGTCGAATTACTTCAGGATCGCGGTTCTCGGCATGGGCAATATTTTCCCCTACAGTCCGCCCGCTGACAGTAATCAGATCAAGATTAAGCAAATCTTTTTTGCTCAGTTCTTTCATCACCGCCTGCACACCACCGGCCCGATAGAGATCCTCGATGTAGTAAGGACCTGCTGGGCTGAGTTTGCAGAGATTTGGTGTGCGGGCACTGATTTCGTTAGCTAAGGCTAAATCAAGCTCGATGCCCACTTCATAGGCTACAGCCGGTAGATGCAGCAGACTGTTGGTGGAACAGCCTAGGGCCATATCTACAGTAAGGGCATTGATAAACGCTGCGTGGGTCAGGATATCTCGGGGTCGGATGTTTGCTGCCAATAAATCCATAACCGCTTTGCCGGCTTCCTTGGCTAAACGGATCCTTTCAGCGTAAACAGCTGGAATGGTGCCGTTTCCCGGCAGTCCTAGGCCTAAGACCTCAGTTAAGCAGTTCATGCTGTTGGCTGTGAACATGCCGGAGCAGGAACCGCAGCTGGGACAGGCAGTATCTTCACAGGCCTGCAGTTCTTCCAAACTCATGGTACCTGCCTGAACTGCACCGACTGCCTCGAAGAGAGTGGAAAGGCTCATCCGATCACGATCGTTACTGCCGGCAAGCATCGGTCCGCCGCTCATCACAACAGTGGGAATGTTTAAGCGTCCCGCAGCCATCAGCATCCCGGGAACTACTTTATCGCAGTTGGGAACCATCACCAGGGCGTCAAACCCGTGGGCCATTGCCATTATTTCAATTGAATCGGCAATCAATTCCCGGCTGGCGAGGGAGTAGTGCATTCCCACATGCCCCATGGCAATTCCGTCGCAGACAGCAATTACCGGAAACTCAATCGGGGTGCCTCCATGCATTCTGACCCCAGCCTTAACTGCCTCTACAATCTGATCCAGATGGATATGACCAGGGACGATCTCGTTTTGAGCATTGACAATACCGATTAAAGGTCTTGCGATTTCAGCATCGGTATAACCCATTGCTTTGAATAAAGAGCGGTGAGGGGCCCTCTCCAGCCCTTTTTTTACCACATCACTGCGCATCATCCAACCCTCCGTTGCGATTTTAGGTATTTTATTCAATAAGAATGTGCAAGTTGACCGTTTTGGTGTAAAATAATAGCGAAAATCGTCTAAATGTATTTAGCTGAATACTGTTCTCCCTTGCAGCGTTTTATCCTGCATTAAAATTGTAATATCTTTGTAATATTACAGATAAAGAAAAGGCAAATAAAAAACTATAAAGGTAAAAATAAAACTAGGCAGAATAATTTACTAACCAAATTATGATGTGGGGGATTTGCTATGCAGATATTCAAACGCTTAGAAACAGACAATTATGAGCAGTTAATTTTCTGTCATGATGCCGCCTCTGGGTTGCGAGCTATCATCTGCATCCATGATACAACTCTTGGTCCTGCCCTAGGGGGACTGCGGATCTGGAACTACCGTTCAGAGGAGGAAGCGGTTGAAGATGTGCTCCGCTTAGCCCGGGGCATGACTTACAAAAGTGCAGCGGCAGGTTTAGACCTCGGCGGCGGCAAGGCTGTGATAATTGGTGATCCGAAAAAAATTAAAAGCCGGGAGCTGTTCCACGCCTTCGGCAGGTATGTGAACACTCTCCACGGTCGCTACATCACTGCTCAGGATATGAACACTACACCGGAAGATATTAACTGGATCCACGAGGTAACCGACTATGTAGTTGGCATTCCAGAAAAAAGCGGGGATCCATCGCCAATAACCGCTTTTGGCGTTTTCCGTGGTATCCTCGCAGCTGTTAATGAAGTCTTTGGCAGTGAAGATCTCAACGGCAGAGTGGTTGCTGTCCAAGGCTTAGGTGCTGTGGGATATAAGCTCTGTCAGCACTTACATGAGGCTGGCGCGGAAATCATTGTTACCGATATTGATCCTGTTCGGGTACAAGCAGCTGTCCAGAAATTTGGAGCTGCAGCGGCTGCTCCTGAGGAGATTTACAGTGTGGCGTGCGATGTATTTGCACCGTGTGCCATGGGTGCGGTGATCAATGAACAAACAGTTGATGAGCTGAAGTGCAGGATTGTTGCCGGATCTGCCAACAACCAGCTCGCTGACGGTTCCTTTGGGGATCGGTTGATGGAAAGGGAGATTCTTTACGTTCCTGACTATGTGATCAACAGCGGCGGGGTGATCAATGTCTACGAGGAACTCCGCGGCTACAACCGGGACAATGCTATGGAGAAAGCTGCTGCAATTTATGACAGCGTTGCTAAAATAATTGAAATTGCTAAACGGGACAACATTTCCACCAGTAGAGCCGCTGACCAGATGGCAGAGGAGAGGATTCAAGCTGGGAAGCAGAAGTAGCTAGTTTCAGCAATTTCCGGAAGGGTGGTTTGGGTGATGTTACAACCGTTACCGTTGGTGAGAAGGGCGTTTAAGCTGCTTTTGGCAGCAGCGCTCCTTTTATTTACCGTTTTTGCTGGTGCTGCAGCTGATCCAGTAGTGAACTTTACTAAGAAGGACCTCGATGCCAGCTACAGTGCTGCTAAAGCAGTAAAGATCCAGCTCAGTTCAGAGGGGATCAGCGCCGCTGGGTCCGGAGTGCAGATCAGTGGCAATGCTGTGCGGATCACTGCTAGCGGTACCTATCTTATTCAGGGATCATTACCCAATGGTCAGCTGATTGTTGATGCTGGGGACAAGGATGATGTGCAGCTTGTCTTAAACGGTGTCGATTTAACCTCATCTGGAGCGGCCGCGCTTTATGTGAACAATGCCGATAAGGTGATTTTAACGCTAGCTCCGGGAACGGTAAACAGGATTGCAGACAGCTCAGCATCAACCAGTGAGCTGGCAGCAGAGGACGTGAATGCAGCAGTATTTAGTAAAGATGATCTTACCATCAATGGTACTGGCACATTGATTGTCAGCGGCAATTACCGCCATGGTATCGTTAGTAAAGACGATTTAAAGATAGTGTCCGGTACAATTCAGGTTACCGCGGTTGGTGATGGGATTAAAGGTCGGGATCTGATTGCTGTTAAAGGGGGACAGATCACCATCTCCGCTCAGCAGGACGGAATGCAGTCGAACAATGATTCTGATCCCACTAGAGGCTTGATCTACATCGAAGCTGGTACTATCGATATTTCCGCCCAATTAGATGGCATCCAGGCCGCAGCTGATCTGTATATCAAAGGCGGTGCGATAACCATCAGCTCTGCTAGTGCTGATGGTTTAAAGGCGGGCAGGGAAATCGCTATCGACGGCGGCAGCATAACTATTGATTCAGCGGATGATGCGGTGCATGCTGATTCCAGCCTCACAATTAATGGTGGGCAGATAGTTATTGAGCGCTGTTACGAAGGTCTGGAAAGCGCCACAATTGCCATCAATGGAGGGACGATTCGGATTGCTGGAGCGCGGGATGATGGCATCAATGCTGCCGGGGGAGTGGATGGAGCGGCAGTCAGCCTAATCATCACTGGCGGCTATATCTTTGTCAGTGCTGAGGGAGATGGCATTGACTGCAACGGCGACATCACTATGACTGGTGGCACTGTGATTGTGCATGGACCAACCGGGCGCGGCAATGCCGCTCTAGATTACAATGGGCATTTTGTGATTGAGGGAGGGCTGCTTGTAGCAGCTGGCAGTGCGGGAATGGCAATGGCACCAAGTCCTGGCTCAAGCCAAAAAACAATAGCCATTACATTCAACAATTTCCCTGCTCATGAGCTTGTACATCTGGCTTCCGCTGATGATTTGGCACCGATCATCACATTTAAATCCAGCAAACCCTATCAGTCTTTGGTGGTATCCACACCGCAGATCCAAGCAGACAAAGAATATGTTGTTTATCAAGGCGGCAGCAGCACAGGGACAGAAGCGGATGGTTTGTTCATCGATGGAGTGTATACTCCAGGTACACAAATTGGCACTGTTGCTGCCAGTCAAGGTCAGAGCCGGTAACCCTGTTTGTCAGCTGTTGAGAATCTAGGACAAACAGTTTATACTGTAAACAGTGACCTTTTTTGATGAACACGGTGGTGGTAACAGTGAAAGTGGTAGTGATCGATGGCCAGGGCGGCAGGCTGGGGCAGTTGATTGTCGAAGCGATCATCAAAGAAAAGATTCCCTGTGAGCTTTATGCAGTTGGCACCAACAGCATCGCCACCAGTGCGATGCTGAAGGCTGGCGCGTCCTTAGGAGCAACCGGTGAAAATCCTGTCAAGGTTGTCTGTAGGGATGCAGATGTGATAATCGGACCAATCGGTATTCTTGCTGCCGATTCGCTGCTTGGCGAAGTGACACCGGAGATGGCAGTTGCTATTGGGCAGAGCAGAGCGATCAAGCTGCTGCTTCCTGTCAGCCAGTGCAACAATCAGGTGATCGGTGTTCAGCAGCTTACTATGGGCGAAATGGTTAAAGCAGCAGTGGAGCGCCTGAAGGAGCTCCACTGATTACATATACATAATTAAATAACAGCGATGCCATGAAGGCGTCACAATCGTTCAAGGCGATGAGATCATGACGTGAAATGAGGTGTTTGTGATGCCATCGAAAAACAGTAGCTTAAATCGAATGGTTATGGCAGCAGTATTTCTCGCAATGGCAATGGTGCTCCCGTTTCTTACGGGACAAATCCCTCAAATCGGCACTGCCCTAGGTCCAATGCACATTCCTGCTCTGCTGGCAGGATACTTTTGCGGACCTTGGTGGGCTTTAGCGGTTGGGCTGATCGCTCCACCCCTGCGCTATCTGCTCTTTGGCATGCCGCCAATTATGCCGACCGGCATTGCCATGTCCTTTGAGCTGGCAGCCTACGGTATGACTGCGGGACTGCTTGACCGGTATCTTCCTAAGAAAAATTCCTATGTTTATGTATCGCTGATCAGCGCCATGCTGGCCGGACGAATTGTCTGGGGTGCGGTCAGGGTGATTCTCTATGGTCTCGGCCATTCCCAGTTCAGCTGGGCTGCATTTTTATCTGGAGCATTTATCAATGCTGTACCTGGAATTGTGGTGCACATAATTCTAATTCCAATTTTGGTTATTGCTTTGAGAAAATACACTGCTGAAGCAGGACGCAATTAAACGTAAAGGAGGCCGCCCACTGGAATTCCAAGAGTTGCAGTGGGCGAATTTATATGAACCACTATCTTTTAGAACAGCTGAAAAATCATCCCTCCATGGAACCGCAGGATATTGTGAAGCTGTGCTATCAGGCGGCATATGGAGCGGAGCACTTGCTCACAGATATTGACAAGGCCCGTCAATATCTTTTTGCTGAATTTGATGGGGTTGAACCTGCAGACATCCCAGTTTATGAGCCGATCTCAGATTTATACTGCAGGGTGAACATTGCCGGCTGGAAATACCACGGCCTGTCAAAAGAGGAGCTGTTTGACATCTTTCGCAGATCAGCTCTGGTTCTGGGCACAAGAGGGGATTTTCAAGAGCTGATGGACGAGTATCTGGAAACAGTGAAGCATGCCCTTGGCAGTGAGCAACTGCTGGAATTAAGGAATTATCTTGAACAATACTACAGGCAGGGCGTTCGTCCGGTGCACCACAGTGAAAAATATCGGAGAGCAGAAAAACCTCATTACCGGGTGGTGCGGCGAGAACTGCTGCCTGCCAGGGTCTTACTACGGTAAGATTTGGAGCGCTGCTGCCTAATATATATAGAATAGGACAAGAATCAGACTATTGGGAGGCAGGATCGATGACGCAGATGCAGTATACTGCACCGAGATATCAGCGGGAAAGAGAGGTAATTGCTGAACTGAAACAGGAAATCAGCAGAGTGATCATCGGCCAGGAATATATGGTCAACGGGATTCTGATCGGTCTTTTGACCGGAGGTCACATTTTGCTGGAAGGAGTGCCGGGACTGGCGAAATCCCTGACCGCAGGCACTGTGGCTCAAGCAGTAGGTTTAGATTTTAAGCGCATTCAGTTTACTCCTGATCTGCTGCCAGCGGATATTATCGGCACTGAAATCTATAACCAGAAGACTGGCGAATTTATGATTAAGAAAGGTCCTATTTTCAGCCACCTGATCCTGGCGGATGAGATCAACCGGGCACCAGCCAAGGTGCAGTCGGCACTCCTTGAGGCAATGCAGGAAAAACAGGTGTCCATCGGCGATGTAACTTATCAGCTGGAGGAGCCGTTTCTGGTGATTGCCACCCAGAACCCCCTGGAACAGCAGGGTACCTATCCGCTGCCTGAGGCGCAGCAGGATCGGTTCATGCTGAAGCTGAAAATTCAATATCCTACCAGAGAAGAAGAGCAGAAAATCATTCAGCAGTATAGCTTAAGCCAGGCACCCCCTTCCGGGATCAGTGCGGTTATCACCAAGGAAGACATTTTTACGATCAGGTCGTGTGTGGACAGCATTTATCTTGATGAAAAAATCGAAAACTATGTGCTGGATATTGTCTTTAAAACTAGGGAGCCTTCACCATACATTACCTGCGGAGCTTCACCCCGGGCGTCAATCAACTTAATAAAAGCTGCTAAATGCAGGGCATTTCTCATGGGACGGGATTACGCAGTTCCTGACGATGTCAAAGCTGTGGCTTATGATGTCCTCCGGCATCGGATACTGCTGTCATATGAGGCAGAAGCAGAGGAACTCACTCCTGAAGACCTGATTGCCGAAATACTGGAACAGGTTCACTTGCCGTAGTGCTCCTGCAGGAGGTGATTAGGGATGCGTTCCCGTGAACTGACTCAGAAAATCCGCCGGATTGAGATCAGAACCAATAAACTGGTGGAGGAGATCTTTTCCGGTGAGTACCACTCAGGCTTTCGCGGCAAAGGCATGGAGTTTGACAGCATTCGCCAGTATATTCCAGGGGATGATGTCCGGGTTATTGACTGGAATGTCACTGCCCGTTATAACAAGGCTTTTGTCAAGCAGTTTGTTGAAGAGCGGGAGATGAACATCTTTCTGCTGATCGATCTGTCCCGCTCCAACAGTTTCGGCAGAAAGAAAGAGCTGATTGCGGAAATCAGCGCCACTCTAGCTCTATCAGCAGTCCGCAATAATGACCGGGTGGGGGCAATCCTTTTTACCGAAAGAGTGGAACAGCTGCTTCCCTCAAGAAGCGGAAAAAAGCATGTTTTGTCAATAATTGAAAGCATCCTCACTTATGAACCCCAAATGACTGGGACTGATATTGCCAATGCCTTGAGATACTTTAACCGGATTCAGAAAAAGCGCAGTGTGGTGTTTTTAATCTCAGACTTTATGGATGACGGGTATCAAAAAGAGCTGAAGGCATCTGGAATCCGCCATGATCTGATCTGCATTCAAGTATTGGATAGAGCAGAAGAGCGGATACCCGCTGGAGCTATTTTTACCTTTGAGGATTTGGAAACCGGGGATACCTTTGTAATGGACAACCTCAAAGAGGATTTTACCATCAATCCCTTAACCGGCTTTTATAAAAGAAACTTGATTACTATCTATACCGATGAAGATTATGTCAAGCCTTTAGTTAAGTTTTTTAGGAGTAGAGGCAGGCCATGAAAGCAAAGCGAGTTCAGTATTTACTCACAGCAGTGCTTATTCTGGTATTATTTTTAACCATTTTAGTTTACATAAACCTTGGCACATCCTCTGATGGCAATCTGACACACGCAAGCCGCAGGGTTTACATCGGCGATATCATTACTCTGGAAATTGAAGCTGAGCACTTGTCCAGTGCAGATGTAAGGGCGCAGTTCAGTGATTTTGAAGTTGTGGAGCTGATAGAAGAGCCGGGACGGTTTGTGATTGCAGTCCGTACTTTTGCACCCGGCGAGTATCGAGTGCTGCTGGCAGATAAAGAAGTTGTGATCAATGTTGGGTCCACTCTGGAAGACATTGAGAGGGACGAGGTCTTTGAAGGCAGCAGCCAGATTCTCAAACCAGGTTTCTTCCTGCCTTGGCATCTCCTGTGTTATGCTGCTGCCGGTGTATTTATCCTTTCTGGAGCGATTGTGCTTTTTAAAGCGATTTTAAGCAGGCGGAAAAAGCAGCTTACACCGTATCAAGTATTTCTTAAGGCTGCAGAAGCCCTTCCCATGGAAAGCGGCAGCTACTTCGTTGATCTGACACTGCTGTTTAAGCAGTATCTAGAAAGTCTGTACCATACCCGGATTATTGGCAAAACAAGCACTGAGATTGTGGGGGAACTGGGCAGGCTGCAGGCACTAACTGCAGTTCTACCAGAGATTGAACAGTGGTTGGCTGAATGCGACCAGTTTAAATTTTCCGGAGTTCGGGTCGGTAGAGAGCAGAAACAGGAGCATTACCAGAAATTAATTGAACTGGCTGTAAGAATAGACAAACAGAGTTCAGCTGTGCAAGAAGAGGGTGCAGGATGATGCGGTTTGCAAGTGGTTGGTTCCTGCTGTTAATTCCAGCAGCAGTGTACTTGTTTTGGCCTAATCGCCGCAGGGCTGGGCTGAAATTTTCAAGTGTGAAGCTGCTGCGCCGGGAAGGCAGAACTAAAACTATCAAGCATAAAATTGGAAAAATCCTAATTTTAGCGGGTGTAATTCTGGCGATAGTAGGTCTGGCTCGACCGCAATCGGCGGAGCGGGGAGATGTGATTCATTACCGGGGCATTGACATCGTGATGATACTTGACGTGTCAGGATCAATGCAGTCAGTGGACTTCAGTCCTAACAGGCTGGAAGCGGCAAAGCGAACGATCGATGATTTTATCCGCCGCAGAGCAGGCGATCGCATCTCGCTGGTGATCTTTGCTGGAGAGGCATACACCAGAATACCCCTGACACTTGATCACAGCGTGGTGAGGGAATCCCTGGCAGGCGTCAGCACAGAATCGGTAAGTCAAGACGGAACTGCCATTGGGATGGCTATCGCTGTGGGGCTGAACCGCTTAAAGAAAAGCGATGCTGCCTCGAAAATCATGATTTTAGTCACCGATGGTGAGAACAACGCTGGGGCAATTGACCCAGTTACTGCCAGCAATCTTGCTGAAGAAATGGGGATTCGCATCTACACCATTGGAGTTGGCAGCGACAGGCTGATTCTGCCTGTGCAGAATGTCTTTGGTCAAATTCAATACAGGCAGTTCGAAGGCGGCTTTAACGAGGCGCTGCTGCAGCAGATCGCCGAATCCACTGGAGGTCAGTACTACCGAGCTTTGGATCCAAAAGGGTTGGAGCAGATTTTAACCACAATTGACCAGCTTGAAAAGACCGAATTCACCGACTACAATTACCGAGAATACAGGGAGCTTGCCTTTCCCATCATTAAGGCGGCGCTTCTGCTGTTAGTGGCGGGCGTGTTTTTAGACAAATATTATTACCTACAAATACCGTAGACCATCAAGGAGGCAGAACCTTTGCTTCGAGAACTGGAGTTTAAATATCCATCCAATCTGGCATTTTGCATCTTAGTGGCTGCAGCTGTCACTTTTTTCTTACTTGGTTTGCGGAAAAAGGAAAGGATCATGGCAAGCCTGCAGTTTGGCGGCGCTGCCCGCTTTAAGGCACTGCGGACCGGGCTGCTCAGCGCTGGGTTAGGTTTGATGGTTCTTGCCCTGATGGGCCCCCAGGCTTTCAAAGGCTATGGTGAAGTCAGCAAAACCGGTCTGGACATCTATGTGCTTATTGATACGTCCAAAAGCATGCTGGCACAGGATACTGCGCCGGACAGACTAAGTGTGGCTAAGGGGATAGTGAGCGCTCTCCTTGACCAAATGGAAGGGGACCGGATCGGGTTCATTCCCTTTGCCTCAGATGCTTATATTCAGATGCCCCTGACCGATGACTACCAGCTTGCCCGCATGTTTCTCAACGTGATTGATACCGAGATGATCAGCGGCGGGGGAACCAACCTCGCTGCTGCCATCACCCTGGCCGCTGATTCTTTTCAAAGGACATCCAGCGCTGACAAAGTGATATTAATCCTGAGCGATGGCGAGGACCACCATCAGGCAAGCTTAGATGCGGTTAAGCGGATCAGTGACGAACGGGTGAAAATCTATACGGTGGGCATTGGTACGGAAATAGGGGGTTTGGTGCCTGTATACAATGATACCGGCGCCATAATTGACTACCTGAAAGATGCTGATGGAAATACAGTAATCTCGCGATTGGAGGCAAGTACGCTGAGACAGCTGGCAGAGGCTGGCAGTGGAGCTTATTATCAGGCGGAGCTGGATGGATCGGCGACTGCCGCTCTATTAAGGGATCTATCCGCGCTGAAGCGAGATGATTACCAGATGGAGAAGATCAAGCAGTTTACCCATCTGTACCAGTACTTTCTAGGTTTTGGTCTGCTGCTGTTCACCACTGCATGGCTGCTGCCTGAAAGGGGGAGAGCGGCATGAAGAAGATAGTGTGGCTGTCGGGAGTAGCAGCTGCTTTGCTGCTGCCGCTGCTGTTGACAGGCTGGGCAGATCAGAAGGACACAGTGCATAAAGCTTTCCGGGCGGGAAACGAGCAGTACGCTTCTGATCAGTATGGAGAAGCGCTGAAATTCTATGAGCAGGGACTTGAGGCAGATCCGGAGCACACTGCTTTAAATTTCAATGCCGCCCAAGCAGCTTATCAAATGGGGGATTATGAAAAGGCTGTTCGGTACTATGAGCGGGCTGATGCCAGCGTTGAGAAATATCTCAATGCCGGCAACAGTTTAGTTAAAACTGGTGATGCAGTGGTGGAACAGAGCGAAAAACAGCAGTACTATTCTCAGGCGCTGGAAGTTTACAAAGAGGGAATTATTAAATATCCCCAGGACGTCCACCTTAAGTTTAATTATGAACTGATAAAGCAGAAGCTTGACCAGCTTTCTGAGGAAATGGAAGAGGAAAACGAAAGCAGCCAACCTGACCAGCAGAGCGATGACCAAGGCGACAAACAGGACGACAATCAGGACCATCAGGACAGTCAAACTAGCAATGATAATGAACAGCACAATACTCAGGAAGACAGCGGAAATCAGAACCAGGATCAAAGTTCTCAACCGGAGGAAGGCTTCCAAGATGAACAGGATTGGGAAGCTGTTGCCCGGATCTTAGAAATGCTGGCAGGTGAAGAAGAGGAAAGTTTAAAGAACAATCAGGGTGTTGTCGTGGGAAGGGATGACGCATATGGTTGGTAAGCGGCAGCATGCTGTAATTTTATGTCTAATACTGCTTATAACGGCTGTTGGCTCCTGCGCTGCACTGGCAGCATCGGAGCCGATGTTTCGCCTTGATATGACCAAGCTTAACCTGCAGAAAGGTGTCAGCACCAGCCTGACGCTTTCCCTGATTAATGCTCAGGGAGCAGAGGTTCTGGGGATTGAAGGCCTTGAACACTTCGAGCTGCTGTCCCGCAGTCAAAGCACGTCAATCAACATTGTGAATGGGAGAAGCACCCATCAAATCGACTTCCATTATACGATCATGCCCAAGGAAACAGGACAGTTTACTTTGCAGGCTAGAGTCCAGTACAATGGGCAGGTGTATGAAAGCAACGAGCTTCAGGTAACTGTCAGCGACGCTCCGGCTGAAGCAGGCAGGGCGGAAGGAGATTTGTTTGTCAGAACAGTTCTGTCCCAAGACGAGATCTACTTGGGAGAAAAGGTAGTTTTGACCTATGAACTATACTCCCGCTACAGTATTGAGAATCTCGGTTTTACTGACTACACCTCTATTGACGGCGTGGTTGCCAAGGAAATATCGGCTGATCAGCTCAAGGCAGAATATGTCTATTTAGACGGAGTCAGGTATGCGAAGTATGAGGTAATGCAGTTAATCATCGACCCAATCCGGGCTGGTACCGTTACTATTCCGGCCTTCAATTTGCAGGTGAATGTAATTGTTGACGGATTTGGCGGTGCTTTGGGTGGCCTTTTCAGCCGCACCAGACCGATGTATCTTCAGACTCAGGCACAGGAGCTGAAAGTCCAGCCACTGCCTGCAGCCGGCAGACCAAAAGATTTCTCCGGCATTGTGGGAGAACTGCAGCTGGAGGGGAATTACACCAAGCAAGAAGTCCAGTTTGGTGATCCGCTGTCGCTTTTAGTAACTGCTTCCGGCAGCTGCAATCTGGACAGTCTTAAAAAGCTCATTCCCGGCAGTATTCCGGGATTTGCAGTTTATGAAACTCAGAAGCACAGCACGGAAACAGTACAAAACAATCAGTACTACGCCGAGAAGCAGTTTGAAGTAATTTTAGTGCCGCAGCAAACCGGCTTAATAGAAGTGGTTCCGGTTTCAATTTCCTATTTTAATCCTCGCACTGGACAATATGAGTATGCGGAAATACCTGGTACAACCATTCAGGTTGCGGGAAGTATGCCTGTGCAGGCATCTAGTGGAGGAGAAGCCCGGCCCACAGCCGTGGAAACTGTGAGTGTGGTTCAGGTAAGTTACCTGGACACCAGCGGTGATTATTTTACAATTCGGATCAGCAAGCAGCAGCTGCTGTGGGTACTGCTCGGGATCTTTGGACTGCTCATCCTTGTATTAATTGGGATCTGGCTTGCTGCCAAGGGCAAGCAGCGGGATCCAAAACTGAAGTCGCTGTACAAACAGCTGATGGCTGCCAAGGGGATCAATGAGGCCTACGACTTGTTTAACAAGATGATTAAACACAGCTTTAATCTCAGTATTAAAGCCAGCCCCAGAAGTGTGGTCCAAGCTCAGCTGCCCCCTCACCTGGCTGTTGAGGTTGTGAAAGTGATGGATTATATGGAGTCCAGCAGCAGGGAATGCTCTGAATTGAAGGATAAGGTTAAGCGGATCTATAAACTAATCAACTCCTAAATTTCAATAGCTTTTTGACCGCATTTTGTCCGGCAGAGGCAGTGCTTTGCCTCTGCCCGCGACAATGGTGAACAGTTAGTGAATTATCAGACCGATTTTCTGTTCAAAGTCTTTGCGAAAGTGTCTACTAACATAAGCCTGCTCCGAATTACTATCATCAAAAGCTAGTTTATATCTCCTATCCCCATCTTCTGAAATCACCTTCACTCTAGCTAGATTCACTATGAATGACTTATGAGTTCTGCAGAAACCGTATTCGGCAATCAATTCAAGGATTTCTTTAAGGGTTAGATTGCCCAAAGAGTATCTTCTGTTTGTAGTTACCATGTCAATATAACCGGTTTTCCTTCTTTCAAAAAATATTACATAATCGAGTGGTACTCGTATATAATCTCCATGCTTTGTTTTGACTATAATATGTCCATTCTGAACACTCACTCCTGATTTTGTCTTTGTACTCATAAGATTCACCTACCTAGCCGCTTTGAATGTACAAAATGTTCAGTTAAGTACACTGTCTGGTATTAAATTACTACATCTAGCGAAAACAGTCAACCTACAGCA
>JAAYLQ010000015.1 GCA_012521805.1 Bacillota bacterium
GCTTAAATGTGCTGCCATGAATCTGAAAAAGTTGGCATTATGGGCCTGCTAGGGCTCTTGTTTTTATCATTTTTTCAGTTGTTCAATTCTAGAAGACATCAAAAAAGGGTGTTTCAGAAGTTGAAAACACCCTTTTTTCGACAGTCTGAGCACCAACCTTCAGTGGTTGGTGCTTTTTACTGGTGTTGGTCAACAGTCAAGTTGTCCTATATTTTCCATTTCGTTTGTAGGATATCTATTCGAATGGTAGAAGTAGTAATTTCATACCTGTTGATTCCCGATCCCAGTACTTGGTTTAGAAACTTTGAACTTGAGGAATCCAGAGCATTAATAGGTTAATCGGACGGTCTTATTTGATTAAACTAGATAGACCTGCATACATTATATATTTTAGATTTTGTCGGTTCGAATAAGAAAGGGGATTTGCGTAGATGTGGGTGTTGTTTGCTTTTGGAGCAGCTGTCTTTGCCGGATTAACGGCAATTCTGTCAAAAATTGGTATTAGAAATACCGATTCCAATGTGGCAACGGCTGTCCGGACGGTCGTTGTCTTGTTGTTTTCCTGGCTGATGGTGTTTGTTGTCGGCTCTCAACAGACACTTACCGATGTCAGCGGCAGGACGTTATTGTTTCTCGTTTTATCCGGTCTAGCTACTGGTGCTTCCTGGCTCTGCTACTTCAAAGCTTTGCAGATCGGAGATGTGAACAAGGTAACTCCGATTGACAAATCCAGTACAGTTTTGACCATGATTTTAGCATTCATACTGCTAAGGGAACCAATAACAATGCTCAAAGTCGCGGCAATGATTTTAATTGGAGGCGGCACATATTTAATGGTTTATCAGAAACAGGAAGTGGCCAATGATAATTCCAAAGGAAGTTTGTGGCTGCTGTATGCTTTTGGTGCAGCGGTATTTGCTAGCTTAACAGCCATCCTCGGTAAAGTGGGGATTGAGGGAATAGAATCTAATCTCGGTACTGCCATCCGGACGGTTGTCGTGCTCATCATGGCCTGGGTGATTGTATTTGCGACGAAAAAACATACAACAATTAAAAACATTGACCGGAGAAGTTGGCTTTTTCTAGTGCTGTCCGGTTTCGCTACTGGTGGCTCCTGGCTGTGTTATTATCGGGCACTTCAAGATGGCCCAGCCAGCGTGGTTGTGCCAATTGATAAACTAAGTATCGTATTTACGATCGCTTTTTCTTATTTTATTCTAAAAGAGAAACTGAGCAGTAAAGCTGCAGTTGGCCTAGTCCTAATTGTTGCTGGAACACTGTCACTGCTGCTGTAGTCATTAACAAAACTGCAGCTGAAAAGCATTTGCTGTTTTTGTTCAGGAAGATAAATTTATGGTATATTCGCTTTTTGTGTTTAAACTTTGTGTAATAAATGTTAAAATAAATAATGAGAGGCCGGCGGCATGCCTGCAGCGAACTCTGCCCCAAGTATTCTAAGAGCATTATAATTTTCAGGAAGGAAGTGGTATAGGTTGAATTGGCTCATCTTAGTTTTTTTCGCAAGTATACTTGCCTTAGCGTACGCAGTTCTAAATTTTTATTCAGTTAAAAAGGTCGATGAGGGATCTCCTTTGATGAAGGAAATTGCATCCCGTATTCGAATGGGTGCGATTACGTTTCTCAATTACGAATTTAGAATCATAGCTATTATTGCTTTGGTCGTCGCATTATTGATGGGGCTGGTTGTAGGTTGGTATGTAGGGGTGGCCTTTGTGATCGGCGCGGTTATGAGTTCGCTGGCAGCGTTGGTTGGTATGCGTATTGCTACGTATGCCAATGTGCGCGTATCAAATACAGCTAGAACCACCAAAAAACTTGGTCAAACCTTGAAGGTAGCATTTAAGGGTGGTTCGGTAATGGGGCTTTGTGTAGGCGGCTTTGCGCTTCTCGGTCTTGTTATAGTTTATGTAGTTTTTGGAATTATCCTCAAACAGCTGTCTGTTGAAAACGTGTATATTGTTCGAAATTGGCTGGGAATAGAGTTTTCTCCCTTCACCATGACTATTTCTGGTTATGCGTTGGGGTGCTCGATTATTGCGATGTTTTTCCGTGTTGGTGGCGGTATTTACACTAAAGCGGCAGATATGGGCGCTGACTTGGTTGGAAAGGTAGAAGCTGGTATCCCGGAAGATGATCCTCGGAACCCTGCCACTATTGCAGACAACGTTGGGGACAATGTAGGCGACGTGGCTGGTCTTGGTTCGGATTTGCTGGAAAGCTTCGTAGGTGCCATATCTTCAGCTGTGATCCTGGCCTTCCATTTATTCCTTTCCAGCGAGGCAAAGCAGAGTGGGATGACTTCTTCCGTACTTGAAAAAATGTTTATGTATCCTGTTGTACTTGCTGGATTTGGCGTTCTTGCCTGTATCGCTGGTATCGCATATATTCTACTGAGAGAACTTTCGGAAGATCCTCACCGCGAACTAAATATCTCTACTTGGGTATCGGCTGGTCTCACAGTTATCCTTGCCGGTTTTGGATGCTGGTTTATGTTTAGGGGCGAAGATTTAACTGGACTTAGTTTCAACCTAGGGTTGTTATCTCCCTGGATCGCTTCAGTTTTAGGGATTGTGGCTGGGGTTGTAATCGGTTTTATTGCGGAGTACTACACCAGTTATGATTATAATCCTACCAAGAGCATCGCGGCTGCTAGTACTGAGGGTCCCGCCCTGACGATTACTCAAGGTATGTCAGTGGGGATGCGGTCCACAATGGCACCAGTAATGGTTTTGGGTGCGACTGTTATTGCTGCGTATGGTGCTGCTGGAATGTACGGTATTGCTATGGCCGCCGTTGGTATGCTGTCTTTTGTTACCACTACTGTTACGGTTGATACTTATGGCCCGATCTCAGATAATGCTGGTGGTATTGCGGAAATGAGCAACTTGGATGAGGAAGTTCGTGAAATCACTGACAAACTTGACTCGGTGGGGAATACTACTGCTGCCATTGGTAAGGGGTTTGCCATCGGATCTGCAGCCCTGGCTGCCACATCCTTAATGGTTGCCTACATCTTCTCGTTTTCACCACCAGAGGTGGATCCGGTTCTCGATATTATTAATCCAATGACTCTGGTAGGTGCTTTGGTAGGTACTGCGTTACCCTATTTATTCTCCGGTATTCTGATTGAGTCTGTAACCAAAGCTGCCCGCAAGATGGTTGATGAGGTGCGCCGTCAATTTAGGGAAAGACCGGGAATTTTAGATGGAACCGAGGAGCCCGATGTAAATTCATGTATTGGCATTGCTTCCCAAGGAGCACTGCAGGAGATGAAACTGCCTTCATACATTGCGCTGGCGTCTCCCATTGTGGGTGGTTTTGTGTTTGGAGCACACTTCGTTGGTGGCTTGCTGATCGGCTCCATCATGTCCGCAATTATGCTGGCACTGTATACTGGAAATGCCGGTGGTGCATGGGATAACGGCAAGAAGCTAATTGAATCCGGTGCAATGGAAGGACACTCCAAAGGCACTCCCGCTCATGCAGCGGCGGTTGTGGGTGACACAGTGGGTGATCCTCTCAAGGATACTGTTGGCCCCTCTTTGGATATCTTAATCAAAATCATGTCCACTATTTCTCTAATAGCAGTCGCTGTTTTCTCAAAGTACAATCTTTTCGATTGGCTGGCAAGCTTGATTAATAGATAGTTGGTTTTGCCGCTAATGTGTCAGTACACGTTAGCGGTTTTTCTTGATTTTGAACAGGTTAAGAGACATGGCGGACAAAAATCTAGACATAATAAAACCCCAGCTATGAAGTGCACCCCAAATGTTAGACACAAAACCTAGCATTTGGAGGTGCACATTTTTATGGCTAAATACAGCTAAGAATTGCGACTTGAAGTGGTCATGGCAATTGAGAACGGGGAATCGATAAAAGGGGCAGCACGTAAATTATCAGTGATCTTGCGTACTATACCTGGGTTGAAAACCAATATCTTTGGCACTTCTGTCTGTGGAGGATGCAAGCCATTTTTGAACACATTGTAGATCGGGAATTTCTCCCGGTAGAACTGACGTGGTCAAGCAAAATTGTAACACCAGCACATAGTATCAAGCCACTCTGGCAGCAGCCGGTGTTAGACCACCATTGAACGTGTGAGGCCGTACTCGGTTATACCAAGCGTAGGCAAATTCC
>JAAYLQ010000016.1 GCA_012521805.1 Bacillota bacterium
CGAATAACTGCTGCGGGACTGAGAGCGTTAGCGATAAACTGAACTTCATCAGGAACCCAAGCAACAATATCGATTTTTTCACCATTAAGTTGGGACACTACTGCTTGAACCCTCATTCCCTTACTACCAACACAGGCTCCAACCGGATCAACGTTTTCGTCACGGCTGAACACAGCTATTTTCGAGCGGGATCCTGCTTCTCGGGCAACAGACTTGATCTCAACAACGCCTGATTGAATCTCGGGAACTTCTAGTTCGAATAAATATTTTAGTAATCCAGGATGAGTACGGGATAAGAAAATCTGCGGTCCGCGGCTGGACTGCTTCACCTCGTTGATATAAAACTTCATCCTTTGATTCGGTTCATATCTCTCTCCAGGTATCTGCTCGCTTACCGGGAGCACTGCTTCAACTTTACCCAAGTCAATTATAACATTTCGGTGATCTATGCGCTGAATGATCCCATTGACGACGTCACCAGCACGATTTGCATACTCATTGAAGATAATCGAACGCTCTGCTTCCCGAATCCGCTGAATCACCACTTGTTTCGCTGTTTGAGCAGCAATTCGCCCAAAATCTTTTGGTGTAACCTCTTCTTCAACGATATCGCCGATGGTATAGTTAGGGTCAATTGCTTTGGCTTCCTCCAGGGAAATTTCCTGTTTAGGATCGGTAACATCATCCACCACTTTGCGTCGGGAATACACATTAATAGCCCCTGTTGTTTCGTCGAGGTCAACTCTGACGCTTGCGTTAGAACTTAAGTTAAAATTACGCTTATATGCTGAGACGATTGCAGTCTCAATCGCCTCAATCAGTACATCCTTAGAGATCCCACGCTCCTTTTCTAAATCTTTGAGTGCCCCAATTAACTCCAGATTCATCTCTAACTTGCCTCCTGTTTTAAAACTCAACAGCTAAACGAGCTTTTGCTATCTGATCATGGGGAATTTCAACTAATTTTCCCTGAACATCCACGGTCACAATGCCTGACTTAAAAGCAGTTAACTTGCCTTCAAACTCTTTTCGGCCGTCAATCGCTTGATAGGTTCTTATGTTCACCAGCCTGCCGTTAAAGCGTTCAAAATCTTCCGGTTTCTTTAATGGACGCTCCAGGCCTGGGGATGATACTTCTAATGTATAAGGATGATTGATTGGGTCTGCCTCATCAAGTAGATCGCTCAAACGCAGAGTTACTTTACGGCAGTCCTCCACATCTACACCACCCGGCTTGTCTATATAAACCCGCAAAAAGTAATTACCGCCTTCCTTCACATACTCCAAGTCAACCAGTTCAAGATCGGTTCCGGCGATAGTCTCATCCATCCAATCAGCAACAAGCTTCAGCAGCTCGCTTTTTTTCATTTTTACCCACTCCTAAGCAGATTTATATTATGCTTTCATGGTTAATCTGTACCTGCATTTTCGCAATTATACGGAGTACAAATCACAGCATCTCGGCTATAAATATGTAAAAGAGTGGGTAAAACCCACTCTCCCAAAGAACGATATTCTTGCGGCACCATTATTATAGCACAATCTGTACAGTGAAGCAACAGCCGATTTCCAACTGCATTTATCCAAACAAGCTCAGCTGATTAGTTTCGGACATTCCTTCTAGGCACCTGTGATTAGTCAATGCGTCGATTACAGTTCTACTCACCTTGGCTCTCTGGCGCAGATCCTCGATGGACAGGAACTCCCCGTCTTCTCGTGCTTCAGCTATGGACGCTGCTGCATTCATGCCTACGCCATCAAGAGAAACCAGGGGTAAAAGAAGTTTATTCTCGTCAACCGGGATCACTCTCGTGGCATCAGATTTGTATAGATCTACAGGTAGAAATTCAATCCCCCGCGCCATCGCTTCCAGAACGGTTCTTAATACAGTTGCAACCTCAGCGTCCTTGGCGGTGGCGTCATTGCCTCTTCCGTCAATGGCAGCTATTTCGGACCGGATATACTGCTCTCCCTGCACAATCGTATCCGCATTCACATGGTCAATTTCCACGCTTAAAAAGGTTGCGTAAAAAGCTGCTGGGTGATGTACTTTAAAATATGCCGCCCGATAAGCAGTGAAAGCATAGGCAACAGCGTGGGCTTTCGGAAACATGTATTTGATCTTGAAGCATGATTCAATGTACCAATCTGGAACATCAAACTGCTTCATCAGTTTAATATCCTCATCAGTGAGGCCGCGTCCCTTGCGGACCTGTTCCATAATGCGAAAGGCATCGCTGGCAGAGACACCTTTATGCATCAGATAAACCATAATGTCGTCACGACAGGCAATTACGTTCTTAAAGTCTGTAACCTTATCTCGAATCAGGTTCTGGGCATTGTTCAACCAAACGTCAGTACCATGGGTCAAACCCATAATTGCCACTAAATCGGCAAAAGTGGTTGGCAGAATATCTTCCAAAACTTGGCGAGTAAAACCTGTTCCAAACTCAGGAACTCCTAAAGTGCCGATGGGAGTGCCAATTTGTTCTTCTGTAACCCCTAAAGATTCCAGCCCTCTAAAGATGGCCATGGTGTCAGGATCGTCCATGGGAATATCGGTAACCTTGACACCGCTGAATTCTTCAAACATCCGCATCATGGTGGGACCCTTGTGACCTAGGTTATCTAGTTTGACCAAACTGTCGTGGATGTAACTGAACTCGAAATGAGTAGTAACAACACCACTCTTTGGGTCGTTAGCTGGATATTGAATCGGGGTAAAATCGAAAATTTCCATGTCCTTTGGGACAACAATCATTCCGCCTGGATGCTGTCCGGTAGTACGCTTGACGCCTACTAACTTTTTCACCATGCGGTTAATTTCAGCCTTGCGCTTAACCTGATTGGTCTCATCTAAATAGTTTTTGACAAATCCAAATGCTGTTTTGTCTGCTAGTGTTCCGACTGTTCCAGCCCGGAACACATACTCCTCACCAAACAGTTCCTCAGTGTATTTTTGAATAGTAGCTTGATATTCTCCGCTGAAATTCAAATCAATATCGGGAACTTTATCTCCATCAAAACCAAGGAATACTTCAAATGGAATATCGAATCCATCTCGATGCAGCGGTTTACCGCATTCCGGGCAATTTTTACGGGGCAGGTCAATACCGGCTCCCACTTCACCGCTGGTGAAAAATTCATGATAATGGCAGTCGAGACATAAATAATGAGGAGGAAGCGGATTTACCTCAGTAATTCCACTCATACAGGCTGCAAAAGAGGAGCCAACCGATCCACGGGAACCGACCATGTAACCATCAGAATTCGACTTCTGTACCAGCTGCCTAGCAGTCCAATATAGACCAGCATAGCCGTTGCCGATAATAGCCTTTAATTCCTTTTGCAGTCTCTGCTCTACTAATTGCGGCAGCGGGTCCCCATACAGCTGGCGAGCCGTTTCATAACACAATTTCTCGAGATTCTCTTCAGCATTCGGAATCTTCGGTGGGTGCAGTCCTTGGGGAATCGGAATGATCTCCTCTATTTGCTCTGCAATCAAGTTCGAATTTGTAACCACAACTTCATACGCCAGCTCTTCACCTAAATAATCAAACTCACTCAACATTTCCTCAGTGGTGCGGAAGTAAAGGGGTGCCTGCCTTTCAGCATCTTCAAAACCCTGCCCCCGCAGTAAAATAGTGCGGTAGACAGCATCCTCCGGACGCAGAAAGTGAACATCACATGTGGCAACCACAGGAATTTCGAGCTCTTTACCTAGGCTGCAGATCAGGCGGTTAATATTTTTTAGATCTTCTGCATTACTGACTCGACTAGTCCCAATTAAAAACTCATTGTTGCCTAGAGGTTGGATCTCAAGATAATCGTAAAAACTGGCGATCTCCCGCACGCGGGGATCACGATTTAAACAGGCTTGGTACACTTCTCCCTGCTCGCAAGCAGCGCCGAGAATTAATCCTTCCCGGTGTTCCTCAAGCAGTTTCCGGGGAATTCGCGGTCTGCGGTAGAAATACTCTAAATGGGAATATGAAACGAGCTTATAGAGATTTTTAAGGCCGGCCTGGTTTTTAGCTAATATCACTATATGATAAGGCCGATCGTTTTCTTGATCAATTAGGTAACCCTCCAGGCCATAAATGATCTTAATTCCATGTTATCTGCCTGCAAAATATGCCGCGGGAAATGCCTGCACCACACCATGATCAGTAATTGCTACCGCAGGGTGGCCCCAGGCAGCCGCTTGACGAACTGCCTCTTCTACATCAAGCACCCCATCAAGGCCGCTCATTTTTGTATGTAAATGCAGCTCAACCCGCTTTTTTTCCGCATGATCTTGCAGAAGTGGCGGAGGCTCGGCGTAATTGAACTGATGAACCATTAGGGCAAGTTCCTGCTCAAAACTTTGAAATTGAACGTTTCCTTTAACCTCTAACCACTGACCAACACTGATGTCAGGAATATCGTCTTCTGGCTCCAAAAATAATTTGCAGGTGATTGAATCTGTATGATCCCAAAGATCAAAAGTGACCAAAATTTTACCAGTGCGCAGAGTGCGCCGCTCAGAGGCAACAACCTCCCCTTTAATTGCGACATTGTTCTGTTCGATATCAATGTTATTGATGGGAATATGAGGCTGGTTGACCTCTCCCACCAGACTCCCCCGCTTTCTGCTGCGTCTCCTTCCTCCATTAGTTTGTTTAACAGGCTTGTCCTCCACAGCAACAATCGGAGGCGGTGTAAAGTTTTTGATCACATTAGCCATATAGCTGATATCGTCAACAGCTTCCAGTTCGTCCCAAACAAACTCAACTTGCTTTACTTGAGGGATTTCTGCTTTCAACTTTTCAGCTATATTATACCAAAATTCGTCAGTCCCCTGCCGCTGGCCGACAAGGTGAATTTTCCAGCTGTGGTTAGCCGAATCAACTTCTATATGTTTGATCTCCACTGATTTAGTAATTGGATCTGGAGACAAACTGGATAAGAAGTCGCTGCGATCCGGCTTAATCACATAAATAGCTCCCAATCCTATTCCTCCTATACCGGAAGTTAGAGCTTAACTGCTCGTAATATCTCCCAATACATCTTTAAACGCAGGACAAACCCTTTAACAAAACCGCGCTTTTCTTCCTTCATAACCTGCGACAGATCAGGAAGATGGACCATTTCCACCCTACAATGGTGACTCCGGGCGTAGCGCGAAAGGGTTACTTCCACTCCATAGCGGCTGTTTTCAATCTCTGGGATTTGCTGAAAAAAGCTTCTGGTAACAGCCCTTTGTCCAGATAAAAATGGAGTTATCTTCTGCGCTAAATCAGTTGCTAAACGTCCATGTTCAAAAATACCAACAGTCATTTCTGCTCGCTGCTCGAGAATTGGGGATAGTAGATCAGCGATATGTTTTTTGTTTAAGCCGACTAGGTCTGCATCGACAAACAAAAACACATCAGCACCGGTATGTTTCGTTCCGGCGAGCATTGCCCCGCCTTTACCAAGATTCTTCTCTAACTCAATTACTTTAGCTCCAGCTTCGCGGGCAACCTCTGCTGTCTGATCTTGGGATCCATCACTGACCACAATGATTTCATCGATCAGTGGTGAGGCTTTGAGTGCTGAGATAACCGTACCAACAGTCTGCTCCTCATTGTAAGCTGGTACTATCGCAGCCACTTTCATATTCATTCTCCTAACGATTCAAAAGTGATTTTATATGCTGCACAATTTCAGATAAAGGCACCACAACTTTGGTTTTTGAACTGCGGATAAACAATTCAGCATTGCCATCCTGCAGCTGCTTAGGACCAATTGTTATTCGATATGGATAACCGATTAGATCAGCATCCTTGAATTTTACTCCAGGGCGTTCATTGCGATCATCGAGAATCACTTCAATCCCTGCTGCATTCAGCTCCTCGTACAGTTTTTCTGCAGCAGCTCTTTGTTCTTCATCTTTATAGCTAACTGGTACAATAATTACATGAAACGGCGCTACACTAATAGGCCAGCAGATGCCGTCTTCATCGTGATGCTGCTCAATAATTGCCGCCATAGTCCGGCTGACCCCAATTCCATAGCAGCCCATCACAATCGGCTGTTCTTTACCGTTTTCATCAAGGAAGTTCGCTTTTAATGCCTTTGAATACTTCGTTCCAAGTTTAAATACCTGTCCGACCTCGGTACCGCGGGCACTTGTAAAAGTGCCTCCACAGCGAACACACTTATCTCCAGCTTTTGCTTCTCGAATGTCAGCTATCTTTGTAGGAATGTAATCACGATTGATATTGACATTGGCGATATGGGTATCGGCTTTATTTGCCCCGGCTACCGCGTTGACAAGCCCACTTACCGAGTAATCAGCAATAATCGGGATTTCAAGGCCGACAGGACCAGCAAATCCAACTGGAGCACCTGTGACTGCTTCAATTGTTCCAGCATCTGCGAGTACTAGTGTGTCGCACTGCAGCACTTTTTTCAGCTTGATCTCATTAATATTGTTATTCCCACTAACCAAAGCTGCTATTGGTTTATCATCAGCAAGATAGATCATGGTTTTAATCAAGCGGCTGGCATCAATCTCCAGCAGTTCAACAAGCTTCTCGATAGTAGTAACATTAGGAGTAGGAATTTCTTCTAAAGACTGCCAACTGCCTTCCTCGGCCTCAAAAGGAGCACACTCTGCCCGTTCAACATTAGCCGCATAATCGCAATCCTGACAGTAAACGATCAGGTCTTCACCAGCATCTCCTAAAACCATAAATTCATGAGAATTATCGCCGCCAATTGCACCTGTGTCCGCTTCAACTGGACGAGTATCTAGTCCACAGCGGCTGAAAATACGGGAATAAGCATCGTACATAGCTTGGTAACTCTTGTCCAAGCCCTCTTCATCCCGGTCAAAAGAGTACAGGTCTTTCATAATAAATTCGCGGCTGCGAATTACACCAAAACGCGGTCTGATTTCATCTCGATACTTGTTCTGAATTTGATAAAGCATCAGCGGCAGCTGTTTGTATGAGCGGACATCTGCCCTAACCAAGGCGGTCACAATTTCTTCATGGGTTGGTCCAAGACAGAATTCCCGCTGATGGCGATCTGTAAGCCTGAACATTTCTTCACCATATTCATTCCACCGGCCTGACTCATGCCATAGTTCGGCAGGCTGGATAATCGGCAGCAGGATCTCCTGCCCTCCTGCCCGATTCAATTCTTCGCGAATTATATTCATGATTTTCTGCAAAACCCGCACGCCGAGGGGCAGATACGAATAGACACCTGACGCCGCTCTCCGCATGAGTCCGGCTCGCAGCATATATTGATGGCTGACTAATTCAGCTTCTGCAGGTACTTCCCTTAATGTTGGGGCATATATTTGTGAAACACGCATATACAAACGAACCTCCTACTGATCTTCCTGTTCTAGTTTTAACGCTTCAGCTACTAAAGCACTTACGAGCTCGTCCTCAGTAACCTTGCGAATAATCTTACCTTTGCGGAAAACTAAACCAACACCATTGCCGCCAGCGATGCCCAGATCTGCTTCCCGGGCTTCACCTGGTCCATTCACTTCACAGCCCATAACAGCAATTTTCAGAGGCTTAGTGAGATGGCTCAGCTTCTCTTCAACTTCTTGTACTATTTTTTCAAGATTGATTTTGGTCCGGCCGCAAGTGGGACAGGAAATAAAGACAGGACCGCGGTGACGCAAGTCAAGAGCTTGTAAAATAGCCCAACCGACCCTAACCTCTTCAACCGGATCCCCAGTTAACGATACGCGGATAGTGTCGCCAATACCTGCCGCTAAAAGCGCACCAATTCCAACCGCCGATTTGATGCTGCCAAACCACTTGGTACCTGCCTCTGTAATTCCGATGTGAAGGGGGTAATCCACCAATTCAGAAATAATTTTATAGGCATCAAGAGTAAAGGGAACGCTGGTTGCCTTTAGAGAAATTACAATATCTTCAAAACCCAGTTCCTCTAAAATCTTGACATGTTCCAGTGCACTTTCAACCATCGCTTTCGGTGTATGACCATACTTTTCAACTGCCCATTCAGCAAGTGAACCAGAATTAACACCAACCCGGATTGGAACTTTGTTAGCCTGGGCTGCTTTTACTACCGCCTCTACTTTAGAACGTGACCCAATGTTGCCGGGGTTAATCCGCAGCTTGTCAACCCCCTGCTCAATGGCGGTCAAGGCTAAACGATAGTCAAAATGAATATCTGCAACTAGGGGAACACTAATCTGCGCTTTGATTTTACCTAAAGCCAGGGCAGCATCATGATCCACAACTGCAACCCGAACAATATCACAGCCGGCAGCTGCCAGCTCATTAATCTGAGCTGCTGTTGCTGCCGCATCGCGAGTATCAGTGTTAGTCATGCTTTGAACTGCAATCGGGGCACCGCCGCCAACTGCAATATTTCCTATCATTATTTTACGGGTACTGCTTCTCATTTTCTACATCCTTATGACAGAAGTCTTGTAATGTCGCTGTAGGTGGCAAAGACCATCAGCATCAATAAAAGCGCCAAGCCCACAAGCTGAGCTATTCCACGATGCTCCTCTTTTAAAGGTCTGCCTCTCAGTGCTTCCACAATAAAAATCACCAACCAGCCGCCATCCAGCACTGGGATTGGCAGCAGATTGAGCAATCCGAGATTGATATTCAGCGCGGCTGCCAAAATCATCAGGCTAGCAATACCCTGAGCCGCAAAAACTCCTACCATTTGGTAAATACCAATGGGACCAGCAAGCTCAGGTTCAACAGAGCCAGAAAACATTCCAACTATTGCAAGAACTGTCTCTTTGACAAACAGCCACGTCTGCGCTACACCATTAATTATCGCCTGAAAAAATGGAACTTTTTGCTTGGCATTTAAACTAACTCCAATAATTCCCTTACCGTCTTCAACTTCTGGAATTACTGTAACATCAATAAGCTGATTATCGCGTTTGATCGTTAAATGCAGCTCTTGCCCAGCCGATGCTTCAATTTCGCCAATCAGCTGATCTAAGTCGCGAACCGGGGCGTTATTGACCTGCACCACTTGATCCCCTAACTCCAGTCCAACCTGTTCAGCAGGTAAACCAGGGACAAGGGCGACAATAGTGGGTGGGATGAAAATCAGTGCTGAATACAATGCTAGAATTACTGCAGCAAAGACAAAATTCATAAAAGGTCCTGCCGCGATAGTAGCAAGTCTCACAGGCAGAGGTTTGTTATTGAAGTTTCCTGGATGCTGTTCACCGATAGATTCTAATTCGCTTTCTGGTTCATCCATCCCTGCCAGCTTAACAAAACCTCCCAGCGGCAGCAATCTGATTGAGTAAACTGTCTCACCTTTCTTTGTATGCACTAAACGGGGTCCAAATCCAAGGGCAAACTCATAAACAACTACTCCTGCCAATTTGGCCACAAGAAAATGGCCCAGCTCGTGAAAAAACACTATTGTTCCAAATACAATGATAAAGGCTACTATCGTTGGCATGCTACCCCTTCCTTCCTATTTTTTCACTAATCAGGAGCGCTTTGGCTCGCGTTTCTTGATCGGTTGCAATCAGCGTTTCTAGACTAGGATTGTTCAGTGGTTGATGGTCATCCATTGCTAACCTAACTATTTCAGGAATGTCGCTAAATCTGACTTTATTCTCGAGAAACTGATGTACCGCGATCTCATTAGCTGCATTTAACACAGTTGGCATAGTCCCACCGATCTTCCCCGCTTGATAGGCTAAATCAAGGCACGGAAACCGCTGGGGATCATATTCTCTGAAAGTCAAAGCTGTCAGCTTTGTAAAATCCAATTTTGGAACTTGGGATTCAACAATCTGCGGATATGTCAGCGCATATTGGATCGGCAGCCGCATATCAGCCGGCCCCAGCTGAGCCAGCACTGAACCGTCGCGAAATCTTACCATCGAATGAATAATGCTTTGGGGATGAACCACTACCTCAATTTGATCATAATTCAGGTCAAATAACCAATGGGCTTCAATAACCTCTAAACCTTTATTCATTAAAGTTGCCGAATCGATGGTAATCTTTCCACCCATCCGCCATGTGGGATGATTCAATGCCTGCTCTACCGTTACCTGAGACAAATCTTCCGGCTCAGTTAAAAAGGGACCTCCCGATGCAGTTAATATTACTGCTTCAACATCTTCCGAATTTTTCCCATCTAGAATCTGCCAAACAGCACTATGTTCAGAGTCAATTGGAATTATTTGGGAGCGATACTCCATAACTAGGTGACCGCCAACAACTAAAGTTTCTTTGTTAGCTAAAGCAACCTTCTTACCAGCTTTTAAAGCAGCTATGGTTGGCTCTAAACCAGCAAATCCAACTAAAGCGATAACTACAACATCAACGTTAGGATCAGACGCTAATTCTATTAAACCGGCTTTTCCATAGGCCGCTTCAATGTTATAGTGCTGCTGCAGCTGCTTAGCAGCTGCAGGATCGCCGATTACAACTTTTTGAGGAGCAAACTCTTCAATCTGCTCACTTAACCTATCGATACTGCTGTGAGCACTTAAACCATATACTCTATATTCCGATAAGTTTCGCAAAACTTCAAGCGTTTGGGTTCCAATCGAACCTGTCGAACCTAGTATGGCAACGTTAATCATAAATATATTCCTTCCTCTTTTATGTTTAAGGTCGCGATGAGTTATCCCAGACCACAATATAAAACGCTTTGCCAGTAATCGCCAGGAGAGGACCAAAAATAAATCCGGATATGCCCATCAATCTGACTCCAGCATACAAGACCACAATTGATGATAGGGGGTGCAGTCCAACCTGGCTGCTCATAATCTGCGGTTCCCAAATCTGCCTGATCACCAGCAGAATTAACCACACCACACATACTAGAATTCCTTTGAAGACCAGACCATTAGCAAGATTGTAAACAATAACCGGTATAAAAATTCCACCAGGTCCAAGCACAGGGATAAAATCAAATAGTCCGGTAAGAATTCCAAGAACCCAGGCATAAGGCTGGTTCAAAAGCAGAAAACCGCTAATGGCGATACAAGCAGAAATCCACATTAGAATAAACTGCGCTTTAATATAGGCAAACAGCCCCTGAACAACCTGGTGTTTAAGGCCAAATAATTTAGCATGCCAGTTCCTCGGCAGATTGGCGGTAATAAATTTAGCGATGCTTTTTTTGTCTCTAATTACAAAAAAAGCAGTCATTGCCGCCAAAATCCAAGCAAAAAGCAAATTGGGAAGCTTTTTGATGACATTTAACACCTCAACCAGCAGTCCAATGATAAATTGATTTACGCTATCAGTTAGGGCCGGAACCATATTGCTGATTGGTTCCGGAAGGGTTTGGACAAATTGATGCATACTTTCAAAGGCACGATAGCCATCACGGTACAGAGTTTGAAACAGCTGAATCAGCTGATCTACCTCATGCCACAGTCCAACAACAGCAAAACTAATCAGCAGCAAAAGACTGCCAAAGATAACCAAAACAAATCCGAAGGAAACGATGCTTCTAGGAAACCCTTTTTGCTGGCAGTAATCAACAACGGGATGCACAACTGCAGCAATCAGAGTACCCACTAAAAATGGAGCAAAATAATGAAATAGCTCCTTTAAGAAAAAGAACCCTATCAGCATTCCAACCAAGGCTGCAATCCTGGTATTGAGGTCCATAATTTCCTCCTGACTGATAAGGGCCATATTTTAAGCAAATACTGGAATATATTTCAGGATAAAATAAAGGACTGGAAGTACAAACAACAATGAATCAAACCGATCGAGAACACCGCCATGGCCCGGTAAAATCTTCCCAGAATCCTTAATCTCTCTCTCCCGTTTCATAGCGGATTCCACCAAGTCCCCTGTTTGACCTATCGTAGATAACAAGACCGCTGTCAGTGCGAGATGAAAAACGGATTTTTCAAAAACCAGTGCGAGGATCACAGCTGCGGCGCATGCAGCAGCGATACCACCTAAAGAGCCCTCCCAGGTTTTCTTAGGACTGATAGCTGGTGCCAGTTTGGTCTTGCCAAAAGCCAAACCAAGAAAATACGCACCAGTATCAGTCGCCCATGTAACCAGGATACCAAATAAGCTCCATATAAAACCAAATTCGTGGTTTAACAGCCACAAGAAACTGAACAAACCTGCTACATAAAAAACCGCAGCCATCTGCCACATCTGACTTAGGGGTCTGCGTGTCGTAAAGGTTGCTCTAATCAATAAATACATTAACTGCAGTACAAACCACACTAACAGGAAAGAGTGATCTACTCCAGTATATGCGAGAAGCAACAGCGATAGTCCGGCAGGAATCAAGTAGTCCCAATATCCTTGTCCCTGGTACATTCTATTAAATTCGTACAATCCTAAAAATACCAACAGTGCTAATCCGATCTGCAGGTAAATCCCGCTGTAATAAATTGCTGCTAAAAATATCGGAATTCCTAATACTGCAGTCAATATCCTAGTTGCCAAGACTGTCACCTACCAGCTATTATTCATAAACACGACCAAATCTGCGTTCTCGCTGTTTGAAGCTTTCCAGGGCTTTTTTAAATTCTTCTATGTCAAAATCGGGCCAAAGAGTTTCGGTAAAATACCACTCAGAGTAAGCTGACTGCCAGAGTAAAAAATTACTCATCCGCAGTTCCCCACCGGTTCGGATAATCAGATCCGGATCAGCCAAATCCTTTGTATATAAATAGCGATTGACAACCTCTTCGGTAATCTGATCAATGGTGAACTTGCCTTCAAGAACATCCGATGCGATACCACGGATAGCCTGAGTAATTTCCATGCGGCCTCCATAGTTAAAGGCAACATTCAAGAAAAGGCGGTCATTATGTTTTGTCCGTTCTTCTGCACTCCGCCAGATCTGCTGCTGTTTTGGAGAAACCGATGTAATATCACCGATTACTCTAACTTTAACACCATTTTGAACTAGTTCTTCCAATTCAACCCCGAAAGTCAGCTCCATTAATTTCATTAAATATTGAACTTCTCCAGCCGGACGGTTCCAGTTTTCTGTGCTAAAAGCATAGACGGTGAGGATTTTGATCCCAATATCACCGCAGTATCTTACAATCCTTTTTAGAGAATTGACACCTTCCCGATGGCCAAAATAACGGGGCAGCCTTCGCTGCTTAGCCCATCTGCCATTTCCATCCATAATAATTGCTACATGATTTGGAATGCTCATTTTCATCCTCCTCTGGCCCTGAACCGCTAACTAATTGACCAATCACAAGCAGCACAGATTAGTTCAAGGCAGTCAGAAACCGAGCGAATTCCAATGATGCGTACACTGCTCTCATCATCTGGAACAACGTCCCGCTTTTTGGGTGGTGCAGTCATGATCACCCGATATTCTTGTTGTTCCTCACGAAGATATTCCACAGCCTCATCCAGCGGATACCCGATAATTAATGTCCAATCAATACTGCTCAAATTTCCATGATCTCCTTTTCCTTAGCTTCCGCTAAGCGGTCAATTTCATCAATATATTTATCAGTCAGCTCCTGAACATTATTCAAATAGCGGCGGCTTTCGTCCTCAGTAATTTCGCCATCTTTTTCTAGCTGCTTAATCTCGTCGTTTAGATCCCGGCGAATGTTGCGAACCGCAATTTTATGATCTTCAGCCTCTTTTTTAACCACCTTTACAAGCTGTTTGCGGCGCTCTTCAGTCAACTGCGGGATCGCAATTCGAATTACAGTGCCATCATTAGTGGGGTTTAAACCCAAATCAGATGCTAAAATCGCTTTTTCGATATCCTTAATTGCAGTCTTGTCCCATGGTTGGACAACAAGGAGCCGCGGCTCTGGAGCAGAAATACTGGCCAGTTGATTTAAGGGTGTGGGTGTGTCATAGTAATTGACTACTACCCGGTCCAGCAGACTTGGATTTGCCCTGCCAGTACGAATGCCCCCAAAAGCATTATTAGTAGAGGCTATTACTTGTTTCATTCTAGCTTCTCCATCTTTTAGAATTTCACTAACCATTGTTTCTCCCCCCTATAATAGTTCCAAGAGATTCACCACGAATAATCCGAACAATACTGTTCTCTTCATTGAAGTTAAACACAATTATCGGGATACCATTGTCCATACAGAGTGAAGTAGCTGTAGAATCCATCACCCCTAAACCCCGATTTAATACATCGATATAGTCAAGGGTGTCAAACTTGACAGCATCGGCGTTGACGCGCGGATCTGAATCGTACACTCCATCAACGCCTTTCTTGGCCATCAGGATTACTTCTGCTTCGATTTCTGCTGCCCGTAAAGCTGCAGTTGTATCTGTGGAGAAAAACGGATTACCTGTACCTGATGCGAAAATTACAACACGCTGTTTCTCCAAATGCCGGATTGCGCGGCGGCGAATATACGGCTCAGCAATTTCCCGCATTTCAATAGCTGTTTGGACTCGGGTAGGAACGCCAATTTTTTCAAGAGCATCCTGGAGTGCCAGCGCATTTATACATGTAGCCAGCATACCCATGTAGTCTGCGGTACTGCGATCCATACCTTTAGCGCTGCCTACAGCTCCACGCCAAAAGTTGCCTCCCCCTACCACAACAGCTATTTCTACTCCCAATTCAAATGCGTTTTTAATACTTAGGGCAATTTCATTCACTACGGCGGGATCGATGCCAAAGCCGTTGGCTCCACCCAATGCCTCTCCACTGAGTTTTAACACAATCCGTTGGTATTTCAATTGAGTCATAATTTCACTCTCTCCCTAAAATATTCTGCGCTTATATCAATTTCCCTTTTATTTCCTGAAGCTCAAGAAAAAAAGGAACACCAAAAAGGTGCTCCTTACTGCTTAATCTGGGACATTACTTCTGCAGCGAAGTCTTCTTGGCGCTTCTCAATTCCTTCACCACGTTCAAAACGAGCGAACCGCCGGATGGAAATGTTCTCACCGATTTTAGCAATCTTTTCAGTGAGGACCTGCTGAACGGTTAAGTCCGGATCTTTAATGAAAGGCTGCTCTAGTAAGCAAATCTCAGATAAAAATTTCTCAATTCTACCGTCAACAATTTTGTCGACAATATGTTCGGGTTTACCTTCGTTGAGGGCTGCTGCTTTAAAGATCTCTTTTTCTCGAGCAATAACATCTTCAGGTACATCTTCCCGAGACACATATTCCGGATTAGAAGCAGCAATATGCATTGCAATATCTTTAACAAATTCCTGAAACTCAGCTGTTTTAGCAACAAAGTCTGTTTCGCAGTTAACCTCAACTAATACACCAATCCGACCACCCATATGGATATATGCATCAACCAAACCTTCAGCTGCAATTCGGCCAGCTTTTTTGGCTGCTTGCGACAAACCTTTTTCTTTCAGGTATTTGAGGGCTGCTTCCATATCACCGTTAGTTTCAACCAAAGCTTTCTTGCAGTCCATCATTCCTGCACCAGATCTTTCGCGCAGTTCCTTGACTAACTGAGCACTAATATTTGCCACCGAAACCCCTCCTTCTTTAGTTTCATAAAAAAGGGGAGCATCACGAGAGTGTACACCCTCAACCCAGCTCCCCTCGTGTTATGTTTACTCTTCTGTTTCTTCCGAAACAGTCACCAATACTTCATCTTCAGTGGTTTCCTCGTCAGCAGCTGTATCTGTATCAGCATGTCCTTCTTTTGCTTCAATTACTGCATCTGCAATAGTTGAGGTCAAGAGTTTCACAGCTCTGATCGCATCATCATTGCCGGGGATTACGTAATCGATTTCATCAGGATCACAGTTAGTATCCACAATTGCCACAATTGGAATACCTAATTTGCGAGCCTCTGCCACAGCAATGCGTTCTTTCCGAGGATCAACCACGAACAAAGCACCAGGCAGCTTTCTCATTTCACGAATACCGCCGAGGAAACGCTCGAGCTTAACCAGTTCTTTTTCTAACCGCATTACTTCTTTCTTCGGCAGTAAATCAAAAGAACCGTCTTCGCGCATTGTTTCTAATTCACGCAGGCGTGAAATTCTGCGGTTGATAGTCTTGAAGTTTGTCAGCATTCCGCCCAACCAGCGCTGGTTGACATAGAACATACCGCAGCGTTCAGCTTCTTCTCTGATAGTTTCCTGAGCCTGTTTTTTAGTACCTACAAATAAAACAGACTTACCATCAGCAACGATCTCGCGAATGAAGTTGTAAGCTTCTTCTACCTTCTTCACAGTTTTTTGCAGATCAATGATATAAATACCATTGCGCTCTGTGAAGATATACGGTGCCATTTTTGGATTCCAACGTCTGGTTTGATGACCAAAGTGAACGCCGGCCTCCAGCAGTTGTTTCATGGTGATTACGGCCAAGTCGCTCACCTCCTCCCTTTTTGTTATTCCTCCGCAGAAATCATCTGTGAACAAGACCATAAGGCACACTTGTCTCACATCAGACTGCGTGTGTATTGAACACCAATGGTGATTATAACATAGTTGAACCGCTTAATCAATGAGCAATTTCATTATTTTTCAATTGGTGGATCAGCTCAACTTCTCCAGTACCCAAACCTAGTTTTTGAGCAATTTCAGCATAATTATACCCCTGATTTAGCATTGCCAGCACCTTCTCCGCTTTAGCCTGATAAACTGGGGAGTAGGTTTGTTTATTCAGTCCAGAACTGGGTTGGTAGGATTCTAATTTAGTCAGAACCTGCTGAATTTCTCGCTGTTTGGTATCTAATTCTTGCATATACTGCTCTAAGATAGCTTCAAAGGTATCCAATTCTGAAGGATATGGGGATTCTTTCGCATTGAGGCTAAACAAGGTTTTAATTATAATGCCGCCGAACAATCCGATAGTTAATCCGATTAAAAAAACTAGGGATTGACTCACGTTAATCCTCCCAACTAAATTCTAATGTCTAAGCTGCCGCCAAAGGAATTGCGGCGCCTGCTCCCCTTGGCAGCTCGTTTCGGTTTCTCTTTTTTTTGATTGCGGATACGTGCTGTTTTTGGACTGTCACTAACCTTTTTTGGCCGCTCTGCGTACTGTTGAACTATTACTGGATTAACTTTACCAGCACCAGTTGGGTCACCTTCCCGCAAAATTTTAGGTATTTGATCTGTCCGACCTATTAACACCTGCATATCAGGAAACTTTATTGACATTCACTAAACCTCCTAACGGATACCTATCCAAACTTCAGTTTAGTCCGGAGTGTCCTGATTGCTTTACTGTGGATCTGACTGACTCGCGATTCTGATACTTCCAGAACATGTCCTATTTCTTTAAGGGTAAGCCCTTCATGATAGTACAGCGACACCACCAGCCGCTCCCTCTCATCTAACTGATCTACCGCCGCTGCCAGTTCCTGTAAAGTCTCTTGATCAACAAGTTCTTGATCAACAGCTGCAGTAGGATCATCAAGAGTATCCAGCAGTGTAATCGATTCAGAATCTGGATCACTAGTTATTTGATCATCTAAGGAAAGCAGGGCAATGCTGCGCACCTGATCTACTGTTTCATGGTATTTATCTAAAGTCATATCGAGAGCAGCTGCTATCTCCTGATCTGTAGGTGTTCTGCCAAACTGATGCTCTAACTTCATGATGGTTTGATCTATTTGCTTAGCTTTTGTGCGCACACTGCGGGGAATCCAGTCTGTCGCCCGCAGTCCATCCATAATCCCGCCGCGGATGCGGACACTAGCATACGTTTCAAACTTAATATCCCGCTCCAGATCAAATTTATCAACCGCATCCATCAAACCAAAAATCCCATAACTGATCAGATCGTTAAATTCTACATTATCGGGAAGATGAATTGCAATTCGACCAGCAATATACTGCACCAGTGGGATATACTGCTCAATCAGCTTTTCCCGCGCTGCCAGATCGTTATTTAATTTATACTGCTGCCACAGATCTGTAAGATCAACAGTCTCTCGGTTCATCTTAACCAACTTCCTACGATTTTTGTTTTTTTGCTTTGCGATAGATTTCAATTAGACGTTTATAGACATATTGAATGATTAGTTGCCTGGTCGGTTCGTCAAGATTGGTATAACTCACACCATACTCATAGCCTGACTCTTTTGGAATTACCCTGACAATCTTGCCGTATAAGCGCAATACAGTTTGATCAAGTTTTAAATCAATAAATACAGCTGTACCATTCTCAAGTTTCTCTTCAGCTGCAAAAAGCAGTCCGCCACCGCTTAGATCTTTAACAATGCATTTATTAATTCCGTTATAAACCCCTTCGATCAAAACGTCAACGCGTACAAAATCCCGCTGCTGAATTTTTTCCCACTCACTTGTTAACCTGATCAAAAGCATTGGCACATTGTTCTGCCGGAAGCGTCTTTCTACCACCCCAGCCGCTTGGTAGCGACCCTGTTCCACCAAATCTCCCTCTGTATAAGAAATGAGAACTTTAGTCCGAGGACGAACGTTTAACAGTTTTCCTCTATCCATAGGCGCAGCAATTGTTAAGCTGTCGTGAGTGATATCCTCGATGCGGCTTGGATAAACTTTATCGGTATTAGCAGCAATAATCAAACTGATATTTTGATTAGGATTCGGAGCCAAACTGATCCCTCCTGCTAGACCATGGGTTCGCTTTCATCTGATGAGTTTGCCCAGAGATAATCTTGCTGCAGCAAATTCACCGCTAACTGCTGGATTGAGCGGCTGGCGCTGGATCCAGGATAGGCTAAGACAAAAGCTTGCTGTTTTTGAACAGCAGCCGCTACTTTCTGATCGTAAAGTACGCAGCCGGCATATTTGACCTCGCGCTGAAGAAACCTAGTGGTCATGATATTGATTTTCTGCCAAATCAACATCCCTTCATTAGGAGAACGAACCATATTGCCTATCACAATTATCTCTTTATCCGGATCCCGCTGTAGGATAGTTTTAATTAAGCCATAGGCATCTGCGATACTGCTGGGTTCAGATGTTGCAACAACCAGAACTTCATCAACTGCCATAGTCAAAGCAATCACATTGCGGGATAATCCAGCGCTGGTGTCAATAATCAAGAAATCTAGATCCTGATTCAAATGAACTGCCATAGAAATGAAGCGGCTTAATGTCAGCTGATCAATATTTGCTAGTTCATATACCCCTGAGCTGCCGGCAATGATTTTTAGACCGAGGGGTCCATCAACAATAATATCGCCCAGCTCCTTATTACCAGTTAAAATGTCTAATAGTGTGTACTGTGGATACACCCCGAGTACCAAATCAGCATTGGCTAAGCCCAGGTCTGCATCAAGCAGTGCCACAGTTTGGTTGTTGTTAATCAGGGTTAACGCTAAATTTATGGAGATATTGGTTTTTCCAACTCCACCTTTGCCGCTAGCTACAGCAAGAACACGGGGAATAGTAACCGATTTCTGACTGACAAGATTTCGTATCCCTTGAGCTTGATCACACATAGCTAGTCCCCCAAAATCAAATTCGTCAATTGTTCGCTATCAGCTATCTCAATATCATCGGGCACGCTCTGCCCAGTGGTAATAAAGGCGATTGGTACCTGTGCATAGCTTGCAGCCTGCAGCAGAATACCGTAGCTCTCAGTCTCATCCAGTTTAGTGACAATCAGATTATCAATATCCATCGACCGATAAGCATCAATAATTGCCATCAGATCATAACTTTTGGTTGTGGCACTTACCACCAAATATTTCTCAGCATTAATTCCTGCTAAAGCTGCATTCAGTTCCGCCATCTGGCTCTGGTTGTTATGGCTGCGCCCTGCTGTGTCAATCAGAATCAAATCTTGATCATGATAATTTGCAATTGCGTCCTGCAGCTCCTCACCGGAATAAACCACTGTCAGCGGTACATTAATAATGTCTGCGTAAGTTTTCAGCTGTTCCACCGCTGCAATTCGGTATGTATCAAGGGTTATCAGTCCAACTTTTTGCTGCGCTATCAAATGATAGTTAGCAGCCAACTTTGCAATCGTCGTAGTTTTTCCCACACCGGTTGGACCCAGAAGCGCCACAACCTTCTGGGGATCAAAATACTCCCAAGGTGGATCTGTTAAGATTTTTGAGCTGATTACACTTCTTAACCGCTGTTTCAATAACGCTTCATTTTTCCATTCAGACTTGGGTACCTCACTTAAAACAGTTTTAAGGATATCAACAGTCAACTTATGGGAAATATCCTGCTTAGTTAACTGCTGATAAAGTTTCTGCACAGTGTCAGACGCTACATCTGTTTTGAATTCCTGCTCACTTTGATCACTTGTTTTTAAGGCGTGAGCTGGCTCATTTTGCGGTCTGTTAATAGCTTTAGCGTTGGGATCAACCGCTCCTAATACCTCAAACTTTTTTTTGCCAAATAAGCCAAAAAACCAGCCTTTTTTGACAATCTTGGTATGTAAAATTACTGCGTCCTCTCCAAACTCAGCCTTCATCATTGCAACAGCTTCTGGCAGTGTATCAGCTTGAAACTTCTTGATTTTCATATGGCCATTTCACCATCCCCACCGCTTGAACCTGAATTTCCGGGACAATTTCAGCAAAAGACAGCACGATTAAACCTGGAAAATTCCTTTCGGTCAAGCGTTTAAATGCTAATCTAATGTTTGGAGAGACTAAAATGACCGGATAAGGTAGTGCGGTTCTTTCTAAGGTGCTTTTTAACTCGATAAACAAACTCTGAAGTAACCGCGGCTCAACAGATATGATACTGCCCCGCTCGGTATGCTCGATACCCTCTGCGATCACGGTTTCCCACTTTTGATCTAAAGTCAAAACAGATAAAATGTCATTTTCTAAGTACTGGCGCGAAATCTGCCGGGCAAGGGCTTCCCGCACATATTCTGTTAAATAATCAATGTCTTTGCTGATTGCAGCTGCATCTGCAAGTGCTTCTAGGATTGTTACCAGGTTGCGAATAGGAACTTGTTCCCGCAGGAGATTCTGAAGTACCTTTTGGATTTCACCAACAGTCATTAAATTCGGTACAAGTTCGCTAATAACGGCAGAATAATCATTGCGCAAACTATCTAATAAAGTCTGAACTTCCTGCCGCCCTAAAAGCTCATGAGCATGATTTTTGATAACCTCAGTTAAATGTGTTGCTAATACACTTGGAGCATCAACTACAGTATAGCCTGCAATTTCTGCTCGCTCTCGATTTTCTTCGCTAATCCATAAAGCATCCAAGCCGAAAGCAGGTTCTTTAGTTGGTTCTCCAGGGACCTTGTCCACAACGTTTCCAGCATCCATTGCTAAGTAGTGATTGAGCAGCAGTTGTCCTGTGCCAACTTCAATACCTTTGATTTTTATAACATACTCATTTGGCTGAAGCTGCAGGTTATCCCGGATCCTAATCACCGGAACAATCATTCCTAACTCAATGGCACACTGGCGCCGGATCATTGTAATCCGGTCCAGCATGTCCCCGCCCTGCTCACTATCGACCAGGGGAATGAGACTGTAGCC
>JAAYLQ010000080.1 GCA_012521805.1 Bacillota bacterium
CCCAGCGCAACTGGCCTGCCCAGGGCAACGCTGCGCAGAAACTCGATTCCACTGTACACTCCCGGCAGATCCTGATTCTCATAGCCCGGCAGTTGAGCTTCTTGGCAGCCAATACCTAAAAATACAGCATCAAAGTCTTGTTTAAGCTGTTCCAGTGTAAAGTCTCTGCCTAATTCCTGGCCGAGAATCACTTCCTTACACAGCCGGGTAATCACACTGATTTCCCGATCTAATAAGTCCTGCGGCAGCCGATAATCCGGAATACCGTAGCGGAGCATTCCCCCCAGCTGAGGACCGGCATCAATTAGTGTTACTTGGTGTCCGGCTAAGGCTAAATAGTAGGCCGCGGTTAAACCTGCAGGACCGCCCCCTACCACCGCCACCCGGCAGCCGGTATCAGGCTGGGGTTCAGCGCCGTGATCACCCAGCTGTTCCAGCCAGGCATCCCCGGCTGTCCGTTTCAGCCCGCAGATATCCACCGGCTCATCAACTAAATTTCTCCGGCAGGCAGCTTCACAGAAGCGGGGGCAGACCCGGCCGCAGATTGAAGGCAGCGGCATCCGCTCCCGAATTAATTTGGCTGCGCTGATCAAGTCATTGTTGTTAATATGAGCAATAAAACCCTGGATGTCGATGCCAGCAGGGCAGGCCTTTTGGCACGGTGCAACACAATCCCCGCAGTGCTCTGCCATCATCAGCTCCAAGGCAATTTTCTGCAGTTCCCGCACCTGTTCGCTGTCGGTAACGATCTCCATTCCTTCGCGAACTGTTAAAGAACAGGCGGGACTTAAGCGGCCGTCAGCTTCAACAAAACAGAGGCGGCAGGCGCCAAAGGGCTCGATCCGCGGATCATAGCAGAGATGGGGGATATCCACTCCTTGACTAATCGCTTCCTTTAACAGGTTTGCACCTGCTGAGACTGCATATGGTTTGCCGTTAATTGTGATCTGAACTTTACCCATTATTGTGCCACCTCCAAACTTGCTGAATCTGTTTTCGGTCTGCTTTCAACACTGATTGCATTGAATTTGCAGGCGCTGATGCACAGGCCGCAGCGGATGCACTGCTCGCTGTCAATCAGATAAGGTTCTTTCACCTTTCCGCTGATGGCACTGACAGCGCAAACCCGGGCACACAATCCGCAGCCGCGGCAGAGCTCAGGATCAATCTGATAAGTAATTAATGCCTTGCACTGCTTAGCTGGGCAGCAGCCCTCTTCTATATGGGCTTGGTATTCTGCGGCAAAATACTTCATTGTGGTGAGAATTGGGTTGGGTACTGTCTGTCCCAATCCGCACATGGAACCAACTTTGATTGCTTCCGCTAACCGCTGGATCAAAGTCAAATCGGAGCTGGTACCCTCCCCTTGGGTAATCCGCTCGAGAATTGCCAGCAGTTTTTCGGTGCCGATCCGGCAGAAGGTACACTTACCGCAGGACTCGCTCCGGGCAAATGACAAAAAGTATTTAGCAACATCCACCATGCAGGTATCTTCATCCATCACCAGCATACCGCCAGAGCCCATGATTGCTCCGATTTTGCTTAAGCTGTCGTAATCAACAGGGGTGTCCCCCAGTTCGGCGGGAATACATCCCCCTGATGGACCGCCTGTTTGAATTGCTTTAAAGGGCTTGCCGGTGGAAATTCCGCCGCCGATATCAAAAATAAGTTCATTGATGGTCATTCCCATGGGGATTTCCACCAGACCACCGCGGTTGATTTTGCCTGCAAGGGCAAACACCTTGGTACCGCGGCTGTTTTCTGTGCCGTATTTACTGAACTCAGCTGCCCCATCTGCTAGAATCCGGGGTACGTTTGCAAGCGTTTCCACATTATTGATGGAAGTAGGTACAGCAAACAGTCCCTTTTCACTGGGATACGGCGGACGAAAGCGGGGCATGCCGCGCTGACCTTCAATAGACATAATTAAAGCGGTTTCTTCTCCGCAGACAAAGGCACCGGCTCCTTCCCGTATCTCAATGCTGAAGTTAAAATCAGTACCTAAAATGCCGGTGCCCAAAAACTGATGCGCTTCCGCTTGGGCAATTGCTATTTTCAACCGCTTGATCGCTAAGGGATACTCAGCGCGGCAGTAAATATAGCCTTTGCTGGCACCAATTGCCCAGCCGGCAATCAGCATTCCCTCGATAATCGAGTGGGGATCGCTCTCCAAAATACTCCGGTCCATAAAGGCGCCGGGGTCTCCCTCATCAGCATTGCAGATTATATATTTCAGCTCACCGGGTGTCTGCTGGGTAAGGGACCATTTGAGGTGGGTCGGAAAACCAGCACCGCCCCTACCCCTTAACCCTGATGCTTTCAGTTCGGCAATCACCTGCTCCGGACCGATTTCCAGGGCTTTTTTTAATCCTTGATAGCCGCCTACCTCAAGATAACTGTTGATATCCTCGGGATTGATTACACCGCAGTTTTTGAGAGCAATTCTTCTCTGCTTATGAAAATAGCTGTCTAATTCAGAATGGGAATTGGGTCCATAAACCAGCAGTTCGGATACGGGTTCGCCTTTGGTGAGATGCTGGTCGAGAATCAGCTCTACATCAGCTGCGGTTACACCACCGTAAAGATACCTTTCCCCGGTGTTTGTGCTCACTTCCACAATTGGTTCGCAAAAACACATTCCTAAACAGCCGGTGGGAATCAGCTCAGCCTGGGAAGTTAACTTTCCGGACTGCAGCAGTTCGCTGAATCGATCATAAACCTGCTGTGCTCCCGCCGCAATTCCACAGCTGGCCAATCCTACTTTGACTTTATACGAGTTATTTGCCACGACTGTCACCGCCTTTCAAATCCCGGACCAAGCTGCGTACTTTATCGGGAGTCATCCGTCCATAAATTTTGCCATTCACGCTGATTACTGGAGCCAAGCTGCAGCAGCCAATGCAGGCGACTTTCTCCAGCGTAAATTTGCCGTCTTTACTGGTGCTGCCGCACTTTGTGTTCACCGCTATTTCCAGTGCTTCCGTCACTTGTTCAGCTCCAGCTAAGTGGCAGGCTGTTCCATGGCAAACCTGGATGTGATATTCCCCCAATGGCTCTAACCGAAATTGGGAGTAAAAAGTTACAATGCCATACAAATCGCTGGCAGGGATTTTAGTCAATTCCGCTACTTTAGCAATAAATTCAGGTGAAACATAACCAAGCTCATTCTGGATTTCCTGAAGAATCGGAATTGCGGCTCCTGGTACATCACGATATTTACTAACAATCTGTTCAACTTTCAACAACTGCTCTGATGATGCCAGCACTATATCAGCTCCTTTCAGGTTCATCTGATTTGCTTTTAATTATAATTGGTCGCTCTCCTATCTCGACAGCAAAGATTGATGGCCACAGCTTGCCGGTAATCAAAAGCTGCCCTGTATCTGGATTAAAAGCAATGCCGTTAAGTACATCGATCTGATGTTCAGCATTGAGATGGGAACGGAGATCTGAAAAATCAATCCAGCCGATCACATCCCCATTTTTCGGGTTGATCAGGACCACTTGATCGCTCTGCCAGATATTAGCGTAGATTACACCATCAATATATTCCAGCTCATTAAGGTGTTCGATTGGTCCGGTTTTGCTGGTGACCGCAATCTGTTTAACCTGGCTGTAATCTTTGGGATCTAAGAACGTGAGAGTGCTTGTTCCATCACTCATAATTAAATATTGGCCATCAAAAGTTAAGCCCCAGCCTTCTGTGGGATAGGTGAACTGCTCAAGCTGGGTAAAGGAATCAAGATCATAAACAAAACCTGTATATTCCTTCCAGGTAAGCTGAATGATCTGGTTATCTACGATGGTGATGCCTTCGCCAAAATACTGTTCCGGCAGAAGCAGGCCTTTGATGATCAGGCCGTCATCCAGCCTAACCTGCCTCAAAGAGGAAGCGCCGTGTAACCCGGTGCCTTCATACAAAAAACCATTGTAATAAACTAGACCTTGGGTAAAGGCGGAAGGATCATGGGGATAAACTGCAGCAATCTCATAGCTGTAAACTGGTTCGTTCTCTGCTTCACTATTTGTTCTTGAGCAAGTATACCATACTGGGATCACAAGCATAATCAAAAGCACAAATGCCCATTTTATAGATAGATTCGACCAGTTCCTAATCAGCCTCATCCCCCTTAAATATTATAGCTATATAGTTTCGCCATTTCATGATTGATACCTTTCTTGTATTCATCAATGGAAAGTGATATGATTAAACGAACGATTCATACTTTGGGAAAGAGGTGAAGCCGTGAAAGAAAAAATCGGCATCATTACTGACAGCACCTGTGATATTCCTCGTGAGCTTCTTAACAAACTAGGCATTCAAGTATTACCTCTGCGGATCTTATATAAAGGAAAAGAGTATCGCGACGGTGTTGACATCACCCCTGAAACTGTTTACGCGCATCTTGAAGAGGAAGTGCCAACCACTTCACTGCCAAGTCCCCAGGATGTTGAAGCACTGCTGCTGCAGATGAAGGAGCATGGGTATACCCATGTGCTGGTGATTCATCTATCTTCGGGTTTGAGCGGTACTGGTCAGATGATTGAAACTGTTGCTCAGGGAATTGATGGTCTAGTTGTGAAAACTATAGACTCTAAATCGATTTCAATGGGACTCGGATTTATTGTTATTGAAGCAGCTAGGGCTATTCAAGCTAAAATGAGTTTTGAGTCTGTCTGTAGTTTGGTTAAAAATGTGAGAGAAAGACTTTCGGTCTATTTTGTGTTGGGAACTTTGGAGTACCTAAAGAAGGGCGGCCGCATTGGCAAGGTATCTGGCACGATTGGAGAGCTTCTGCAGTTAAAACCGATTATTACTGTTAATGCTGAAGGTGTTTACACTACTTTTGCTAAAGTACGGGGTAAAAAGCAGGCCTTAAACCGGTTAGTGGAGATTGCTAAGGGGCATATAGCGAGGGCTGCCAGTCAAGTAGCGGTATGCTATGGGGGAGCGCAGGAAGAAGCGGCTTATATTATAAAGCAGATCGGGCAGTTGGCGAATGTAAAGGAATTGATTACATCATCGGTCAGTCCTGTAATTGGTGTTCACACAGGTCCAGGGACTGTTGGATTTGCTGTATTAGAATCAAACTAAAGGAAGCTAGCTCTATGAGTTAGCTTTTTTTATTTTCTCCCCCATCTCATTAGTTGATGAATACACGCACCCCTGTGGGGTGCGACAGGCATCGTTTTAATGAACATCCGGAACGCTAGAGGTTTCAATCCACGCACCCCTGTGGGGTGCGACGTTATTAAGTTCCTCAATCACCCAGGGTTTTTGCAGTTTCAATCCACGCACCCCTGTGGGGTGCGACGTTTCTGTATTACCAAACCATTCCGCAAAGTGTTCCAGTTTCAATCCACGCACCCCTGTGGGG
>JAAYLQ010000081.1 GCA_012521805.1 Bacillota bacterium
CTCAGTTTATCTTGCGACAATATTTTACGTCTTGATTACCGGGCTCTCCTTTTTGTTCATCAAAGTTGCTTTAACAGTGGCTGAACCCTTTGACATCCTTGCTATCTAGCCCCCTACTATTTAGCCCTTGCCTTCCTCTATTAACTCTTGATACCGATTTTCAAATGCATCAGAAATGTACTTGAGAAAAATAAGGCCTAACACCACGTGCTTGTATTCCGATGCATCCATATTGCCCCGCAATACATCAGCAGCTTTCCAAATAAATATCTTGTTCAAACCCTAAATCTGCACCATTTATCCTGGACATTTTGTTCCTCCTATATTATATACCCGCTTGTCTTAGATACAGATAGCTTTATTGGTAGACGTCCATAACCTATTGCTCACAAATGTTTACGATTGTTAATTTCAACACTCGGCTTTTGATGTCCTTCCCATCCGCACCTAAGGATATTCTTACTTTGTCAGTTGCCTCCCTTGAGTGGTGAAGGTGCATTGGCAAGCTTAATCTTTTTGCCGCAGTACCTCACCAGCGGTGCAGCTCCCCAGCTGTTCCAGCTGAACACCAAGCTTTCCAAATACTTATATTTCCAAGTCAAAAACTTCTTAACAAAAAAATCTCAGACCAAGGGGCCTGAGACGAACATCAATTACTATAAGTGAATCACTGTCGCAGGATTTTCTCCATGGTCTTCCCTTTGGCTAGCTCATCGATTAACTTATCCAGATAACGTACTTTCTGGATCAAAGGATCTTCGATCTCCTCAACCCGAACCCCACATACTACTCCTTTGATCAAAGAACAATTGGGGTTAATGGCTGGAGCTTGAGCAAAGAAAGTTTCAAAGTCGTTGTCCGCATCGAGCTGCTGCTGCAGTCCTGCTTGGTCATAGCCAGTCAGCCAACAAATGATTTGATCGATCTCTTCTTTGGTCCGATTTTTCCTTTCTGCTTTTTGCACATATAGGGGATAAACCTTAGAGAATTTCATTCCATAAAATTTCTGAGACATCTTCTTCCCTCCAGGACAAGTCCATTTGACATCATTATAGATTATTTATACCTATCCAGCAAACTCAGGCTACCAGCTGAGGGTCATCCTCTCATCATCAAATCCAGCACTCGATCCCCACTCACCCTGGTAGTAAGGCCTTCTGCATGCCAATGGCTCTTGCATCCGGAAAAATCCAGTGGAACACATTGGGCTGGTACCTGGTTTGCCTCTAACATTAAGCCCCCTTCTAACAAAGATAGCACACAGGCTACCCCGAGAATTCCCAACGTGCCCCTTTGCTCTAGTTTGTCAATATCCTGTACATGTGAGGCAAAGGATGACTGGTGCTTTACAAAGGATACTGGAAAGCCAAAATGATCTCCCAGCCGGCTAAGTTCACTGATCTGACAACCTTTGCTACAGTGGTTACACTTATAACCCAGGCTCCATTCCGACGCAGTGCACCCAACAGGATCTACTCGTAGACAGCCCGGTAAAACCAGCAATTGCTGTTCTGTTTCCGCAAAACTCTGTCGCCACAATTGGTTGAAAATCTCTGCCCCCACCATATTGATGTGATATTCAAGCATGGGGCTGGTACAGAAAAGGTCTTCTGAATGATCACAGGCACCAAAGTCACCCAAAAATCTATTAACCTGAGCTGTATATACCCCTAAAACCTCGTTAGAGCGTTTGGCAAACCAATTAGTAGCGTCATTGATTGATTCCCAGATTACCTCGCGCAGTGATGTAGATTGCCCTAAGATAAACCTTTGCCAAGAACGAAGTATGTTGGTCTGATAAGTATAATCCTTTGATTGCTGCAATTGATCTAAGACAAGATCCAAATGCTCCAGGCTTGGTTTTCTACCAGTTTCGATGCTTCTTCGTGCGTAAATACCTAACAGGAGCAACTCCAAGCAAGTTTGCTCTGCAGATTTCACCGGTATTAGCTCAATAATAGGACTAAAGATAATTGCTGTGTGATCTAATATTTCGGCTGCCAATTCTTCAACAGCAGAATAGTATGAGTCTCCAGGTGTTAAAGAATAAGGGAGTACAGACAAGAGGACCCCTCCTTCCTTGCCTGGTGGCTAAACACCCAGAGGGCTAAAGCTACATTGGAAACCATTAATGCGTAAAGATTAATCCGTTCCACTAAACCTACATATTGGGGCTGAATGTTGGCCACCATCACCGTGAGGAATCCTGATGTAATAAATACGATGCTAAACAGGCTCAAAAACCTGGTCATGGTTGGGTATTTTCTTGTTCTTGCCAAACCTATGGTGAGTAGCAGAGCTAAGACAATGTAACTAAGCACAATAACTCCTGTGATGGCATAGTGCATATTATTCTGGAAACTGCTGGTCCAATCGGTGTCAGCTAAAGGAAAAAGCTTGTAACCAACAGTGGATAGCACCTCAGCAATGGTCTTCAGTACTATTCCTCCATAAAACACATTATTTATTCGCCTGACCTTTCTGAAATACACTAAGAGAACGAAGCAAAAAAGCAGATTAAAAAAGTCGTACCCATAGAGAATCCTACTGGCCAGCGATTGGCTGACCGCCGATGAGGCGGTTAAATCACTGATGGGCTGGGCTAGAGGATTGTAGTCTGGCCAAACCATCCTCCCTGCCACCACATGGGCCACATAAAACAAGGACGCCACCACTCCAGAGAGTGCCCAAGTATTGAGGCTACCCCAGCCTTTAGTCTGCATTTTCATTGTTAGCCATCCTCCGATTCTGTTTTCTATACAACTGGTTGTATTGACGAACATGTCTTTTCAATTCATCAATGGCCTGAGCCTCATCCTTGATGTTGTTATCGTATTTTTGGAGTAATAAGAAGACTGGGGCATAAAAGTGCAAGGCCATGGTATAAGCATCCCCCTGGATGAATCGACCATCATCAATGAACTGTTGAAGCACTTTGGCCTGGTTCTCCAGGATGTTTTCGATAAACGTTGTCCGAAAAATCTCCCCCAGTTCTGGGTTGCCGTATTGTTCAATGGTGAGCAAACGTCTTAACTTGGAAATGTAATCATCTTTGAGATAAAACAGAAGAATATTCGTACAGAGACTCTCAAAGGCTTCATCGGAAAAGCCATCGTATAAATCGGAAATATTAGGGTCCCCAGTTTTAGGAACCTGCAAGCTCTCTAAGGTTTTCTCATATCTCTGGAACGTTTCTCTGACAATAGTATCCAGTATATCTCGCTTACTCTTGAAATGGTTATACAGCGAACTTTCCTTAATCCCCACAGCGCCAGCGATCTCGCGGATTGTCACTGCCTCATAACCAAAGTTAGAAAACAAGGTCAATGCTTCGTATAAGATTTTTTCTTTTGTGGTCAACTTCCATTCTCCTTTACCCACTGCCTGCTTCTTTAAGTTAGTCTTTTCAGAATTCTAACTCCAATTATAACTAACGAGCGTTAGTTAGTCAAGTGAAAATGCAAAGACAAGGTGTTGCTTGTAGCTGGTAACATAGAACCGTCTCAGCTGTCCGTCAAACTGGCCGCCCTTGTACTCCAGATAACACAAAAACCCCTCCACGTCACCTACGTAAGAAGTGATCGTGGAGGGGCTCTTACCGTCCTCTACAAGATATCTTCTAAATTTCTCTGCATAGCCCATGGCATACCTCCCCGCAGACTAGGCAAATTCCCGCATATTTGCTCTTCTAAACAAGTTGTTTGTTTAAGTAACGAAACCCACACGCTGGCAGAAAAACACACCTTAAACGTCGAATATGAGGTTTTCGTCTACTATTGCCTCGGAAATCCCCTCCACTGCTTCAGCTACTATAGCAATAGCCACACCCGCAAAAAACCCTGCTGCAAACCAGCCCATATTTTTTTACCTCCTCCTTTCCCTGGCCTTCTTCCAGCAATAGATTCCGATCAATAC
>JAAYLQ010000082.1 GCA_012521805.1 Bacillota bacterium
CAAAACTTAACTGGATTAATTGCGGGAGAAACGGACCCAGTTGCTAATTTAGCGAATGCCAGTGCGCTCTTGTTTGAGCGTATGACCGAAATCAATTGGGCAGGTTTTTATCTAATGAAAGCTGGTGAATTGGTGTTGGGTCCATTCCAGGGAAAACCTGCTTGTATCCGGATTGCTCTTGGTAAGGGAGTATGCGGTACTGCAGCTGCAGAAAGGCGCACAATCGTGGTACCGGATGTTAATCAATTTCCTGGGCATATTGTTTGTGATCCAGATTCTCAGTCGGAAATCGTTGTCCCGATTATTTCGGATGGTAGAGTTAGGGGAGTTCTAGATATTGATAGTCCAATATTAAACCGTTTTGATCAGGCTGATCAAAACGGTCTGGAACAGTTTGTCAATATTCTTGAGGCTGAGATTGTCTGGTCCGAGATTACTGATTAAAAGAAAGAATCGCTTTTCACAACTGATAGGCTGAGGCCAAACACCTTGAAAAAGGCCTTATCTTTGCGTTGAGCATCATTAATCTCTAGTTCTGCTGAAGATTTTGCTCTAACTTTAATTATGCATTTATCCTCAAGGATTTCAGAGCTGATCCTGCTTACAGTGCCAGTTTGACTGCGATCTAGGGAATGAGCTATCTGTAGAAATACCGCTAGTTTTCTGATTAAATCCGGGTCTTCCGGCCGCAGTGGACCATTAGTGACATAATCGTTGATATTAGCCAAAAAGAGCTCATCGTGAGATGCTGCCACATAAGCACATATCACCCTTTCCCGATGGGTTAATCCGTGAACCGGTGCATTGAGCAGCATATACAGGGTATGTTTGTCGCGCCCTTCTACGTCAATTACACTGCCGACTTCGTGCAGCAGGCTGCCGATTAAAAGCAGTCTGCGTTCGAATCCGTTCATCCTATGGAGATTGTAGAGCTGGTCAAAAAGAGTTACTGCCAAGTTAGAAACTCGACGCAGGTGGTTTTCTTCCAGCCGATAATAAGTGATGAGATTGTCGATGTGGTGAGTTATTACGCTTAACACGATTGGATCTTTGGTGTAGCGATGCAGATATTCATAAAGCAGTCCATCGCGAATGCTGGTTGTGCTGGTAATAATTTTATCACGACCACTTACTTCCATTAGACATTTGATTGCAGCAGCTCCAGCCACAATGATATCGGCACGGGCTCGTTCTAAACCGGGTACAGTCAAACGCTCTTCTAAGGTCATTTGGGAAAGGCGTTTGTAGCATGATTCTACGTCGCTGTAGCTTAGTTCGAAGGCATCGGTGATATCAGGTACATAATTTTTCGATTTGCGCACAACGCGGGCCAGTGACCGGAAAGTACCGCCAACTCCGATGATGGGTTGATTGCCTTGGAGCCAGGGCAGTGCCTTGTAGGCGCTGGTCAGATCTTTTTCCAGCTGCTGCAGGTCTTGAGCACTCGGTTTATCCATAGTGTTGTATTTGTTGGTTAAGCTGACTGACCCGAAAGGCAGGTGGGAGCTGTTTTCTTTCATTCGGTCTACAAACGAGACCAGCTTTAAAGAACCGCCGCCTAAGTCTGCCATTAAACCTGAGGTTTGGGGCATCGTGTTAACGGTTCCTAAATAGCCGTAGTGTGCTTCCTCTTCCCCAGACAGCACCTTAAAGTCAAGGTTTGTTTCCTTTTTGATGCGGTTGATAAAAACTCGTTGATTAGCAGCCTGCCGGGCGGCAGCAGTAGCCACCGCAATAATGTGATCTACACGTCGAGTTTTGCATAAACGAGTGAATAATTGGATCGTTTCAATAGCATAGTGCATTGCTTTTTCAGATAACATCCCGTTTTCATCTATGTCTGCGATTAAGCGCACCGTTTCTTTGAGATTCTCTCGTTGGTAATAAGCACCATTATCATCTACTTCAACAATTATCAACCGGACTGAATTAGAACCCAAGTCAATAATCCCAATGCGTTCCATAAGACTAACTCCTTTGAGTTTATTAAAAATATATTTACCATATTTTAACAAAGTGGCGACAAAATAGCAATGATTATCTCCATTAATGTTATTATAAATGGTGCATTCTCAGACTGCAAGAACTAAGCAGTAACAAGACTGTTTATTGACAATGGGTAGAACGAGGAGTATAATTTGAGTGAAGAAGTAATAATTGTCAGTATTTAGGACAGGGAGGAGGTTCTTTGATGGAAGTAACTAAAAAGGCTGAATATGCCATCAGTGCCCTCCTTGAGTTAGCGATGAATCCCGGTCAGTTTATATCCTCTAAAGAAATTGCTTACCGCCAAAATATCCCTGCTAATTTTCTGCCGCAGATCATAGCTATGTTAGGCAACAAAGGCTGGGTTGAAGGTGTGCGGGGGCCAGGCGGAGGTGTCCGGTTAGTTGGTGATCCTAACAAGATTAGTGTGCTGGAGATCGTGGAAGTTGTTGAGGGTCCAATCGCAATTACCCGCTGCTTATCTTCGGATGGGGACTGCATTAATGATTCAAACTGCCCTCTGCATCCTGTTTGGAAAAAGGCTCAGGACGCAATGCTGGGGGTGCTGTCAAACACTAATTTGTCAGATTTGATTGAAATCAGAAAGGTTCAGGAAAACCAAGCCAATCGCATTAATCAACAGGAGGCACAATAATGTCGGGAATGGGCAAGCTTGCTAAAGTTGCGGTTTTAACTTTAATCTTCACCTGCTGTTTGGCCTCGGCAGCTGCAGCGGTGCAGATAGGGTTAGTTGATTATGAATTTCTCTTTTCAGCACACCCTGAATACCCCCTCAAGAATCAGGAATATCAGCGGGCAGTAGCAAACTATAACCAAGAATTTGAAGCCAAAATCGAGCAGATTACTGATCAGGATGAGTTAACCGAGCTGTATGCCTACTATCAATCCCTAATCCTCCAATTAGAGGAGGATTTGCGTACATATATCATTAAGTCTCTTGAACAGCATATCGCTGAAGTAGCGGAACAGCATCAGATTGACATTGTACTGGTTAATACAGTGGTAGTTTATGGCGGAGTTGACATAACAAAATTAGTTGTCGAGCAGATGTATCGCGCTTACGGAATTTCTGTTCCATCTTATATACGCCAATATTTTGAATAAGAGGGAACAGACTGATACAAAAGAAAAGGGAGGATGAACGTATAATGGAAAAGTGGGAATGCACAGTATGCGGTTATGTTTACGATCCAGCAGAGGGCGATTTAACTCAAGGAATTGAGCCCGGTGTACCCTTTGAGAATCTGCCGGATGATTGGGTATGCCCAGAGTGTGGAGTTGGGAAAGATATGTTTGAGAAGCTCAGCTAAGTCCAGAAGGAGGAATTACTAGACAATGGCTAATCCGCACGTAGACCATGATCTCTGCATTGGCTGCGGTCTGTGCAGTGAGATCTGTCCTGATGTCTTTGAAATGAATGATGATAATTTAGCCGTGGTTAAGGAAGACGCTGACTGTGATGCAGCTGGCTGCTGTCAAGAAGCGGCTGATTCCTGCCCCACCGACGCAATTTCTCTGTAATTCTGAAGCCCCGAAGAGGGGCTTTTATATTTTGAGCTATGCTAGGATTCATTTGGAAAAGTGACCAGCAGTCTACCTGCTTATATTCCGTGGATACTGGGTACATTAAGGTTGTACCGGAACTTAAGGAGGTGAAATCAGCATGGCATTAGGTTCAAGTACTTCTAACAAGAAGGTTATTCCTGGCGCTTTACAAGCTCTGGACCAATTCAAGTATGAGGTTGCATCTGAATTAGGTATTAATCCGGAGTATAAATCAGGATATTGGGGAAATATCTCTTCGCGTGAATGTGGTGCAGTGGGGGGACATATGGTACGGCGCATGATCGCAGCCGCTGAGCAATCACTGGCTGGTCAAGGTGCCCAAACTAACTTCCGCGCAGGCTTTCCGCAGGAGCCAAATCAAAATCAGTAATTGATTACTAGGGCAGCTCAATTGAGCTGCTCTAACTTTTCTGTGGGATATTACCAGGTTAAAGGCTTATGAATGCGGTTATATTATAACCGGAGACCGAAGGAGGTGACATGATGGCACGAGGCAGCAAGAGCAGAAACCGCAAGGTTGTTCCCCAAGCTGCACAGGCTATGGATAAGTTCAAATACGAAGTAGCCAGTGAATTAGGCATCAATCCTGAGTACAAATCAGGATATTGGGGGAATATTTCTTCCCGTGAGTGCGGTGCAGTAGGGGGACATATGGTTCGCCGGATGATCGCTGCTGCTGAGCAGTCACTCATCAATCAGCAGGGTGGATTCGGCCTAGAGCCAGATGCTCAACCAAGACCACAGGGCCCTTCGGTACAATAATATAGAGTAAGGTAGTCAAGGACAAGCTCCAGCAAATTACTTGGTTAGCGTAAAGTTTTGGTAGGCGGTGGCAGGAAAAACGCGTGTGGAGATAAAAATAGAGACCTCGCACCAACAGATAGACAGAAAGGAGCGAGGTCTCATGAAGAGCGATGGCGTAGACATCG
>JAAYLQ010000083.1 GCA_012521805.1 Bacillota bacterium
GGTCTTTTGCATCAATACTACGAAGTATGACTGAGGTCTATCAGGAGCGGTATACGCGGTCCGTACGTACCGTTCTGTGAGAGGAAAACCGCTAGGCTGATCACCTAGCGGTTACCTACTCGATTCTACACTGATGCGGTAGCAGGCGATAATTTCACCAAAATATAGGGTGTGATAATCAGGATACCAGCGCTCATTGATACTGGCATCGAGGTGTTGGGGATCCATTTCCTGCTTGTAAACAGTTTTACACTCAAAATGCAGTTCACACTGGGCGATAATGGGGGTCTGGATAAGTTTTCCGGGCAGTGTGGTTAACCCAGCGGCTGCAAACTTATCGATATCGCGGCCAGAGTTTGTTCCGCAGAAGCGGAGCTGCTGACTGAGATTGTTCTCGATCGGCACGCTTACAGTGAATTCGCCTGCCTGGTCAATCAGTTGATATGTATAACGGGATTTCCTCACCGGCACGATGAAGATTGGTTTTGCCCAAAAATGGGTTATTCCTCCCCAACCAATAGTCATAGTGTTCAGCTTTGATTGGTTTTGCGTGGTTAGAAACACTCCGCCTCTTGCTAGTTTTTGGTTCACAATCTCAAGATAATCGACAATTTGGACATCCTGGTACATAGAGTCACCCCATCTTTGTTAAGTTTATAATCATTTTCGACATGAGACAGTGATTACCTCTGTGAAGGAGTTGAGCACAATGCCGGAATATTTTGTTGCCGTTACGCTTCCAGATCAAATCGGTATGGAAGTAGAAAGATGGCGGAGGCGGTTTAGAGCTCCTAAAACTCCGCCGCATCTCACTTTAATTGCGCCTTTTCAGTGGGATTTAGATGAACAAAAATTGATTGAAGTACTGCGGGTCACTGCACAATGCCATCGACCCTTTGATATTCTCTGTCAGGGATTGGGTCATTTCGGTAGAGCAGTGATCTTTATCGATGTAAACCCAAGTCAAGCACTTCTTTCCCTCCAGTCCGATCTTGTTCGAAATCTGCAGGAAATTGGCGTAAAGCCTGAGGGGCGTCCGTTTCATCCCCATATAACCCTAGCTACACGATTAAGGGGAAACCAATACGATTTGTGTCGAGTACAATTAATGGATTATAATCCTAGATATAGTTTTCGCTGCAGCACAATTACGCTGTTTATTTTAGCAATCGAAGGGAAAATCAAACGGTGGCAGGAAGCCTGCGTGCTGCCCCTTAAGGAGTAGGATAGGATGAAGCAGCAGAGAGTGCACGCAATTTACCAGTTAATTGCAGCTTCGGTATTGTGGAGCAGTGCTGGTATTTTGATTAAGTCTATCGAATTAAACGCTATGGCCCTCAGCAGTGCCCGGGCTGGAATTGCGATTATAGTATTTTTACTGTATCTGCGGCGAGGGTTTCGGATTACCAAATATCATCTGCTTGGTGGGATCACTTATGCAGCCAATTCGCTGCTTTTTGTTGCTGCCAATAAGCTGACAACCTCAGCTAATGCTATTTTGCTGCAGTTTACCGCGCCAATTTGGGTCGCCTTGTTTGCTTTATGGTTTCTAAAGGAAAAAATCAGACGCTCAGATTGGGCTGCGGTTGCATTAGTTACTATTGGAATGGTACTGTTTTTCCTCGGTGATTTGGAGATAGGGCATCTAATCGGCAATATACTAGCGGTAGCCTCAGGTATAGCCATGGCCGGATTTGTGATTGCTGCCAAACTTGATCCTGATCGGGATTCTGCTGAATACGTCCTGATCGGAAATTTGATAAATTTTTTTATTGGCCTGCCGTATTTGCTGAAGTCTGGTGGAAGCCTGGATTTTGATTCTGGAGCTATGCTTGTAGTTTTAGGCATATTTCAGTTAGGACTGCCTTATATTTTATATACTAAAGCCATACCTAATGTTTCGTCCTTAGAGGCTATTTTAATTACGATTTTGGAACCGATCCTAAATCCGCTCTGGGTGGTATTGTTTACTGGTGAAAAACCGGGAGTTTGGGCTCTGGTTGGCGGTTTGATAGTGGTAACCACAGTAGTAATTCATGGCATTTACCAAGCAAAAGCGGTAAAACCAGACCGATCGGAACAGGTTACTTCACCTCAGTCGATATATTAATTTCGGATCGAAAAAAGGAAAAATAAGATCCGTGGCGAACTATACATTAACACTAGGAGCAGTTTGTTTGTGAAAACCGAACGCTCCTAACTGATTGCGCAATTGGACCACGTAAGCTAGTTAAATCTGTTACGCTTTGATTAAGCAAATCGTGGGGTTTGGAAAAAACGGACCTTTTTGGTCTTTTGTTTACTGATCTTACAAAAAAAAACACCTTTTCTTGAAGGGAAACAGCAAAAAGGAGAGAATAAGTACCGAAAGAGTTTTTTTGTTATGGGACCTACGAAGTTCTAAAGGGGGGATGTGAACCGTTAGTCTTAGCGGTTGCTGTTGTGAAGGGTTGACAATAAACCCACTAATGAAAGAAAATGATGGAAAGAAAACATGTTTGAACATGTTTGAAAGGGTGACAGTTTGGTGAGACGTAAATCAAGCCTTTTATTGGCTGTTGTTATGATGTTAAGTGTTACATTTGGAGCCTCCGCTCAACAGCGAGTGGGCACATGGGTTGATGAGGTAATTTTTGTTGAAGAAGCAAACGTTTCGACAGCTATTTCTCGTTTGCAAGCAGGTGACATTGATATTTGGGCGAACTCTTCTTCAGACGTTACTGCTTATAATACTGTTCAAACAGATCCTGCACTTGATTACTATATTTCTTATGGTTCCTACACAGAGGTTACATACAACACTGTGGGACCTGAATTTAACGATGGTAGACTCAACCCATTCGGTAACCGCAAAATCCGGGAAGCAACCAACTGGCTGTTTGACCGCGATTATATTGCTCAAGAACTTTACAGCGGTTTAGCAGTACCAAAATATACACTGCTCAACAGCTCTTTTGTTGATTACTCCCGTGTAGTTGAAAAAGTACGCGAACTTGAACTAAAGTACGCATACGATTTCGACAGAGCTAAAGAAGTTATCCATGAAGAAATGGTTAACATGGGTGCTGAACTGGTTAATGGTATTTGGCACTATAAAGGTGAACCCGTTGAGCTGATCATTCTTGCTCGTATCGAGGACGAGAGAGCTCGTCTCGGCGATTATATGGGCGAGCAGTTTGAAAAAGTTGGTTTCAAAGTAAGAGTTGAACAGAGAACTGGTTCTGAGTTATCCCCAATCTGGATGACCGGGGATCCAAAGCTGGGTGAGTGGCACGCTTACACTGGTGGATGGTTATCACCTGTTGTGTATCGTGACCAAGGTCATATTTTTGACCAGATGTATACAACCAGAACCATGACTTATCCGAGATGGCAAGTTCTTGAGCCAATTCCAGAGCTGGATGAAATTGCAGACAAGTTAACTCGGAGAGAATACAGCTCTATGGAAGAAAGAAAGGCTCTCTATGAACGTGCACTGGAGCTTGCATTTGAAGATTCTCCTTGTGTGTTCATCGTTGATAAGATTTCCTTTACACCTGTTCGTTCTGATATCAGCATTGCATCAGACTTAGCTGGTTATGTAGCTGGTACACCACTGTGGGCACCAACCGTTCGTCGTGCAGATGAAGTTGGCGGTACTGTAAATATTGCACTGCCGCAAGTTTTGGTTGAGCCTTGGAACGCTGTTGGTGGCTCCAACTGGACTATGGACTTAATGCCGATGCGGGCTACTTGGGATCGCGGTTTCATCACCGACCCATATACTGGTAACTACTGGCCGCACAGAATTGAAAAAGCTGAAATCGTTGTAGAAGAAGGTCTGCCTGTAAGCAAAACCTTTGACTGGGTAGATCTGAAGTTTGAAGAAACAATTGAGGTTCCTGGCGATGCTTGGGCAGAGTGGGATCCAGTTGAAAAGCGGTTCATCACTGTTGCTGAAAAGTGGCCAGAAGGCATAACTGCTAAGCGGAAAGCTGTTATGTACTATCGTGATCTCAACGTGGTAAAATGGCATGACGGCAGCAAGTGGAGCATTGTAGACGCTTTACTGCCATTTATTCTTGAAATGGACCGTGGTTATGAAGAAAGCGAACTCTTTGATAGCTCAGCAGTTCCTGGCTTAGAAGCTACGCTCAAGTCATTCCGCGGCTTGAAGATAATTTCAACCGATCCGCTTGTCTATGAGTATTATTCAGATTCTTGGTCATTAGACGCTGAGCACAACATTTCTGACCTGTATGCAGTGCATTACAATTATGGTAAGCAGCCCTGGCACACACTTGCCATCGGTATGCTGGCTGAACTCAATGAGGAGTTAGCATTTACTGCAAATAAAGCTAAGGAACTCGATGTTGACCGGATGGGCTTTGAAGCTGGTCCAAGTATTCGGATCCTGGCTAAATGGTTAGACTGGGCTATTGAAAACAACTATCTGCCATACGCAGAATTCTTAAGTGATTACATCACCGAAGACGAAATTCAAGAGCGCTATGCTAACTTGAAAGCTTGGTATCAGAGCAAGCGTCACTTCTGGGTTGGCGATGGTCCAATGTACCTCGAGCGGGCATTCTCAACTGAAAAAATAGTTCACTTAAAACGCTTTGAGGATTACTCTGAACCTGTTGGCAAATGGTCCATGTTTGAGGAACCAGCAATTGCTGACGTGGCAGTAAGTGGTCCAGCTCGTGTATCTGCTGGTCAAACAGCAACATTCACAGTTGATATTACCTTCAAGGGTGAAGCATATCGCGCTGAGGACCTGCAGGAAGTCAAATACTTAGTATTAGACGGCTCCGGCAGGGTAGCATTCAGCGGGGAAGGTACAATTGTTGCTGATGGTAAGGCAGAGATTACATTGACTGCTGATGACACATCAAAACTGCCAGTTGGTGCCAACACCATTGAAGTAATTGTTATGCCTAAGTTGGTTGGCGGTGCAAGTCTTGCTAGACACACATTTGTATCACTGCCATAATCACAATTGGCTGCAACAATTGCAATTGAATTTAAGACGGGGACGTGGTGTCCACGAGCCCCGTCTTTTACTGATTTTTGAACGCTAGGATTAGGAGGTTAAGTTATGCTTAATATGGCTGTAGAAAAAGCACAGACAGCCACCGGTCGTTCATCTGAACGGATGAAGAACCTGAGCAGACTGTTGCGCTATATATTAGTTCGCGGTGTAGTTCTGCTGATTACCGTTACGATTGGGATTTATCTCACAATTATTATTGCTAACGGTGGCGGTTATGTCGATGAAATAAGGAAAGCATCAATTCGGGAGCAAGTTTCCTTGTCACTGCAGGGCAATGAGCTGTTGCGGGATTATACTGTTGAAGAGCGGAAAGCTTATGAGGAAAGGTTACTTGAGCTTGAATATAAAAAACTTGATTTGGACAAACCTTTTTGGCAGCGGAGCCATAAGTATTTGTGGAACGGTATGACCTTAAATTTTGGTCGCGCTGATTATCTATTGAGTGACTCCGGCTCCTCTGAGGTGCGCTATATTCTTGGTGAAAGACTGTTTCCTACCTTATTATTGATGGCTAGCGGACAGCTGCTGCTGTTCTTTATCAGCATTACTTTTGCATTATTTCTGTCGCGGCGTTATGGCAGTCCCCTTGATAAGCTAGTCGTTGCTTTAGCACCAATGTCGGCGGCTCCAGCTTGGTTCTTTGGTATCTTTTTAATATTGATTTTTGCTGCATTTCTAGGTTGGCTGCCTTTTGGTGGTTTGGTATCTGCTCCACCGCCAAACGAACCGCTGGCTTATGCTTTGAGTGTATTGAAGCACTTAGTTCTGCCTGTATCAGCGATTGTAATTAGTTCTGTATTCTTAACTTCATATCATTGGCGTACTTTTTTCCTAATTTACTCCAGTGAAGATTATGTTGATATGGCCAAGGCAAAAGGATTGACATCTTCACAGATTGAACGTCGTTATGTACTGCGTCCAACACTGCCAACTATCATTACGAGTTTTGCTCTCACACTGATTAGTTTGTGGACTGGTGCTATTGTTTTAGAAACTGTCTTTAATTGGCCTGGAATTGGACGCCTGACACAGGAAGCAATTAATATGTTTGATACACCGGTTTTGGTAGCTGTAACCGTACTTTACGCTTATTTATTGGCCATTACCGTGTTTCTCTTAGATATAATTTACGCTTTAGTTGACCCAAGAGTTAAGCTGGGAGCGGAGGGGAATGGATCATGAGTGGGTTAAGAAATGCTTTTAACGAAATCAAACAGTATCCTTCTGCTGTTGCTGGGCTTATCATTATTGCTCTGCTGCTTGCTTTTGCAGTATATGCAATAATTGCGATACCGCCGAGTGAAGCTATTCGGCTTTGGAAAGGCGACGACCAAATTTGGCAGCATACGCCTCGCAATGCTAAACCGGCCTGGTTAAACTACTTTTATAAAGAAAAACAGCCTTTAACCACTAAGCTGAGCAGCAGAGAGAATTCAGAAATTAAGTCTGCTGTTGATCTTGGCGGAGGTAATGCAACGCAGGATTTTGTCTTTGAATTTGACTACCAATACGATGGTTTTCCATCTGAAATCAGTCTTTTCTTTACCTCGCAGTTTGCAAATTCAAGACCTTATGCCATTGTGACCTGGATCACTCCAGATGGCAGAGAGACAAAATTGGCTGATCTGACTCTTCGTGTTAGAGAGACATATGTTATCAGCCAAGATAACAATGTTGCTAGAACGCTTGGAGCTGTCAGACCGGAAATAGGCTTGTTTGCCGATCCAAATGATCCCAATAAGGTTTTAAAAGGAACCTATAAGCTGGTTGTAGAAGGACTAGTATTCGAAGAAGGTTCTTCAATTGAGGCTGAACTGGTTGTATATGGTAA
>JAAYLQ010000084.1 GCA_012521805.1 Bacillota bacterium
CGTTTTCGCACCTTGACAGCACAAATAATTATCCATACAATAGTAATAGTAGTATTTATTTACAAGGAGCGAGTTCTGTTGAACAAGAAGGGTTTTATTCGCAAAACAAAACAGCGCGAAGTGATCTTATCAGTACTGCGTTCCACCAAGTGCCATCCCACTGCTGATTGGATCTATCAAGAGGTCCGCAAGGAACTGCCTAATGTCAGCTTGGGAACTATCTACCGCAATCTCAAGGCTTTAACAGAAATGGGTGAAATCTTAGAGCTGTCCTACGGCAGTACCTACAGCCGTTTTGACGGCAATCCCGATAATCATTACCATTTTGTTTGTGAAGAGTGTGGCAAGGTTTATGATGTCGATATCCCGGTTAATAATGAGATTGACACCCAGCTTGAGGATAAATATGGCGTGAAAGTGAATTTGCATCGGCTAGAGTTTTATGGCACATGCAGAGAGTGCCTTGATTTAAGTGAGCGCAAGCAGGAAATAGCGGTCAGCAATTAGTTCAAATTCTAGGTTATCTTTTTCTAAGATAACCTAGAATTTTTTTATGGGACTTTACTTTTTCCCCTACATATAGTATATTTAAATTGCAAAATAACAAAATATGGTATACAAGGAGGGGAATGTTTAGATGAAACTCAGCGAGAATGCTCGCACTGTTTTAGAACGCAGGTATCTGAAAAAGCAGGACGGTAAGGTGATCGAAACACCTGAAGATATGCTGCGGAGAGTAGCAGCTAATATTGCCGAAGTTGAAGCGCAGTGGGACGCCTCCAAAGTAAAAGAGATGGAGGAGAAGTTCTTTACTATAATGGACAGGCGGGAGTTTCTGCCCAACAGTCCGACATTAATGAATGCTGGCAGGGAGCTGCAGCAGTTATCCGCTTGCTTTGTACTGCCGATAGAAGACTCAATGGAATCGATTTTCGGGTCACTGCGGGATGCAGCATTAATCCAAAAATCAGGTGGCGGTACTGGGTTTAGTTTTTCCCGAATCAGACCAAAGAATGACCGGGTTCAAACCACTGGTGGAGTGGCCAGCGGTCCAGTTTCATTCCTGAAATGCTATAATGCAGCTACCGAGGCAGTTAAGCAGGGGGGTACCCGCCGCGGTGCCAACATGGGAATTCTCAGGGTGGATCATCCCGATATTCTAGAGTTTATCAAGTGTAAAGCTGATAATAGTGAAATTACCAACTTTAACATCTCAGTAGCAATTACCGAAGAATTTATGAAAGCAGTGGAAGCAAATTCTGACTATCCTTTAGTAAATCCCCGCAATCAAGAAGTTGTTGCCAGGTTAAATGCTAGAGAGGTGTTTGACCTGATCGTGGACATGGCCTGGCGCAACGGTGAGCCGGGAATTGTCTTCTTGGATCGCATCAACCGCGACAATCCAACCCCATTAGTTGGCGAAATTGAAGCTACCAATCCATGCGGTGAACAAGTGCGCAAGATAGCTTAGCATTCACTGCCCGAGGGGCTACGAACTGGGGTGATGTTCGTATAGGCAGGCACCTTACCTGAGGGTTAACAGCCTGAGGGGACCACAGCATGGTGTCAAAGCGGGATTAATCCTGCGAGCCTAAGCTCTATATGGTCAAAGCTGGATTGCTTGAATCCTAGAGTCTTAAGCCCGAACCGCAGGGACGCCTGGAAAGGCGTGCTGTTTCATTACCGATATTGGTTGTTCGTATCGGTAAAGCCCCTGGAACAGCCAGGTGAACTTACACCAATAGACTCGAACGGGAGACCTAAGTAGAGCGCGTGGATGTTAACGCGAATCTTGGATGCTTCGCAATCAGCGGAGTACGGAGCTGTCATAGTAATCTGAGGAACCTGAATCAACAGGTATAGCCGTAAAACCGGAAGCGGGAAAGCCGCCTACACAACCATGATGGTTGACACCCAAACCTAGCGGTTGCTTATGGGTGCTGGTGAAGGACAGCAGGTTAATCAGGTACCGAGACTTGGAGGTATGCGAAATGCAGAAAGCCGAAACAGTCCTTGGTATCATCGAGCAGAAAGCACAGTGCTTAGATTATACCTTTCCCAGACTGTATCGCAATCTTTATAACCCGGATTTTTACCTTAAAGCTGCAGCCAAACGCAATCTTACTGTTACTGCAGATGAGATCGAAGCGGCAGTTGCAGCCCTGCGCTGTCACAGGGAGCCGCAATCTCAAAAGATGGCGCTGCTGCTTAAGGATGTGCTCAGCGAGCTGTTAGCAGCTGTCTATCAACCGATTTTGAAGAATAAGAATAACCTGGGCACAGCCCTCTACCGCCTAAAGACTGGGTTTAGAGATGTCCACTGGATTATTAAGGGTAATCTTGAGGAGTGTCTTGCTGATTTAAGCTTGGAAGCTCTCAAAGCAGTGCTGCAGAAACGGATTGATGACAACCGCTTTATTGAGCTGATCTGGAGACAGATTCGGGATAATATTAAGTCTCAGCTTGGTAAGACAGCAGTTGAGATTTACCTGCACCAACTGGATATCTGGTTAGAATCGCAAGCAGACTGCTGTCTGCGGTTAGGTGAAGAATTCGTGTTCGGACTGGAGAGTATAAGCAGAACTGGAGCAGAGCAGTTTCTGGAACAACTGGAGGATTTTTTAGAATCCAAGCTGTACTTACCAGCTGCAGCTCAGCATATTTCTTTAATAGATTGGACTGATTCAGAGCACTTTTATTTCTACGGTTATCAAATCAGCTTGGATGAACAGAACATAAAAATCAAGATCCCGACTCAGGTGATTTATGATCAGCTGAAACCCTTTACCAGCCGTGGTAAAGGGGTGCATCGGGGATATTTAATTCACTTGGATCCTGCGGAGATTGTCCGGATTTATGCCCGCGAACTTCGTACTTTGTATCAGCGCTACTGCTATGCAGATAATATTGCTTATCAGATGCGGAAGTTCCATTATTATCACCGCTCCAGTTTAATTAAAACTCTAGCGGCCAAGCTTAAGCTGAGCTGTGCACAGGTTGTCAAAAGATACAGTCTGGATGGGACAATTGGCGTGACTGCCAACGGTCAAGCAGTGAAATACTGCGATTTTAGTTTTGCTCGAAAAAGATTAACTGGAGAGCCGTATGCAGGGAAACCTGCACGTACGGTTCGGAGGGGGAAGCTGAAATAGTTTTCTACCCTACCCATTACTGCCTTATGAAAGCTGTAATTTAGGATCGATTAATGTAGCTCAATTCGCCGTTAAAAC
>JAAYLQ010000085.1 GCA_012521805.1 Bacillota bacterium
AAGACCGAAGTTTACCTGCGGGCGATTGAATACTGCTTGACCCAAGGCAAGCAGGCGATTATGATGGTACCAGAGATTGCTTTAACAGGCCAGACGACAGCCCGTTTTACGCAGCGGTTTCCAGGAAAGATTGCTGTTCTCCACAGCGGATTATCGGAAGGAGAGCGGTATGACCAGTGGCTGAAGATCTTCCGCGGCGAGCTGCCGATTGTGATTGGAGCTCGTTCTGCTGTGTTTGCACCATTGAAAAATATTGGATTAATTGTAATCGATGAAGAGCACGAAACTACATACAAACAGGAAGATGGTCTGCTCAAATATGATGCCCGCAGTGTAGCTCTAGAAAGGGCGCGGCACCATGGAGCACTGGTGGTTTTCGGCAGTGCTACCCCATCTGTAGAAAGCTACCATCTAGCTCTTAGGGATGAGTATCGACTTGTTGAGATGCCCCACCGGGTCAACCAGCGGGCGTTTCCGGAAATAGCCCTGGTTGATATGCGGACTGAGTTTGCTGGTGGGAACCGCACCATGTTCAGTGAACTGCTGACTCAAGAATTGAATAAGACCCTCGCCCGGGGGGAACAGGCGATCATTCTCCTCAACCGCCGCGGTTATGCATCCTTTGTGCTCTGCAGAGAGTGCGGGCATGTGGTAGGCTGTCCCAACTGTCATGTGTCCTTAACTTATCATCAGGATAACCGCCTAAAGTGCCATTACTGTGGTTATGTGCTGATGCTGCCGCCGAGCTGTCCGGAGTGCGCATCCCATTATTTGCGGAAGTTTGGCACCGGCACCCAACAGCTGGAAGAGTTTGTCCGGCAGTATTTCCCCGCAGCCAAACCTGTAAGGTTGGATGCCGATACTACCAGGCGCAAAGGTGCTCATGACCGCTTGTTAAATCAGTTTAGGACCAAACAGGCTAATGTTTTAATCGGCACTCAGATGGTTGCTAAGGGTTTAGATTTTCCTGATGTTACCTTAGTTGGGGTAATCAGTGCTGACTTTGCCCTCAATTTTCCCGATTTCCGTGCTGCCGAACGCACTTTCCAGCTGTTAACCCAGGTAGCCGGTAGAGCGGGGAGGGGCGGCAAACCGGGGCAGGTAATCATTCAGTGCTATGAACCTGAGCATTATGCTGTCAGAGCAGTTCAACAATATGATTTTTTGGCTTTCTATCGTCAGGAAATTTCGTATCGCCGCGAGCTTAATTATCCGCCTTACGGGTATTTGACCAGAATTTTAATCCAGGGAGGAGAAGAAGCTGCGGCACAAAAGAGTCAGGAACTACATACCCTTTTGCAGGAGCGGCTCCCAGCTGATGTGGTAATCTATGGACCAGCTCCGGCTCCGATTTCTCGAATTAAGGGACGCTATCGCTGGCACATTATCGTTAAATCAAGGGAAAGGCTCAGCCAGCGTTTAACGGATCTGCCCCAGAGCGATGCTCAGGTAACAGTGAGTGTCGATCCGGATCCCTTGTTCTTATTATAAGTAATGTGCTATAATTAATAATGTCTATTTTGGAAAGAAGGGTTAGTATGGCAGTATTGAAAATTGTAAAACTGGGTGATCCGGTGCTGAGACAACCGACAGAACCGGTGACAAAAATAACGAAGAAAATATCAAGACTGATCCAAAACATGATTGAAACAATGTATGCTGCTGATGGGGTCGGTCTAGCAGCTCCCCAGGTAGGGGTGAGCAAAAAGATTGTGGTTATCGATGTGGGTGATGGCCCAATTGTACTGATCAATCCCAAAATTGTTTCGGGATCAGGTGAGGACATTGATGTGGAAGGCTGTTTAAGCATTCCTGGCAAGCAAGCCTACGTTAAAAGAATGGCTGAAGTAGTTGTTGAAGCTTTAGATGGTGAAGGCAAACCGATTAAAATTGAAGGCAGGGGGTATTTAGCCAGAGCCCTGCAGCATGAAATCGATCATCTCAATGGCATACTGTTTATAGATTTAGTCGATGAAAAGGATATCTTTTCTGAAGGAGACGAATAGCATGCGGGTAGTTTTTATGGGAACACCAGATTTTGCGGTGCCCAGCTTGGAGATTACAGCTAAAGAGCATGAACTTTTGGCAGTGGTTACTCAGCCTGACAGGAAGCGAGATCGCGGCCAAAACGTTAAATTTTCACCAATCAAAGACCGAGCGCTGGCGTATGATGTGCCGATCTATCAGCCTGAAAAAGTGAGCACTTCTGAGTTTATCGCACTGATGGAGCAGCTTAATCCTGATGTAATTGTGGTAGTTGCTTTTGGACAAAAAATTCCCAAAGCCTTGCTGGAGCTTCCAGCACATGGCTGTATAAATGTCCACGCATCGCTTCTGCCCCAGTATCGGGGTGCAGCGCCGATTCAGTATGCGATCATCAACGGCGACCAGAAAA
>JAAYLQ010000086.1 GCA_012521805.1 Bacillota bacterium
GATGATGTACGCCAGCAGATTGCTGATCTTGGATTGAAGGAAGGTGCCCTTATTCCGGAATACAGCACCACTACTCCAAAGGATGTAGTTATTGAGCAGGATCCACCTCCCCGCACTGAAGTAGAGGTTGGCTGGAAAGTTAATCTGGTCTATTCCCAAGGCCTGCCGACAGGCGGCAGACCTGATAGTGAAGGCATCCATCACTGGACAACTGACGGTGCTTGGCATACCGAGACTGTAAATATTTACGTTCCTGAAGGGCGTGACCAGGAGGTAGCGATTATTATTGTAGACGATTTTGGTGCCAGAGAGGTTTATCGGGAAATTCATAAAGGGGATAGCAGCTTTACCTACACTGCCCGAGGTAGAGGAGCCCAGGCTCGACTTCAGGTGTACATTGGCGGCAGATTATTTATAGACCGTGATTTCGGGGAATGATGCCGATGGAGCAGAACATTATTGTCCGAGGGATCGGAGGATTTTACGATGTACTTACTCCTGAAAATCGGGTTATTCGGTGTAAGTTGAGGGGCAGACTGCGTCTATCTATCGAAAAAGTTTTGGTGGGCGATTGGGTAGAGATATCAGTACTTAATAACGGTGAAGGTGTGATTGAAAAGATCCTGCCGCGTAAAAATGAGCTGATCCGTCCGCCGATTGCCAACCTGGATCAAGCTGTAGTGGTTCTAGCTTGCTCGGATCCCAAACCTGACTGGCTATTTCTCGACCGCCTGCTGGTAATAATTGAGGCGAATCAGCTGCGGCCAGTTATCTGTATTAACAAAAGCGATCTCCTTGATCAGGAACAACATCTGGATCGAATCGAGCTGTACCAGAAAATAGGATATGAAGTTATTGTTACAAGTACCGTAGATAACCAAGGTATTGATTGCCTGCGGGCGGTGTTGAAGGACCAGGTAAGTACTTTTGCCGGTCCGTCGGGGGTAGGCAAGTCATCTCTACTAAATAAGATCGAATCGGGATTGGAGCTGCCGGTAGGGGCAATCAGCACCAAACTAAAGCGGGGCAGACATACTACCCGCTCGGTAGAGTTAATTCAGCTTTCCTTTGGTGGACTGGTTGCGGACACTCCTGGTTTTTCCCAGTTAAACCTGGGCAGCATTCGTGCCCCTGAGCTGCAGCAGTATTTTCCTGAAATTTTTACAGCGGCCTCGGAGTGCAAATTTAGAGGCTGTATCCATCTGAAGGAGCCAGACTGTGCCGTAAGGGAAATGGTTGCTTCCGGTGAAATTTCAGAACTGCGCTATCAGAATTACCTTGCGTTGTTGGCGGAAATTGAGCAGAAGAGGTGAAGGTGATGGAAAAGGTCGCAATATGTCCATCAATCTTGGCTGCTGATTTTACTAATCTGGCAGCTGAGCTGCATAGAGTGAAAAACGCTGATTATATCCATATTGATGTTATGGATGGTCATTTTGTTCCCAATCTGAGTTTTGGTCCGATGGTTGCCCAAGCGGTTCAGCGGGTGGTGGACATTCCTTTAGATGTGCATTTAATGGTCACTAATCCTGATCAATATCTCGAAACTTTAATTCCAATGCAGCCTGGTTTTATTACCGTTCATTA
>JAAYLQ010000087.1 GCA_012521805.1 Bacillota bacterium
AGTGATGATGTATTGGATGGACCCCGTTCAAAGGTATTTGACGAGGCAGAAAATCGACTTCATGTGCAAAAAGCTATACTAGCACTGCTAATGCAGGATTAAGACCCGGTTATTGGACCGGGTTTTTAATGTGGCTTGACACTTTGTGTCCCTAATGTTAGTATGGTACTAGACTTGTCCCTCCCTTTGCTTTTTAGGGAGTTTTTTTATTCAGATTGAAAGCAGGTGAAGGTTTATGTCTGGTAGACGTCATTTGTTTACCTCAGAATCAGTTACAGAAGGTCACCCCGACAAAATCTGCGATCAGATCGCTGATGCCGTGTTGGATGCTATAATCGAGCGGGATCCTTTTGCCCGTGTTGCATGTGAGGTTGCAGTAACTACTGGCCTGGTGTTGGTGATGGGGGAAATTACCACTGAATGCTATGTAGATATACCTGCATTAGTTCGGAATGTGGTGCGGGAAATCGGTTATGATCGGGCTAAATACGGTTTTGATGCCGATACTTGTGCAGTGCTGACATCCCTTGAAGAGCAGTCATCGGACATTGCCCTTGGCGTAGATCAAGCGCTGGAAGTTCGCAGTGGCGAAACAGATGAGATTTCTAAAACTGGTGCAGGCGATCAGGGAATCGTTTTTGGTTTCGCAACTAATGAAACTCCCGAACTAATGCCTCTGCCAATTGCTTTGGCTCACAAACTTGCTCGGCGGCTAACTGAAGTGCGCAAGCAGGAAATCATTCCCTATCTGCGGCCTGATGGTAAAACCCAGGTTACAGTAGAATACGAAGATGATGTACCGGTTCGCATTGATACCGTAGTTGTTTCGACTCAGCATCATCCGGATGTAACTCACGAGCAGATTTCTAAAGATATCTTGGAACATGTAATTAAGCCTATAATCCCACAGGAACTGTTGAAAGACACCAAGTATTTAATTAATCCTACCGGTCGATTTGTAGTAGGGGGACCGCAGGGTGATGCAGGGGTAACAGGGCGCAAGATTATTGTTGATACTTACGGCGGTATGGGACGTCACGGCGGTGGCGGATTATCTGGTAAAGATCCGACTAAGATTGACCGTTCTGCAGCTTATGCAGCTCGTTATGTAGCAAAAAATATTGTGGCAGCTGGTTTAGCTGATAAAGCAGAAATCCAAATTGGCTATGCCATTGGCGTTGCGCGACCTGTATCGGTTAGGGTAGACACTTTCGGAACAAATAAAATTCCCGAAAGTGAGATCGAAGCCTTAGTCAAAGAGCATTTTGATCTGCGGCCTGAAGCAATCATCCGCAACCTCGACCTGCGCCGACCAATCTACCGTCAGGTGGCGGCTTATGGTCACTTTGGCCGTACAGATTTGGATCTGCCCTGGGAGCGGACAGATAAGGCTGAAATTTTACGAAGAGCAGTAGAAGCAAGCAAAGCTTAAGCTTGCTTCTTTTATAATTTTAATTGACAGATAAATCAGTTTATGGTATTATAAGGTTGCCCAGGGGAGTAGAAAAGGAGTGGTATGAAGTGACTTACTCAACCCGCGTTCTAGCTCTCTTGATCTGTGCAGCTTTCTTAGGATTGGGGCTATTACCATTGTTAGGGGCTGCTGGGCAGGCCTCGGCAGAAACAATACTAGTAAGCTACACGGTCGAACCTTATCTACTCCTTGAGTTAACTACTCCAAGCATTGTTTTCCCTCCAGTAGCTCCCGGCGAGATTGTAGAACAAACAGTAGAAGCAGTTGTGAAAGCAAATGTACCGTGGAATTTGAGAATCGTAGGCATCCAGACCGCTTCAACACAGGATGGCAGTATCATAGAAATAGCTTCTCGGCTGCTTGTGAAAAACCATCTTGATTTTTGGGAACAAATTACTGCTGTAACATCAAATGTCGTCCTAAATCATCCTCCAACTGACAGCAGTGGAATTCAAGTGCAGATTCCGCTGCGGCTGGAAGGGGACTTTAATGATCCACCGGGAACATACCAAACAGAACTTCAGCTGATCTTAGTTCCACAAATATGAGAACAGCTACATATGTTCTTGCGGCTGCAGTTTTACTGCTGATCTGCGGCCAGCTTCAAGCTGCCGTATTGGTATCCCCGGTGATTATTGATGCCTGTCAGGTGAAAGCAGGTACCGAGTTTGTGATTACGCTTACCAACATCAAACCTGAGTCCCAGATTGTTTATCTAGACTGGGGTTGGTTTTCTCTGCATACTGACGGTACAGTTGAGCTTGATACTGCAGTTGATATTGCGGTGAATTACTTAGATGCTGTCTCAACTTACTGTTCACTGGATCCTGGAGCTTCTAGAAAAATCACAGTAAAAGTGATCAATCAGGATTTTACAGCTATCACACCAGTGCTCTTCCTCAGCCTCACTAAAGACCAAATTCAATCGCGGTTAGCTGTGCTCTTTGTCTTAAGCACTGCAGTGGCTGCTCAACCCTTACAGGTGGAGCAAGTTTATCGTTCAGAATCCGGCTGGCAGATTCGGGCGGTCAACCCCAACTCAGCTCATGTATTTTTCACCGGAACAGCAGAAATATATCAGGCGGGAGAGGTTGTAGACAGGATTCCCCTCGGACGCTATCTCCTGCTGGCTAATTCTAAGCGGGACATACCACTGCCAGCAAATCAAGCAGCAGATCGGATTGTGGTCAGAAGTGCTCAGCTGAGGAACGATCTGGTGGTGCTGCCGTGAAACTGCTTATTTTTTGGATCTTGTTCAGTATAGGAGCGATGGGCAGCCTCAGAGCTGCCCATCCTGTTTTAGAAGTTGCTGAAATAGTTCCTCACCGTTTTGGAGCCCTGCTGCAGCCGCTGCAGCTTTGGACTGTTCCAGACTGTGCATGGGAGCTGCGGTGCATTAGTGAAGAGCTGGATGTTTTCTGGGTGGATCAGCATCAAACTTGGCATTCGGCAAAGCGGATTTGTGGTTCAAAGAATAGTTTACTGCAGACACTGCAGTTGGCAGTGGAACTGCCCTGGTTAAGTCCGGGAACCTATACTGCTCAGGTTGCACTTGAGATGGTTGAGGGGAGTGGCATTGTACTTTACAAAACTCGGGAAGAGCTTTGGCTGCTGCCTTTAAACAGCAGTGAATTTGTTTTGCGGAGCAGGACAGGGGATCTGCGGTTGGTTTCAGATCAATGGTACTGCGCTGCTTTGGCTGCTGACGCTGAGCTGTATTATGAGGACTATTTAGTCTGGCCTGCAGATGAGGCAGCAGTTAACCCGCGAGTTCAGTCTCAGACTGTCCCCTCTGGTGGAGTTCAACTAAAGTGGCGCCAGGCAGGTTTTGCAGCTGAGATAGGAGATTGCTTTGCTGTTACCCTGGAAGTGACAGCCGGTTTTGATGCGGTGCTGCACTTAAGTTTTAGCGATGGACTGATTCCCCTGTTTGAGACGTGGCGCGCTGGAGAGCGTGCTCTGGAAGTAATCCCTGCAGAGGACGGCTATTTGGTGCCGCTATCTTCTGAGCTGCATGTCATTCATGGCTTAGTGATGGCTGGCTTTGCGGAGAGTGGAGAGCAGCGGATTCGGGCAGTTATTGGAGAACAGGAAGCGGTTTTAAAAGGAGAAATCCAGCGCGGCTGGTTTGGTAAACAGGGAAAAGTAGTTGTTTATGTGAGTGAAGGCGGCAGGCCTGCCGCAAATCACCAGTTAATTCTGCCGACAGGAGAGTTGGCAGCAACCAACAATCTCGGTTGTCTGAGTTTCACGGTAGAACCTGGGTTATATCGGATCATCAGCCGTCAGACTGGTCAGATCCGCTGGTTTGAAGTAGGAACCAGCCAGTTTTGTTTTGTAAATTTTGAACTAACAGATCGGGAAACAAGGGATAGGGGAGTGATTTGGGATCTATCTATCTCGCCAAAATTGGCATGGAATTTAGCTGTGTTTGGACCCGATTTACTGCTGAATTTCAAGCCGGAACAGGCACTTTCCCTGAAAACAGCGGCTGGAAATATTGGCATTGACTGCTCCTTAGGCAGCGATCATACTGAACTAAAACTAATGTACATCCACAGCCAAGAACCAGTTTTGATGCAGTGCGGCTCCTGGACTTGGCGGCAGACAGGACAGAACTGGCAGGGGGAGTTCCGCACCAACAACCTGGTTTTAAGAACTGATCTGCGCAGCAGTCGGGGTGAGATTCAGTTTCTTGGATTTGAATCGATCCACATTGATCCTTACTGGCGGATTAGACTGCAGCCATCCGCTATTTCTGCTGAGACTGCAGCGGCAAACTGGCGGCTGGGTATCACTGCAGCTTCAGATCGCAATTTTGGCATTAAGCTGGCTCCAACAGCTGGCAGGTGGCAGCTGCTGCTTAATCATGACAGTTTAGGTGTTTCTGGAACATGTGGTGTACCAGGCTGGCACTGGCAGCTGCGGCTGGAAACTAATGGCAGAACAGTGCTGGGCTTAGGATTCCAGGATCGCCAACATGAATTGGAAATAGAAATTAAGCAAGACGCAGAATCGATAACCAGTGGATTGAGACTGCAGCGGTTGTTTCAAGCTGAATGGGGACGAGTGGCAGCAGGTTTCAGCAGCTACCGGACTCAAAATGCATGGTTTGCGGAAACTGTGCTCTGCACAGATTTTCCAGTCACCGACAGCATAAGCTTCCATATAGATTGGTGCGGACACTATGATCCCCGCGGCCTAAAATCGCTTTTTGATCTAGGACTCAGCTTCGATGCCAGCGCAGCTTTTGCTAAAGTTGGATGGAATCAAAAACAGGGCTGCTATTTCCGATTAGGCTTATCCCTTGCAGAATAACAAGAAAAAGGGCACGAAAGCTTATGCGTCGTGCCCTTTTTCCTCTATATTTACAGCAAGCCAAAAAACTTAGGATGATAAGATAACCGGCTGATTACCAGCCCTTCAGGAATTTCCAGCAGAGTGAAGGTGACTGGAGTAGACTTATTCACCCA
>JAAYLQ010000088.1 GCA_012521805.1 Bacillota bacterium
CCCCGGCAGGAATCGAACCTGCGGCACGCGGTTTAGGAAACCGCTGCTCTATCCCCTGAGCTACGGGGCCTGAACAAATATTAGTTTAACATAAACCGCTCACAAATTCAATCAAATTTACTAATAGCTCATTGGCAGAAATTCCAGATAATCGCTTACTTTGCCGTCATCTAGACAGCATTCAATAATTCTTCTGCCAAGAGGATGGAGATCATCAACCAAATATTTCTTCACTTCCCGCTTAAAGAAATCGGTTAAAATTTCTGCTCCCTGGTCATAAGCGCCCAAGCCAACCTCTGGCTGATACTGCACCTGCAGCAGGCCTTTCTTCAGCTGATTGCCGTCAACTTTTACCGACTGCATTGCAAAGCCAAGTAAAGGACAGCGCGCTTCCACTAACCGGTCCTTACCAAAGCTGGCACTACCCCTTCTCGCTAAGTATTCCCTTGTAACCCACTGGGGCATAAATCCAACCTCATAAGCTCCGATATACTGGTTGGGGATTAGAATATAGCGAGTTTTGTCAGCTCTGATAAACTGCTCTAACAGCAGATTCGCCTGGTCCACCATTCTACCAGTGGTAAACGGCCAATAGGAACCTACGCCTTCACTTTCCATGCCCCATCCGTCATCGTTAATACTGGGATTGTTAGCTCCCCGGGGTGAAACTAGACGCCACAGCCAGGCCAGGCTCGGCGGTAAAACATGGAACATGCCGATAATCCCATAAGAAGGATTGTCTTTAGTGGTAAGGGGTGTTCTCACACCGAAGCTGCGGATATCTACAGCAACCGGATCGTCAATCACACCAGAAATATGCCGCCGCGGTAAAACCACACGCGGATTCGGGCAGGGCTGACCCGGTTCATCCTCAATATGCTCCCAAATCAGGCATGTAGCCCCAGGCTTTCCATCTAGGTTCAAAAATATCAGCGGCTCTTTCGGATGGATGGTGAGCTTTTCATAATATGGCTCGGTACCATATTCTGAAATATGATCAAACCGCAAAAACCAGCCTGTTTCCGCATCCTTGACTACTAATTTACCCGTTTCCTCCTGGAGTACCTTCGGACAAATTGCCATGTCATCAGTAATCGGCAGCAGTTCACTAGACTCCCTCAAACTGATAATCAATTCTTCACCAGTAAGGACATTTTCACCAATTTTGACCGTTCCATCTTCCTGCCGGTGGATCTGCTCCAGCATTTCACTTTTTCCGCCGCCACTCGCGCCTTCATGCATGATGGTAAGTACGTTCTCGTAAGGAGTGATAATTTTTACTGTAGATGCATGCAGGGTCACCCAACCATCAGCTTCGCCCAAATCTAACAGCATGGCGTAAACACCTTTTTTAGCGCTGGGTCCTGGATACAGATTGTAGGAAAACACCTCATGCAGTTCCGGTGTGCGGTTATGAACTACAACCTGCTTTCCGTTAAAATGGGTATGGCGAAACGGAGGCGCCACAAAGATGATTCCCCGCGGCTCAAAACCATCTGGAATATCATCCCGGGGAATAAACTCCTGCATGTCAGCTAACGCAGCCGCAAAAAAGGCAGCATTGCGGGGTGCAATCATAAGAGCAGGATATCCATATTCTTTGCCACCTGCCATGAAAGGCATCACAATTAAGCTTTGTTCCCTCAACCAATCGAGGGTTTGTTTTCTCACACAGTCAAATTTTTCACCAAAACGCTGCTCATAAGTTATTTTATCTGTGGGTTTATCATCACCGATAACCATGCAATCAGGATCGCGACGGCGCATATACGGCTCAACAAAATTAACCAAAACCCCATTTTTACATTTTGTTACAGTTGCTTCCAAAACCCTACCTTGATCAGGAACTTGATAAGCAACTTCATAAAAGCCGCTTTGCTGACCGCCAATCGCCAATTTGACTAATTGTTCCCGACTTTCAGGCACCAAAACATTCTCATGGTTAATCGTTTCGAAAACATCCTCAGGTAACTTAAACTTAGTTAACATCGGATTTTCCATGATAACTCCCTCTCTGTTTAGGATTCTTATATAATAAAAAAACCAGTTAAACTGGATTTAAAAGGTACAGCTATCCGTATATTATTCTACGAAAATATCGCAGTTCCTTTATTATCCACAAAAAAAAATTAAAGGGCAGGCAGAACAGGCTGCCTACCCTTTAATGCTTATCCCCTTATCCCTCTATTTCTTCTAGATTTTCCTTTAACGATTCAATCTGTTCACGGCGATGCTCATTCTTGCGCAGGATGCGCTCCCGCTCTCTCTCGGGAAGAGCATCATTAGTTAAAGTTTCTTCTGCTTCATCTAAACGCTCGATCGTGTTTTCAATTTGAGCTCTATACTTTTCTTCCCGATTCTTCTTTTTTGCCATCACCATAACCCCTTATTCTTGTTTCTGCTGCTGTTGAAATCTGTATTCGTCTTTGATTTCTTCGCGCTTGCCTGCAATCGCTTCTTCTCGACGGCGGTTTTTCGCTAAAATCTCCTGCCGCTGTTCTTCAGGCAGATCTTCATTCTGCAGGGTGTCATGGGCCGCTTCCAGGTTTTCAATTGTATTAACAACCTGTTCCTGAAGCTTATCCACGTTGTCACTGCGATCGTCAGGCTTAGGTTTTGGCATGATAACAACTCCTTTCTTCGATGCCTCTCCCATATTCTCTGCAGCTAGAGTAAAAAGTATGCTACTTGAACTGCGCCAAAACCTCACCTAGATAAGGACTAACAAGGGGCTGCTTGACTAAGGGGCCATTTTCTAGCGCCGGAATGTGCTCTGATAGAGTCGCACGCTCAACCTGATAAAAAATTCCAATCGGGATTTCTTCACCCCACTCCCAAGACCGCTCCCACGCCATTTTCCGGTCATGGGGATTATAATCGGGATCCTGATTGAGATCATAAACCCTGGCGCGGTACCACTGGTAAGTATTGACTTTATTAAAAGTTACACAAGGCTGCAGCACATCCACTAACGCAAAACCAGGATACTGAATCGCAGCCTGCAGCACCTTTGACAGGTGTTCCTGGTCACCTGCATACCCCCGGGCAACAAAACCTGCATTTAAGGTGATCGCCACAGCCAAGGGATTAAACGATTCATAGGAAACGCCACGGGGTGTGGTACCAGTGATCATACCCAGATCCGATGAAGGAGATGCCTGCCCTTTGGTTAAGCCAAACACTTGGTTGTTGTGCACAATGTAGGTAATGTCTACATTTTTTCGGAGTGCATGGAGGAAATGGTTGCCGCCTTCTGCATAGCCATCTCCATCCCCACCCATGGCAATCACAGTTAACTCCTGATTGGCGATTTTTGCTCCGGTAGCGGTAGGCAGAGTGCGCCCATGCAGCGTATTGAGTACATTCCCCTTAATATAATGGGGTGTTTTGCCAGCCTGGCCAATTCCGGAAACAAACAATACATCCTTGGGATCCAAACCTAAATTATCTAATGCCTGGGAAAGGGAATTGATGATCCCAAAGTTCCCACATCCTGGACACCATGCAGTCTCTCTGCTGACAGTAAAGCGTTTTTCGGTCATTATCTGCCTCCACCTCCTAGTAACTGTTCCACAATGTCCTGCGGAGCAAATGGACGTCCATCGTATTTCCGGACATGACCATCAGGCGCTGCGGCTAATTCCGCTCCGATCAGCTTCTCCAGCTGCCCAACATAGTTATTTTCCACAATTATTTTTCTGCCGGGCAGATTCCAAATTTGCCGCAGTTTATCTGGTAAAGGGTAGACCTGAGGCAGATGCACCTGCAGTGAGGGAATACCTTTTCCGATTAAAAGATCAACAGCTTCCCTGACTGCACCTTTGGTAGACCCGAATCCTATCAGGATATATTCTGGCTCCTCCTGCACCCCATAAGTCACTGGGGCCAAGGCGGCTGTCTTCATTCCATCCAGTTTCCGCATCCGTTTTTCCATCATCTTAATCCGCGTTTCAGCATCTTCGATCAGGTGGCCCTCTTCATCATGCTCATCTCCAGCGCTGACCACCAAGCCTCCTGAACCAAAACCAGGAAGTAGACGCGGTGATACGCCTGAATCAGTATACTGATAGCGCTTATACTCTGGTCCTGCATCGGTGATCAGATTACCGCGATCGATAGAAATTTTTGCAGGGTCGAGAGGTTTAACCGTCTGATATGAATCAGCCAAGTGCTGATCGCTCAAAACAATCACCGGAGTTTGGAACTGATCCGCAAGATTAAAGGCTGTTCCCATCAAGTAAAAAGCTTCTTCTACATCACCAGGAGCTAACACCGCTTTCGGGTAGTCTCCGCTTCCACCATACACAGCGAACAGCAGGTCGCCTTGTTCTGTACGTGTGGGTAATCCTGTGCTGGGACCGGGACGTTGTGCGTTGATGACAACAACAGGAATTTCCGCTGAACCTGCCAAACCCAATGCTTCAGTCATAAGGGCAAATCCGCCGCCAGAGGTTGCAGTCATTGCCCGCACTCCTGCATAAGCTGCTCCAATTGCCATGTTAATCGCTGCAATCTCATCCTCAGCCTGCTCCATGACCACACTTAAACGCTCACTGTGGGCCGCTATAAACTCGGTTACTCCGGTGGCTGGAGTCATGGGATAAGCGCTCATAAACTTTAATCCGGCAGCAAGCGCTCCGGTAGGCAGCGCATCATTCCCCTTAAGGATCATCACTTCTGGGGGTTCTAGGGGTTTAGCTGGATGGGTTAAGGTTCTTCCCTCTCGAGCCAGATTGAATCCAGCTTGAGCACATTTAATATTACCTTGAACTACTTCATCCCCTTTATCTCCGAAAGTTTCTGCTAAAACCAATTCAATCGCCGAGAGATTATCAGCCAAAAATGCCCAGATTGCACCAGCGGCCACTGCGTTGGCCATTATAGGAGGCTGCCCCTGTTTTTTAGCAATCTCGGCAAAACTGATGCTGATCAAATCAAAGTTTTCTCCCGGAGAGGATTGTCCATCGGCGATTACAACACCATTCTGGTTGAGCTCCTCATGATGAAGGTCAATGGTAACTTGATCAAGGGCTACCAGCAGATCCACACCGCGCTCGCAGCAGTATACCGGTTGATCCGCCAAGCGCAGCCGCACGAAGTTGTGACCACCACGGATCCGGGACATATAGTCCTGCTGAGCAAAGAGATACCAGCCTTCTTTGGTTATTGCTCGAATCAGCAGATTACTAACTGATACTAAGCCCTGCCCTGCTTCTCCACCAATCAGAATGTTAAAGTTCCTCAACGCACAAACCACCTCTTTCCCACTATTTGCCATTGATTATATTACATTAGTCAATTAATGTAAACAGTAATCAAACTCATTACAGCACACCACCAAATGTTGGGACAAACAATAGTTTGACCCATATGTTGTGGGTAAGTCTGTGGACTGTGTGGATAAATACTAAGTTGAGGAGTTAAAATCAAGTCAAAAGACCAGCTAGAATAGATCTCACAATAAGTCAACTGTCTGACTTTTGCGGCGAATATAGGTTTGGTATTCATCCGAAAGACAGTAATAATCCATGATTTTTTGATCGATAAGTTCGTATATTTTACGGCGCTGTGCAGGATTTTTCGACATCAGCATTTCGTCCACAAGCGCTGTAATGATTGCTTGTTCCCCTTTCGAGCAGACCACAATCGGAATTGATTCCATAAAGCTCCGCAGTACTTTCACATCGGGATTTGTCAGCATCCGATAAAACTGGACTACCCGGGAATTCAAAACCGCCAGTACATATTTAATCGACACTCCATCAAGTTTGGGAATCACAATATTAGCACTGTTAAGGGTCAAGCGGCGCTGGTTGTCATAAGCTACAACTAACTGCCGGTGAACAAAGCGATAAACCAGCTTTTCCGGTGCCCGATAATACTTTTCGGGTGCTACCTGCTGCAGCTGTTCCCGCTGATAAACAAGATGGTGGGTGCATTCTTTAATGTTATAGTGCAGCAGATCCCGCCCAGAAATAATTGGCTCACTGTGTTCCGTTGGTTCGATCAGCAGAAACCGGCGGTTATCACCTGTAACAATACCAAGGGCAAAATCAGCATTATCCCTTAAGTAAACAGTATGTGGCTGTGAACAGATGTGCTCAATAACAGCTTGATCAGTTTGATCCCCATAAACAAAGCAGTTAAGACTGGGGACAACCAGATCAGCTGCCGCAGCTTTTGCTCCAGTGTTCTCTGCTATCAGTGCAATTACCGGTGCATTCACCTGGGAAAAGGCCATGCCTAACTGAACCACTTTCCGCAGCTCACATGTTTTTAATAGCAGTTCTCTAGCTACCGTATGAAACTGCACGGTCAAAAATGCCTCAGGTAAGAGATAGCTGATCAATCCCCGGCTGCTGACATGGTCAACCGCCCATTCAACAAATAGATTAAAGGATTCTGGTGTGCTGTCGGATGGAGCAGTTTTATACCGCGGCACTAACTCCTGCAGGTCAGACTGGGAAAACTGACCGCCCCACGGGGGATTGCCAATAATTAGATCAAACTGCCGTGGATCAGATTTGAGCAGGGTATTGCGCTGCAAAACTTCCACTCGGTCGATCAACTCTGGATATGTGAAAAGCAGTGATAGGTTCATCTTGGTAAGAAGCACCGCAACTGGATCAATCTCAAAACCAATCAGCATTTCCGCCAGCTTTGCCTCTGCGGCATACTCCGACCAGCCAGCATCTAACAGCTGCCTCCGGAGAAACAAAAATATATGCATCAAAAAAATCCCTGAACCGCAGCACGGATCGACAATGCTTTCCATTTCCAGCGGATTTTGGAAATGGAAAGTAGTTTCTATCAGCTGTTGAACTAATGTTCTGGGAGTGTAATATCTACCGGTGTTCTTGCGCTGCTTCAGGGAGCAGATCGACATATACACTAGGCCAAGCAGGTCTTCACCGGCATCAGCATCTAGCTCAAGCTGATTTAGACTGCTGAGCTGCCGCACATCCTCAGCAGAACATTCTGAACACAACTGCCAAAACTCCTTGACAACTGCTGCGTAATGCTCCAAATCAATGCTGTCCTCCAGCCAATGACTGATTAGGGGAGCAGCTGACGATTTACCGACTGAAATTCTACCACCCTTACGCAGCAGCTGCAGATAAAGCTCCAGCAGGAGCAGGAGCTGTCCTTGATCCGAAAGCCGACTGGCTGTATGCACTAAATTTTCAGCTGTCTTAATCAGCACTTTATTTTGGACATAGTTTGCAGGTACCACCCGCCCTGTTACTGCCCGTTTGTTTCTGCGGCTTTTTAAATACAGCAGTTTTCCAGAGGCAATCTGCCGTTTTAAGCGGGTGATCTCATCAGCTGCCAGCTGAAATGCCCTGCCGCAGCGGCTGACATCAGTAATCTTACCCAACCTAATCCAGTTGTAGATAGTTGCAGTGCTCACCCCAAGCTGTTCCGCCGCTTGTTTAATTGTGATTTGTTTCGACATCTGCTTTACCTCGCCTAACTTGGTTAATCCTGTAGCTTATATTCGTAAATCCAGACTGAACATCCTTTTATCCGGATAAACTATGGGCGGAAAGGAGGCACCTATGACCGACAAAAAGCAGAAAAGCCACGGAGAACGAAGGGAAGGCGCCCCAAAAGGGCAGAAAGGTGAATTCGTATCGTTTACCGATACTAAAACAGGGGGACCCACGGGGGTTTTGGACGGGGAAGATTTAATTAAAGTTCGCGGCAGACAAAAAACCAACCAGCACTAAAAATTTGTTCTTCACCTGCCGATTAAAAAGGAGAATGAGGGAAGAAAAAGAATGTTAATTTGTAAGGACTCCAACTTGAAAGGCAGGTGAACCTACCACGTTAGGTGGGGAAAAATGTTTGTAAAGAACTTCATGACAAAAGATCCCATTACTGTAACTTTAGATAAGTCAATTCCCTTTACTGCCGATGTTATGAAAAAGCATAAGCTGAAGCGACTACCAGTAATGGATAATAATCGACTGGTAGGTATTATTACAGAAAAAGATGTGGCTAAAGCTCTTCCATCGCCAGCTACATCGTTGAGCAAATACGAAATCAATTATTTAACAGATAAAATTACTGTAGCAGATGTAATGACCGCTGACGTTATTACTGTTACGCCTAATACTACAGTTGAAGAAGCTACCATGATTATGCACCAAGAGGACGTAGGCTGTCTGCCTGTGCTGGAAAATGATCAGCTGGTAGGCATTGTTACAGAAACCAATATTTACGATGCCCTGACCAAACTATTTGGATTCGATCGGCCTGGACTAAGAGTAACAGTCCAAGTCCAAGACAGAATTGGTGTAATCGCGGATCTGACAACCCTGATTAAAAATCTGGACCTAACAATCATCAGTTTAGCAACATACGCTACCGGACCAGAAACTGCCTCAATTGTGATCAGAATCGCAGTTAACAATCCGGAACCGGTAGTCAAGACATTGACCGATCATGGTTATGATGTTGTGCACTATACGATGCTGTAAACACATGAAAATGGCTGCCGTACGGCAGCCATTACTGTTTTTCAAAATCGCGATAGAGTAAGCTGGGTTGGATTCCATCGTTGTTCTGATATTTTCCGCTTGAATAAGGCTCGTAGTCGCCGCAGATAGTATGGTAGTAAATCTGACAGATCTCTACCCCGGCATAAATCCTGATTGGTTTAATGCAGAACATCTCCAGAGTCCAGTATCCAGCGAAACCCACGTCGCCAAAGCCTGCTGTGACATGAACAACCAAACCCAATCTACCTACCGATGAACGGCCCTCTAACATCGGCACAAACCCTTCAGTCCTGGTATACTCCACCGTCCTGCCTAAATAAAGGCGATTGGGTTCCAACACTAACCCCGATTCGGGAATGGTCAAGACCGATGTTTTGTTCGGTTTCTTCATATCCAGGACAGGATCCTCGTAAACCAACAGTTGATTATGTAAACGCAGATTATAGCTGTTGGGATTAAGCTGACGCTCATTAAAAGGTTCAATGAAGATTTTTTTATTTAGATTCCGGTAAATCTCTTTACCTGATAAAATCACAATCATTCACCTCGACGAAATCCAATCTGGACCAGCCACGCGGCTAACAGATCAGTCCAAGCTGCCACATCGGGCTGCTCTTCAGCTAAACCCAATCCATGCCTGCCGTTAGGGAAAATGTGCAGAGCGAAGTCGATCTGCTCCCCAGCCAATCCCTCAGCAAACATCAGGCTGTTCATTACCGATACTACTTCATCATCAGCTGTATGCCAAATAAATACAGGCGACAGATTTCCATGTACATGTTTCTCCAATGACAGGGCATCAACTAATTCAGGCTGAGGATCGGGTCCCAAAAGATTGTCCCGAGAACCTTGGTGGTGATACCTCTCCATAGAAATTACCGGATAGCCGAGAATCAAACAATCCGGCCGCGAGCTTACCCGCTCCACAGGATCCTCTGCTGCGGGATTACCTTCCAGGGGATACACTGCCGTTGATGCAGCAAGATGTCCACCTGCAGAAAAGCCAATAATCCCAATTTTGCTGGAATCAACATTAAACCGCTCAGCGTTAGCCCGCACAAACTGCACTGCCCTTCTCGCATCCGATATTGGCACCGGATGGCGGTATGGTCTTACTCTATAGTCAAGCACAAAAGCACTGATGCCAATAGTATTCAACCATTTGGCGATATCCTTACCTTCATGCGGCGCTTTGCCCATATACGCTCCGCCAGGACAGACAACTACAGCTGCTGTAGGACTATCGGAGTCTACTAAATACGGATCAAGAACTGGAACGTTTTGTCCCAGTTCTGGTAAAAAACCCGGTATCTCCTTACCCCAAATTTCTATCATACCATCACCCATTTTCAGGAAAATTTACTAATCCACCTTCGGCTTCAACAGCCATCCGTTCAGCAAAAGCTAAAACAAACCTATGCTTCTCATCAAATATCCTTTTGGACACCTCATAATTAAGGGCACCGCGCATCCTATCCGCTAACTTGCGGTATTCTGTTTCGTAAAACTTAACGGAATCCCTTAATGTCCCTTCACGATAAGCATAGTGATGGAAATTCATCCAGATCTCCACCACCCCTAAATGATCAAGAATGTCCGCGTCCTGAAGGATCTTAATATGATCATCGTACCCTTTAGTATGATCACGAAATTGATGATAGCGAATCAACTTACAGATCCGATCCAGCTGTTCTGGAGTGCAGTGATCTGCTAAGATCTCTCGTACTATTACAGAGCCGTAGATAGCATGGGGTTCGATTCCTTTAGCGATATCATGGAAATAGGCAGCTGCAATCAGTTCTGGATCATGGGAATCATCGTCAGGCAGGACCTGCTGACGCAGCTTAACCGCTATTTTAGCCACTCGCTGCCCATGGTAATAGATGAACCCAAGTTCTCGATCTTGATGGGCTTTCCGGCTCCCCAAATGCTGATAAGCTAAGTCCCTAAGCTGCTCTAAATTCAACTCCGCTCCTCCACTTCAACACAGCTGTCGATCCAAGGACGCACTGGAACACCATGTTCAGCCAAATAAGCCTTCAGTTCCTTCACTGAATAATTCCGCTCCAAGCGGGGGGAATACAGCATCGAGCTGATAATTCCAGCAGATGCGTTGGTTTTGGTGAACACCTCCACGAGATGTTCCGGCTTTCCGGCTCCTCCTGATGCAATAACAGGAATATTCACTGCCTCGCTGATCAGGGCAGTAATATCGATATCATAGCCTGTGTGGGTGCCGTCCCGGTCAATGCTGTTTACGCAAATTTCACCCGCACCTAATTCTTCGCCCTGCTTTGCCCAAGCTAAGGCATCCATTCCAGTGGCAACCCGAGCACCATCAATCATTATTTCATAACCGCTGGGAATCTGGGGAGTTTTTGGAACCTTCTTTACCTGCATGCTTAACACAATACATTGACTGCCAAAAGCTAATGCGCCTTCAGTAATCAGCTTCGGATTGCGCACCGCCATCGAATCAATGCTGATTTTTTCAGCACCTGATTTCAGCACGCTGTACATGTCATCCAGACTCTTAATTCCACCGCCAACAGTAAAGGGAACAAAAACTTGTTTCGCAACCGCTTGAACCATGTTCAGATCGATTGACCTTTTTTCGGCGCTGGCTGTAACATCGTAAAAGATTATTTCATCAATCTGATCGTTATACACTTTTGCTGCAATCGTTTCAGCCCGCTCAATATCAATGTTATCTTGAAATTTTTGGGCTTTAGTCACCATTCCATTGATTACGTCAAAACAGGCTATTAAACGTTTAGTCAACATGAGCATCACCTACAATCGCAGCAAAATTTTTTAACATAGCTAGTCCTACAGCTCCACTTTTTTCAATATGAAACTGAGCTGCATAAATATTATCGCTGGCAGCTAGAGCACAAAAGTCGATACCGTACTCAGCAGTGCCAATGGTAACCTGATCAGATGCTGGCTCGACATAAAAGGAATTAACAAAGTAAAAATAGGCTGGTTCAGGGATTCCTTCCGTCAGGCGGTGATTGCCCCGAAACTTAAGCCTGTTCCAACCAATCTGGGGTACCCGCACACTCTCTGGGAACCGCTTCACCTTTCCTGGAATCCATCCAAGGCAAGGAGTGTTTCCTTCTTCACTATGTTCAAACAAAACCTGCATGCCAACACAAATCCCGAGGAAAGGCAGCTTCTGATCAAAAACCAGCTGTTCCAACGCTGGAACAAAGCCTAACTCAACCAGCGAG
>JAAYLQ010000089.1 GCA_012521805.1 Bacillota bacterium
CTGGAGAATATCGGTCAAGTGGTGGCAGCTGGAGCTGATACGATTGTAGCAGGTTCAGCTGTGTTTCAAGCAAAAGATGCAGCATCATATATTGAACAGTTAAGAGCCGCACAGTAATGTGCGGTTTTTTCATTGGTTGCAAAATGTAAAACCAACCGCCACAAGGTTGACATATCTGAAAATTGGGGTTATAATAGTGGTACATCTCTTCGGCTCGGTGGGGTTGTGCAAGGAAGGAGGTGAACCTCTACAAAACTAAATCATGAAGCTTAATCGGATTACATTCCCCTTTGAATCCTTTAGGTCAGGATTATAACTCCCTATGGGCACGAAAAAGGGTAATCCGATCCACAAGTAGTGTCAAAGCCGAATCCCTCTGGCTAGCGAGGTCTGATTTAGTCATCAATCGCAACTCCGTCGAGATCGAAACCCTCCCCCTTCATTTTACTAAGTAAAGCTGCACAGAGGCGCTGACTGCGGGGTCAGCGCCAAATTTTTGTGGAAAATCTAACGAATTATTGCAGGAATTTACCGGTAGAAGCAGAATATAGTAATAACAATATCATATATATTCCGCTAGGGGTGCTGTATTCAGCTGAGAGCAGTGGTTAACTGCAACCCTTGGAACCTGTCAAGGTAATGCTTGCGGAGGGAAGCGGTGATGCCTGGATATATATTAATCTTTAAAACTGTGGCTTCACGGCTGCAGTTTATTTTTTATTTTAAAACTATCTTAGGAGGGATTTAGTTGAAGCGTTTCAGCATTAGTGTCCAGATAGAGACAGCTATAGCAGTTGCTTTAGCAATTGTTCTCTCATACATTAAGTTTTTTCAGATGCCGCAGGGGGGATCAGTTTCACTGCAGATGGTCCCAATCGTTCTTCTTTCAGTGAGAAGAGGTCCAAAAGTAGGGCTCCTGGGTGGACTGCTCTTTGGTGTTTTAAAAAGTCTGATCAATCCAAGTTTTTATGTTGATCCTGTTCAGCATCTTTTAGATTATCCAGTCGCATTTACAGTAATTGGATTGGTAGGATTGTGGGTAAAATATGGAGAAACACGCAGAGACATGATTGGCAACGCCTTGGCAGTCTGTTTCGTTTTTGGGCTGCGCTTCCTGGTGCATGTTCTGTCAGGCAAAATTTTCTTCGGGATCTATGCTCCAGAAGGAGTGAATGAGTGGTGGCACAGCTTAACCTACAACGCAGCCTACTTGTTTCCTGAAATGATTGCAACTTTAATTGTAGTACTGTTTCTGCTGACTCGGAGGGAACTTTTTGAAGTTGAATAAAGTGAGCGGTAAATTTAAACGTGCCCTGATTATCGGTTCAGGACAGGATGTGCCGGAACAAGCTCCTGCTGTAGGTGAGAATACACTGATTATCGCCGCCGATGGTGGTCTACTGCTGGCTCAGAAATGGAATTTGATTCCTGATCGTTTGATTGGTGATTTTGATTCCCTTAACATCGATCTAATTGATCTACCTGAGGATCTTATTCTGCGCTATCCAGTTGAAAAAGATAAAACAGATCTAGAGTTGGCAGTAGATTATGCACTTCAATGGGGGATTAAAGAGATTATCCTCACTGGGGCGTGGGGTACAGGGATCAGCCACAGTTTGGGTAATCTTGAACTGATGTATTTTTTAGCGCAAAACCAGGTCCAGGCACAAATTATCACCAAATCTACCTGGGTCTACACAGTTAACCAACTGCTCGAACTTAAGCTGCCGCTGGACAGCAGGATTTCATTAGTCCCCCTTTCAGAACAGGTTACAGGGGTGAGCACGTCTGGTTTGTATTATCCCTTAAATGATGCCGTGATTAATAAAGGCAGCACATGGACAATTGGTAATAAAACGAGTGCAGAATGCATACAAATAACGTGTGGGTCCGGAATTCTCATAGCTGTTGTTGAATTGAAAAACCCCAGGTAACGTACTTACCTGGGGTTTCAATCTCAAATACAAGTTTAGGGGTTAAATGACTCGCTCGACTTTGTTGCTCTTAATGCATCGAGTACAGACATAGGCACGCTGGGGAACCCCTTTAATCAAGACACGGATTTTCTGTAAGTTTGGTTTCCATGTGCGGCGAGTCTTGTTTAAAGCATGACTGCGTGTGTTGCCAAATGCAGTACCTTTGTCACAAACAATACATTTTCTAGCCATAACGTTAACCCCCTTTAACTCATCGTTCCCTGTGCACAAAACACCACTGTTAACCATTGTAGCACAGCGAATCTCAGTTTGCAAGCTAAAAATACTTTACATTTACAGTCTAAACGGATAAAATGTAGCTAGTATCAATTTGTAATGGTAATTTAAGGGGGGATTTAATGAACACCCAAAAAATTCAAACCGAACTTGGGACGATTAACATCAGCGAAGAGGTCATTGCTGTTATCTGTGGAGTAGCAGCCATGGAGTGCTATGGATTGGTAGGAATGGCCTCGCGCAATGTCCAAGATGGAATCAGCGACCTGTTGCGCAAAGATTATTACGAACGCGGCGTGGACGTTCAGTATATTGAAGATGATAAAGTGAGTGTTACTCTCTATATTGTGGTTGAATACGGAGTGAAGATCTCCGAGGTAGCTCGCAATATTCAAGAGCGAGTTAAGTATGCAATTGAGGATACACTTGGACTGCAGGTTGTCAATATTGACATCCGTGTTCAAGGTGTGAGGGTAACAGATGCGAAACGAAAGTGAGCGGGAGGATAAGAAATTGCAAGTACTAAATGGCCTAGATCTTAAGAGAATTATTACGGTGGCAGCTCAGGTATTGGATGATGCTAAGGAAGAAGTAAATGCCCTCAATGTGTTTCCAGTGCCTGATGGTGATACAGGAACCAATATGGCTCTAACTTTGAAATCTGCCATACGCGATTTAGATAATCTAGATACCGAAAATATATCAAAAGTAGCAGCAACTATCGCCCGTGGCTCACTGATGGGTGCAAGAGGCAACAGCGGTGTTATTCTGTCACAGTATTTCCGCGGTTTTAGTGACGGATTGGCAAACCTGCAGACAGCGAATGGTCCGCAGCTTGCCAGAGCTTTTGATTTGGCAGCTAAAACAACTTATAAGGCGGTCATGAAGCCGGTAGAAGGAACAATGCTGACAGTTGGACGTGCTGTTGCTGAAGCATGTATGAAGGCTGTAGAAAAAGAGGATTTGTCGCCTGAAGAGGTGTGGAGAATAGGTATCGAAGCAGGTGCAGCAGCATTAAACAACACGCCAAATATTCTGCCTGTGCTGAAAGAAGCTGGTGTAGTGGATGCTGGCGGCAAGGGTCTGCTGTTAGCCTTAGAAGGGGCCTATAAAGCACTGATCGGTGAAATCGATCTGACAGCAGAAAAACCTGCAGAAACAGTTGGACCGGTGCAGGAAGGTATTACCCGGATTGCGGGTGTGCTGAAAAATAAATACTGCACTGAATTTTTAATTAAGGGCAGTAATCTAAATGCTGATCAAATCCGCCAAGCTATCGAGTCTAAAGGAGACTCTGTACTTGTTGTCGGTGATGAGCAGGTGGTTAAGGTTCATATTCATACCGATCATCCTGGACAAGTTTTGGAATACTGCGGTCAGCTTGGTGATCTGACAGAGATTGCTATTGATAACATGAAACTTCAAAACGAAATGATCACCGATGATAAACTGCAGCAAAACAATAATGTTGTGTCGTTTCCGCTCAACAAAGTTAATCAAACAGCCACGCACAATGGGGAAACAAAACCGATTGGGATTGTAGCAGTAGTGCCTGGTGATGGCTTATCAGAGATTTTCACCAGTTTGGGTGTAGATTATGTAATCCACGGTGGACAAACAATGAATCCCAGTACAGAAGAAATTGTCCATGCAGTTGAACAGATTAATGCTGAGGCAGTAATCATTCTGCCTAATAATAAAAATGTAATCTTTTCCGCTCAACAAGCTAAGGACCTGTGTGCTAAAAGGGTGGAAGTTGTCGCCACAAGAACAATTCCCCAGGGAATAGCTGCAATGGTTGGTTTTGCTGAGCATTTGAGTCTGGACGAGAACCTGGCGGCTATGGAGCAGGAGCTGGAAAACGTTCGTTCTGGAGAGATCACCTTTGCAGTTCGCTCCACTAAAGCTGGGGAGATTGATATTGAAGAGCAGGATTACATCGGACTAGCAGAAGGTAAAATCGTTACTGCTGGCCGTTCACTCACAGCAGTTGGCCTAGAGCTCTTGGATAATCTGGTTGATGAGGACTCATCGTTAATCAGCATTTATGTTGGGGATAATCAGGATATGCAGGCTGCTGAGGAATTCAAAGCCCTAGTGGAGGAAAAATTTGACTTTTGCGAAGTTGAGCTGTATCATGGAGGTCAACCTTTATATTTCTACATCATGTCCGTAGAGTAATGAAAGGGAGGTATGCGTTATGCCGAGGATTCATGTAGTAACAGATAGCGGCAGTGATCTGCCAAAATCAACCCGGGGGCAGTATAATATTCACGTTGTCCCTTTGAGCATTCAATTTGGCGAAGAGATTTATCGTGATGGTGTTGAGTTGAGTGCTGACCAGTTTTATCATAGGTTAACTGAATCAGCTGATCTGCCCAGCACCTGTCAGCCTTCTCCGGCGGACTTTGTCAAATGTTATGAAGAGATTTCAGAACCGGGCGATCAGATCATTTCGGTGCATTTAAGCAGCAAATTAAGCGGCACGTATCAATCTGCTGTTCTAGCATCCACCATGGTTGAAGACAGGGACATCCATGTTATTGATACCAAGTCCGCATCACTTGGTATCGGATTGGTCGTTGTGGCAGTTGCAGAGGCAGTCCAGAATGGTGCATCTGTTGAAGAGGCGGTTGCCTTAGCTGAACGGGTGATTGATGAGCTGAAAGTTTATTTTGTTGTTGATACCCTTGAGTATCTCAGACGCAACGGCCGGATTGGCGCTGCTTCCGCTTTGGTTGGATCGCTGCTCAATATCAAACCGGTATTAACTTTAGAGAACGGCATTGTAACTCCCTTTGATAAAGTGCGCGGCAAGGCAAAAGCTGTGAGAAAAATCTTCGATATTTTAGGTGATTATATCAAGGCAAGACCGGGTCAAAGACTCAGGATCGGTTTATCCCATGGTAATGTTTTGCACGAAGCGCAGCAGTTGGTGGACAGAATCAAATCGGAATTTGCCGGAAATGATTTAATTGTTGAATTGGTTGGGCCTACCATCGGAGTACATGCGGGACCGGGCACAATTGCTTTGATGTGGTATCCAATGTAAGCTAACAACCCCTGGGGAAACCTAGGGGTTTTGCCTGTAATGGAGGTGTGAGATGCTGACACAGCCAATCACGATAATTCCTAGAGTGGGCAGAGCAAAAGCTGAGCTTGCAGCCAAATTGGATCTGCGAACAGTTGGGGATATTTTACACAGTTATCCCCGGACTTATAAAGATTTTACCACAATAATCAGTCCAGATGATGCAGAGGTTGGCAGCGAAGGTTTATTTTTTGGCAGGCTGGTTGATCTTAATGAACGGAATCTATCCCGCAACCGCCGTTTAATTCAAGGACGGCTGGTTGGACAGAGAAAAGTACTGACATTAAGCTGGTTTACAGCA
>JAAYLQ010000017.1 GCA_012521805.1 Bacillota bacterium
AACAACCCTTATATAAGCCTGAATTGGAACCAAAGTGCTTACAGTAACAATGTAAAGCATGACTTAGCGTATTTTAAATACACCTTGATGAGATTTGATCGACTATGCAAATTGCGATAAAAAAGGGTAGTTCCAAAGCTAAACGAACTGCTCCTCTGGACTACTACCCCATGTAGTATTATAGACGGATATAGTTACGAAAAAGTTACATTTTTTCAAGTCAAAAAGCATCAAGAATTCCACAACTTGACAGGAGTATGTCAATTTGTGGAAGACTTGATGCTTGCAAGTAATTTAAAAACACTCGGAGCACTTACCAGCAGTTTTCTCACAAAAGTCTTATTCCCGATAAACTTTTTGAGCAATAGCTACTGCAGTTTTTGCGTCTTTACCATAATAATCCGCTCCAATAAAGTCCGCATATTCCTGATTGAGCACTGCTCCGCCAACCATTACCTGACAGCTGGGATGAGCTTTTCGCAAAGCAGCAATCGTCTCCTCCATGCTTTTCACAGTTGTGGTCATCAAGGCACTTAAGCCAACTAACCGAACTTGATGCTGTATTGCTGCCTCCACCACTGCTTCCGCAGGCACATCTTTGCCCAGATCGATCACTTGAAAGCCGTAGCTCTCCAAGAGCACTTTCACAATATTCTTGCCAATGTCGTGGATATCCCCTTTAACGGTACACAGCACTATTTTACCTTTGGTTAAAGAACCAGCTGCTTGCTGTTCTATGCCCTGCTTCAGCAGGGCAAATGACTCTTTCACTGTTTCAGCCGATTGAATTAGCTGGGGCAGGAAAAGCTGACCCTTTTCATAATACTGCCCTACTAAATCAAGGGCGGGAATAATGTCCTGATCGATAATCGCCAGGGGAGTTTTGACTTTCATCAGTTTGCTTGTAGCAGCTTTTGCCAGCTCTTTGCTGCCCTGAATGATAATCTGCTGCAGCGAATCAGGGGACTTTACCTCATCGCCAGTTGCTTTATGCTTCCGCTGCTTAAATCTCGTCAAATACTGATTCGCCCCGGAATCAATTCCCCATAACACTTTAAATGCAGCAATAGTATCCATCATCTCTACATCTAGAGGATTAATGATCGGCAGATCTAAACCAGCTGTTAAACAAGCAGCTAAAAATGTTCGATTTAATAAATCACGATTGGATAAACCAAAGGAAATGTTGGAAACACCTAACACGGTTTTTACCTGCAGTTTCTCTTTGACTAAATAGAGTGCTTTTACTGTTTCCTTTACCGCTTCCTGCTGAGCCGCTGCAGTTAATGCTAGGCAGTCAATATACACATCTTCTTTAGGGATCCCGTAGCTTTCTGCACGCTTTACTATTTTTTCCGCGATTTTCACCCGCTCTTCTGCTTTTGGCGGGATTCCATGTTCATCTAAAGTTAAACCAATCACTGCTGCCCCGTACTTCTTGACAATAGGCAGCACTTGAGCCAAAATCTTGTCTTCCCCAGTAACCGAGTTAACAATTGCTTTTCCATTATATACCCTTAAAGCGCTTTCAATTACTTGCGTGTCGCTGGAATCGATTTGGAGGGGCACATCTAAGATAGCTTGAATTTCTTTAATAACCTGAACCATTGTCTGCTCTTCATCTATTTCCGGAAGTCCCACATTAACATCTAAAATATCAGCTCCTGCCTCCACTTGCCTGAGTGCTTCCCGTAGAACATAGTCAAAATCCTTATTCCTTAAAGCTGCTTGAAAAGCTTTCTTTCCCGTGGGATTAATTCGCTCGCCAACTACTTGAACACTGTCAAGAATAACAGGTTTAAGAGGCGTACATACTCCTGGTAAATATGGATTATTTAGTTGAGGCACTACCACATCCTTGGTCTGTGCTACCAGCGCTTGAATATGCTGAAACGTGGTTCCGCAGCATCCGCCAAGAATCTTAACACCTCTTTCAGCAAAACGCCTACCATAAGCTGCAAACTCCTCGGGAGTTAGATCGAAGGCAGTTTCGCCCTGCTCTACTTTCGGCAGTCCAGCATTGGCCTGAACAATTATTGGCAGATTAGTTAAAGCAGCAAGGCGTTCAACCACTGGTTCCAGCTGTTGTGGACCAAGGGAGCAGTTTACCCCCAACGCCGCAACTCCTAAACCCTGCAAAACCATAACCATGGATTCGATACTGCAGCCGGTAAAAGTTCGGAGATTGTCCTCAAAACTCATGGTGCAGAACACCGGCAGATTGGAATTCTCTTTTGCGGCTAGTACTGCTGCTTTAACCTCATATAAATCTGCCATAGTTTCAATAATTATTAAGTCTACGCCGCTTTTTTGCCCCTGGACAATCTGCTTCTTAAAATGCTGGTAGGCTGTTTCAAATTTTAAGGTGCCCATTGGCTCTAACAGCTCACCCAAAGGACCAATGTCCAAAGCGACCAAAGCCTGATGCCCATTGGCTGCCTGCCTAGCCAAAGAAACTCCGGCATCAACAACCTCCTCCACAGAAAAACCAGTGTTTTTTAACTTCAGATCATTAGCACCAAAAGTGTTGGTAGTGATAATCTGGGCACCCGCAGCTAGATAACCTTGGTGAATTTCTAAAACCACTTCCGGTTTCTTCAGATTGATAAGCTCAGGTAATTCCCCGAGTTTTAAACCCTTCTCCTGCAGCAGCGTACCCATCGCTCCATCAAAGAAAACTGCTCCACTGCCGCTTAATAGTTGCTTAACGTCCATTGGTCTTTCGTTCCTTTCTAAACTGGCAATCTCCAAATTGACTGCAGTCAGCGCAGCTTGTTTCCCCTTTTGACTGCCGCAGCCCAATCACTCCCGCAACGGCAGTTATTGACTTGCGGGGGAGCAGAATGTTGTGGGAAGTGACAGTCAATCCAATAGTTCGCTCTGCATTCAGCAGTGCAAGAAGCTGCCTTTGGATGGTTAATGGAAAATCGGCATACCCAGGACTAAAACGGGTTGTAAGCTGTTTGTTCTCGAGTTTAAGTTTCGCTTCAATTTCCGCACACAGGCTATCAGCTGCTTGTTCCACAGCCGCTGACGCGCAGGCATCGAGGATTACAGCTCGGGTTAGATCTACTTTTTCATAGCAGCTGATTTTCCGATCAACAGCCAAACCGAGGGTAACAGCCATCACGATGCAAGCCTCGGCTTCAGCCATGTGGTCCGCAATGCCACCGCCGGGCAGCTTAACACTTGTTCCTCTCAACAACAGCTCACCAGCTGCTCTATCTAGGTTAAAGAATTTATAAACCATCCGAGGCTGAATCAATGTTTTCGCTTCATCTATACACTGCGCAATTAGTTTACCTAAGCTAGAATCCAGCCACTGGCGACTGCAGCCTAAGTAGCGCAGTACCTCGTTTTGATCGATAACCAAATTATTCATGGCTGTTACACGACCTATTTTTTGCATCTAAGAGTGGACTGATGTTAGCTGTAATTTTCCGAGCAATGTAGGGGTTGTTCATGGTGTACAGGTGGATTCCCTGTACACCATGGGAAATCAAGTCAAGAATCTGCTCCACAGCATAGTCAATTCCCGCATCCCGCAACGCTGTTTTGTCATGTTCGTAACGTTCCATAATCGTTAGTAGCTTCCTCGGAATAGCAGCACCGCATAGAGAAACGATTCGTTCTATTTGTTTGGTATTTGCCACAGGCATAATCCCAGCTTGAATAGGAATTCTTATGCCTTTTTGTTCTGCCCGCTCCAAAAACTGGTAGAAATAATTGTTGTCAAAAAACAGCTGAGAGATTAAATAATCTGCTCCTGCATCTACCTTAATTTTTAGAGCTTCAAGATCCTGCTCTAGACTTGGAGCGTCAATATGACCTTCCGGATAACAAGCTGCAGCAATACCAAAACCGTGATGTTCCCGGATGTATCCAATCAGCTCAGACGCATACTGAAACTCTCCAGCTGCCTTTCCATTTAACGGCACATCGCCCCTTAAAGCCAAAACATTTTCGACTCCAGCGTTCTTTAACTGCTGCAAAATCGCATCAATTGTTGCTCTGCTGGAGCTGATGCAGGTTAAGTGGGCCAAGGACTCGATTCCATATTTGTTTTTCACTAAGGAAGAAAGTTCTACAGTCCGATTATCAGAAATGCTTCCGCCAGCTCCATAGGTTACACTGATATAATCCGGTTTTAAATCATGCAGGGCATCTAAGGTATGGTAAATTGTCTCGACTGACGATGCGGTCTTGGGCGGAAAGATTTCAAAGGAGTAGACTACCTCCTTTGTTCGAAACATGTCTTTAATATACATGCTATCCCTACTTTCTGTACTGATCTCCAAATCTGCAGAGCTGGCCTCAATCTAATTCATAGAGATCATAAGGTGTAACTTGGTAAACATAATAGTTGAGCCAATTAGAAAACAGCAGATTTGCATGGCTGCGCCACAACACCAATGGCGGCTGATTTGGATCGTCCTGGGGATAGTAATTTTTCGGTATTTCAATCGGCAGTCCCTTCCTGAGGTCTCGATCATATTCACTTTTCAAGGTATCTGGATCATATTCAGCATGGCCAGTGACAAATATCTGGCTGCCGTCTTTATTAGCTACAATGCATACACCAGCTTCCTCTGATTCGGCAAGAATCACCAATTCCTCAACTTTTTCAATATCTTGTCGTCTAATTTCAGTATGCCTGGAATGGGGCATATAGAAGCGGTCATCAAAACCTCTAAGGAGCGGAATATTAGCATAAGCAGCATAGTGACTGAAAACACCAAATTGTTTTGCTGGCAGCTGATACTTTGGTATCCGATAGTGGTAGTAGAGTCCGGCCTGGGCTCCCCAACAGATATGCAGTACTGAAGTTACATGCTTTTTTGACCACTCCATAATTTGCGTTAATTCTTCCCAGTAGGCTACTTGTTCAAACTCCATCTGTTCAACAGGAGCTCCGGTAATAATCAAACCGTCAAACCGCTGCTGTTTAATGCCGCTGAAGGTATGATAAAACCGATACAGGTAGTCAGCTGGTGTATTCTTAGCCTGATAGGTTTCTGGATGTACCAAAACTATTTCTACCTGCAGTGGCGTGTTGCCAATTAAGCGCAGTAGCTGGATTTCTGTTTCAATTTTAGTTGGCATTAGATTTAGAATAGCAATCCTGAGGGGACGGATATCCTGACTGAGCGCTCTGCTCTCATCCATAACAAATATGTTTTCTTTGGCCAAAATTTCTTTGGCTGGTAAGTCATTTGGTATTTTAACTGGCATACCACAGCTCCCCTTTCATTTAATTTACCTGCTGCTTTTAGCTAAAGCCTGATCCAAATCAGCAATTAAATCATCCACATCTTCAATTCCAATCGATAGGCGGATTAAATCTGGTGTCACTCCACTAGCCCTCTGCTCTGCTTCCGACAGCTGAGCATGGGTAGTGCTTGCCGGGTGAATTACCAAAGATTTAGCATCCGCTACATTAGCCAGCAGTGAAAAAATCTCCAAACTATTGATAAACTTTTTGCCAGCCTCTGCGCCGCCCTTAATGCCAAAGGAGAAAATAGAGCCGCTGCCTTTTGGCAGATATTTTTGAGCTAAATCATAATATTTATTGCCTTTAAGGCTGGGATACTTCACCCACTCCACTAAAGGATGGTCGTCTAAAAACTGAGCGATCTGCTTAGCGTTAGCTACATGTTTTTGCACTCGCAGCGAAAGGGTTTCCAGACCCTGGATAAACAGAAAGGCATTAAAGGGACTTAAGCACGCTCCTGTATCCCTGAGCAGCTGCACCCGCGCTTTAACAATATAAGCGGCATTCCCAAAAGTATCTGTGTAGCGAATTCCGTTATAGGATGGATCTGGCTCGGTTAACTCAGGAAACTTACCGCTGGCCGCCCAATCAAAGCTGCCTGAATCAACAATTACACCGCCAATTGATGTGCCGTGACCACCGATAAACTTGGTAGCAGAGTGAACTACGATATCTGCTCCGTGTTCAATCGGACGGCATAAATACGGTGTAGCAAAAGTGTTATCCACAATTAGAGGTATTTGGTGTTCATGGGCAACAGCTGCTACTGCTTCTAAGTCGACAATATTGGTTTCTGGGTTACCGATAGTTTCTACGTAAAGCGCTTTTGTCCGATCTGTGATTGCTTCAGCAAAATTTGCTGGTTGATCTGGATCAACAAAAACTGT
>JAAYLQ010000090.1 GCA_012521805.1 Bacillota bacterium
ATAACAAAAAATCACGCGTTTTGACAACAAAATCTAAAAAATCTGTTCATCTATATAAAGAAACATTTTGTAAACATTTAGCTGATAATCCGGCAGGATAATTTCAATAAATATGGAAGAAGTTAGAAAAGGTTTGATTTCAAAGCGAAGGGGTTATGTCTTTGTCTTCGTCCCACGGTTCTGAAAATCAATATCTAATGACTCTGCTGAATACTTATGAGCCACGTTATTCTTCGTTGTTTCATAACAATCCAGATGGAATGTTCTGCTGTACAATCGACACAGCGTTAGTTGAAGTGAATTCATCTTTAACTAGATTCTGCGGCTACAACCGCAGCGAACTGCTGCACCGCTGCTTAACAGAATTGATTCTACCTGAATGTCAGGATAACCTTGCAAATGTTTTGACGGCAGTGAAGCAGGGAGCGGTGAAACGCTTTCATGTCGGATTACTGCACAAAAACGGCGAACAGCTCTATGCAGAAATGACCGCAATTCCTATCATAATCAATAAAAAAGTTGTGGGAATTCACGGAATCATACGGGATGTCACCAATGAGCTTAGGATTCAACAGTCAGCAGAAAAAGCAAAGTTCTACGATCCCCTCACAAAGCTGCCAAATCGCATCCTCTTATACCGACACTTGCAGCAAGCAATCCTCAAACATAATCCAGACAGGATCTTAGCGGTAATGGTGCTTGATCTCGACCGGTTCAAAGTGATTAACGATACCTTAGGCCGGGACTTTGGAGATCAACTGCTGTGCCAAATTGCTGAACGAATGCGCGCGGAGCTGACATCCAGCGATTTTATCGCCCGGCTGGCTGGAAACGAATTTGTGATCGTAATTAAGCGGAACTCTGAAGTGGAGCTGGAGCAGTTCTGCCAAACACTACAGCAGGAAATTGCAGCGCCGATGGAGATCAGCGGCCACCGATTTGCAATCACAGCGAGTGGTGGAATCTGCCGCTTATCTGATAGCGAGCCTGAAGTAGATGCTCTGATCCGGTGTGCCAGCATTGCTTTATATCAGGCAAAACAGGGCAGCCGGGGCTCACTGGTGTACTATACACCTGAGTTTGGGCTGCATACTATGCGCAGTATTCAGCTGGAGTCAGCTCTGAAAGATGCCCTCGCTAAATCCCAGTTTTTGCTTCACTATCAGCCCCAGATCGATCTTGACTCAGGACGCATTATCGGTGTAGAGGCACTTGTAAGGTGGAATCATCCCGAACTTGGCATGGTTCCCCCGCTAGAGTTTATACCGGCGGCGGAAAGAACTGGGATGATTGTACCTTTGGGTGAGTGGATTTTAACAGCTGCCTGCCAGCAATTTCGCGTCTGGCTGGATCAAGGCTGTACCTTAAGCCGCTTATCGGTAAATATTTCTGTTACGCAGTTTAACCAAAGCAACTTCTGTGAACAGGTGCTCAGCATTCTTGAGGAAACCGGGCTCGATCCAGGATACCTTGAACTAGAAATCACAGAAAGTCAACTGCTGAATGTTGAAGCAGTAATCAATAAAATCCAGAAACTGCGGGCTCGGGGAGTTAAAATCGCAATAGATGACTTCGGTACCGGCTATTCACCATTAAGTCATCTCCGCCAAATCGCTATCGATACCTTAAAAATTGATAAAGGCTTTATCGAGGAAATTACCACAAATAACCGGGATCGAGTAATTGTCAAAACAATCATCAACATGGCTCGCCTGATGCAGTTAAATTTAATCGCCAAGGGAGTGGAAACCTCCGAGCAGCTGCATTTCTTGAATCAGCACAGTCTCAGAGAAGTCCAGGGCTATTATTTCAGTCCACCCCTGCCAAATTACGAATTGGAAAAGCTGTTGGTCAAAGTTTAACCTGACCAGCGGCTTTTTTTATTTAATTCGGCAATACTAAGGGGAAAAGAGATGAAAGAGGTCCATCATGACTGAGAGACGCAGAAGTGGAATATTGCTGCATATCACCTCCTTGTCCAATCAATTCGGAATTGGCGATCTAGGGCCAAGTGCTTACCAATTTATCGACTTTCTCAAGGCAGCGGAGCAGAAACTGTGGCAGATTCTGCCTTTAGGTCCTACCGACTATTTCGGTTCCCCTTATGCCCCCTATTCCGCCTTTGCCGGAAACATTTATCTAATCAGTCCGGAGCAGCTGCACAAGGATGGGCTGATTAGTGAGGCTGAGTTAAAGAGTATCGATTTTGGCTCAGCTGCCGCCAAACATGAGCTGATTACCAAAGCTTACGCTAATTTTCAAAAGCTGGAATCAACCAACATCCACAGCGAATACCAAAGTTTTTACAGGGCTAACAGATTTTGGCTGGATGATTTTGCCCTGTTCATGGCTCTGAAAGCCAAATTCACGGGAGTCAGCTGGGTCAATTGGCCGGAAACGATTGCTGTGCGTAAACCAGACGCCTTAGCTTCCTGGCGCCAGAAACTTAAGCGTGAGATTGAGCAGCAGATCTTTGCCCAGTTTATCTTTTTCAGGCAGTGGCAGCAGCTGAAAAATTATGCCCACAAAAAAGGAATCGCTATCATTGGCGATCTACCTCTATTTGTCGCCCATGACAGCGCTGATGTGTGGGCACAGCCGAAGCTGTTTCTCCTGGATCAGCGGGGGATGCCGGAATTTGTTGCGGGGGTGCCTCCCGATTATTTCAGCAAAACCGGTCAGCTGTGGGGCAATCCCCTTTATAACTGGGAAGTACATTATCAGGAAGGGTTTGACTGGTGGCTGAAACGGATCAAAATGCTGCTTCAGCTTGTGGATTTGATCCGGATCGATCACTTCCGGGGATTTTCTGCCTATTGGCAGGTACCATATGGTGAAAAAACAGCGATAAACGGCAGGTGGATGCCCGGTCCAAGCTCAGACTTTTTTACTGCTGTAAAAAGTGAACTCGGCACGCTGCCGTTTATCGCTGAAGATCTTGGTTTTATTGATAATAAAGTTATTCAGCTGCGGGAACAGTGGAACCTGCCGGGGATGTGTGTGCTCCAGTTTGCCTTCGAGGCATTAAAGCCCAATCCCCACAGTCCCCATGCCCATTCCCGCAACTGTGCGGTCTATACTGGTACCCATGACAATGACACCACTGTCGGCTGGTATCAAAACGCTGCTCCTGAAGTGCAGGATTATACCCGCCGCTATTTAGGGAGTGATGGTACCGATATCGCGTGGGATTTTATCAGAACTGCACTGGCCTCTCCAGCTAAGCTTGCGGTAATTCCACTGCAGGATATCTTATCCTTAGACAGCAGTGCCCGGATGAACATCCCTGGAACCAGCTCCGGAAACTGGCGCTGGCGCTGCAGCCCCGATGCTCTTACCGATCAAATTGGAGCACGCTTGGCTGATCTTACGCTGCTTTATGCTAGATGAGGCTGGGCTTCCTTGATAAATGCTCTGGCAAAAGTTTTGCCGAATTCAATGCACTGCTCCCGATCCTGTTCCGATAAACCAAACCGGATCTTCAATCCCGGCTGAACCAATGCCAAGCGCATGCGTTCCAGCCGGTTTTCTAATAACCCGACCGCTTCTCCGCTCCAGCCATAATTACCAAACACTGCCGCTAATTTGCCTTTTGCAGTAATCGCACTGACATAGCTTAACGCTCGCCACACCGGCTCAACCGCGTCAGCATTGATCGTCGGTGAGCCAATGATCAAGCCATCGAACTCTTGGAGCGCCGTCTTGACAACATGCGGAGAATCGTTGGCAAAATCTAGCAGCACCACATCCTCCTTGGTTTCACTCTTTACCCCCTCAGCAATCAGCTCTGCCATCAGCTTGGTATGCCCATAAGCGCTTACATAGCCGACCACAATTCTGGGATTAGCCTTTGGCTCTCCACCACTCCACTGCTCATACAGATCCACCAGTTTCCAGAAATCCTGATCTAAAATCGGACCGTGACCAGTGGCTATCATTTTCAGCGGCAGCTGCCTCACCTTTTCCACAGCTTCTAAAATTTTTGGCTTAAAAGGACTCATTATAGAATCATAATAATATTTCACGTGGGGAGTAAGATCCCCGATTTGACTGGCGAACATTCTCCCATCTGGGTCACAGTAATGGCTGCCAAAGCCATCGCAGGTAAAGAGAATTTGATCCTCCTCCAAGTAAGTAAACATTGTATCCGGCCAATGCAGAAACGGCGCACTGATAAACCGGAGAGTTTTATTGCCTAAATCTAGAGTGTCATTATGGCTGACTACTACCGCGGCAAAATCTCGCTTAACCTGTTCCCGCAGAAACTGAATCGCCGGTCTGGTGCCGTAGACTTTAACGTGCGGCGCCTTTTCTAACAGTGCACCCACAGCACCAGAGTGATCCGGTTCTGTATGATTAACAACCAAATATTCAATTTTATCTAAAGCAATCTCCTGTTCTACTTTCTGAAGAAACTCATCAGCAAAATCAGCTTTAACAGTATCAATTAGACAGGGCTTTTCCGCTTTGATTAAATAGGAATTGTAGGTGGTACCCCACTCTGTTGGGATCACAACATCAAAAATTTCTAAATCCGGATCTAAAACTCCAACAAAAGTAATATCGCTAGTTACTTGCATAGCCCCACTCCTTTACCATTTTAAGTAAATCTTAGTAAATAACTAAGAAATATACAAGTAGCCAGATTTACTTAAATGGATGGTTTTCTGCCAATAACTAGCAATTGTTGATAATAACTATCATTTACATTGATTTTCGCCATTAGAACTCAAACTTAATCGGCCGCAGATAAAGGTTGAGCAGAACTTCTTTAGCATCCTTCTTTTTGTTGATAATTGTATCGATGCTTTCACAAATCGGCAGTTCTATCTCATATTTTTCAGCCAAATGCATTAACGCCTTCACTGTCGAGACACCCTCAGCCAGCTTATCAAAGCTTTTACCTTGCACAAAGGCTTCGCCAAAAGCTCGATTGTGGGAGTAAGGCGAAAACAGGGTAGCAGAATAGTCGCCAAGATGGCTTAAACCATAGACAGTTAATTCATTGCCGCCCATCGCCCGCACCAAGCGAGATATTTCCCGGGCGCCCCGGGCCATAAGGGCTCCTTTCAAACTGCTGTAATTAAGTCCATCAAGCATGCCTGCAGCGATGCCAATTACGTTCTTAGCTGCCGCCCCAACTTCGTTGCCGATTAAATCTTGGCCGTAATAAAAGCGGATTAATTCGCTCCCAAACTCCTGAACTAAACCTTTAGTAGTATTAATATTATCAGATCCGATTACCATGCAGTTGGGAATACCGTTGATGTAATCTTGGACATGTCCGGGACCAACCCATATTGCGGTCTGACAGGGCTGGGTTATTTCCTCGTTTATAATCTGAGTTAAGCGCTTGCCGCTGTGCTCTTCTAGTCCTTTCATGCACAACACAAAAGTTTTATCCGCTACTGGAAATTGATTGATCTGCTGTGCTAACTGCCTTAAGTTTTGCGACGCAATGCTGATGACGATGACGCTGCCAAAGTTAACTGCTGCTGCTAAATCTGTAGTCATCTGGATTGATTCAGGGAGGGTTAAATACTCATTCCTGCGGGTCTCCATCAGCTCAGCAAAATTTACTGATGCAGCCCTGCCCCAGATCATAATTTGATGGCCGAGACGGTTAAGATACCAGGCAAGAAATGCTCCCCAGCGTCCAGCTCCTAATACTGTAACTTTCATTAGACTGCTCCTTTCTCCACCGAATATCAGCATCTATAATGTCCATAATTGCTATCTAATTATAACACAAAAAGACCTTGTTTCCCATCAGCTTCCTGTGAGAGAACAAGGCCTGTTTACCTAGATTCCACCATCAATTTCCTCCTGCAGCTATGTTACGATACGATTCTTCCGATCAACTGCAAACTTCTCCGCAACCACCTAAAGAACTCTACCGCATGCGTTTCAGCTATTGTAATTTTCTCCTCATCCTGACTGAGCATTAAAGCACATTCATCATCATCAAAGGGACTCCAACCAAAATGGATACTGCCACAGCGCGAAAGGGCAATTCCGACAATCAGTTCATCTTTCAGTTCACCATGCTTAGTAATTAAAATTTCAGTAATTCCCTGAACTAATGTTTCACTTTCTCCCCATAAAAACTGAATTGTCCCTTGACCGGACTGATTGGCAACTTCCAACGCGATCTGTAGATCTCCCTCCGAGTGTCCAACAATCGCCAATTGACCTGAATGCTCACCAACGGACCATTCACTGACCAGGTGTTTTCTCATAATGTTTACTCCTCTCTGACGCAGCGGTACACCTCCTGTCAAATATTACGAGAAACCTTCCATGTTCTAGCTGGTTGTTGATAAATAATATCATAATCATTAGCAGTTGTCAAATATCATTTGTTAGCATATCAGTTATAATCATTGTCCCTCATAATATTGTCTGATTTCGTTTACCGCTGTGCTTAATTCCAACCCAAACTCAGGAATGCCAGTCGTATAAGGTCCGATCACATTTAAATCGAAATAGACAATAATGTGGTTTTCTGTGATATAAAAAGACTGAATATTACTTAAATCCTGGGCACTAATTTCACTGACAAAGTAAGCAGATGGGTTTGCTTTAATCTGCTGGTTGATCGCCCTCAGCAGTACCCCCCGTTCTTGTTCAGTTGTAAACAGGTCTGCAAACTCAATAATTCTACCGGTGGTCAGATCTATATTAACCGTCTCCATAAACCTTGACTGCTGATGCTTTTCCAGGTAATGGCTGAAACTGACCGTTAAGCTAAGAATTCCACCAGAATTGTAATTTACTTGATAATCTACTTCTGTAATATATTTCGGTATCTGGCCTGGAGGTACTGCCATCCTTTCAAGGTACTTATGAGTGTTAGATTCGATTTCATGATCAAAATGAATAATGCCCTCATAGAACATGCGGTTCAGCTGTTCATAAAGATCTCGATCATTAACACCATAAATAACCGGGATCGAAAGAAAGCTTGAGTAGACTGGACTTTCTTTTTCCCGTATCCGATTCACAACTATTACATCATAATTAGGCCTTCCACCGATAATGCGGTACCAATACGGATTAATCCGATATTCCGCATTAGCCTGATCTGCGGTCAGCACAAAACCAACAGTGAGCAAACAGGCTGCAATCAGTACTAGTAAAAAACGGCGTTTAGCGAGATACACCAAGATCCCTCCCGCTAACAATAGTCGCAACTAGAGCGTTCGTTGTGTCCGTAAATCATTTCCCCTGCTCTGCAGCACTGTAAAGCTCATCCAGGATTGGGATAGCAATTTCAACCAGCTCTGGATCGAACTGAGTGCCTGCATTAGCCTTGATCTCAGCTATAGCCTCTTCATGGGTTACTTGGCTGCGGTAAGGACGATAACTTGTCATAGCATCATATGCATCAGCAATCGCTAGAATGCGGCATTCAACTGGTATTTCGGTTCCTGACAGCCCCAAGGGATAGCCGCTGCCATCCCAGCGCTCATGGTGGCAGAGAATTAAGTGCGAAACACCGGCTAGATGTGGAGAAGATGTAGCAATGCGGTAACCTTTTTCTGGATGCTGCCTCATTATTTTCTTTTCAGCTTCCGACAGCCTGCTTTTTTTTGTGAGAATACTGTCAGGTATACCTACTTTGCCGAGATCATGCACTTTCGCCAGCAGTGCCAGATCTTCCCGCTGCGCTTCGGAAAGCTGCATTTTTTTGGCAATCGCCTCACAGATTGCCTCCATCCGAGCCGCATGTCCATGGGTAACATAATCCCGTTCTACTAAGGCTGCCATAAGAATATTCACGATTTCTGACTTCATATTTACGCTCCGGTAAAGCTTATCGTGGAGCAGCTGATCATCAGCAATTTTATAAAGTTCAGTTAAGCTAAGTGTCCCATCTTCAGCTGTAGCACAGCCCATGGAAATGCTTAAAGGCAGAGTCGGATTTTCTCGATTGTACTGGTCAACTGCAGCGCGAATCCTGCGGATTAATCCCTGCACCTGTTCATCACTGCACCGGGGCAGAATCACTCCAAATTCATCACCGCCTAGGCGAGCTGCCACCCCCCGCTCTCCAACACAGTCTTTAAGAATCTTAGCAAATGAGCGCAGAATCTGATCACCACAGGGATGGCCCATGCTGTCATTGATAATCTTCAGCCCATCTAAATCAGCTGCAATAACCGAAATAGGATAGTCCCTAGCTTCCTGCTGCTTAACGATATGCTCTTCAAAATGCCGGCGGTTGTACAACCCAGTCAGCACATCATGCATGCTGAGGAACTCTAAACGCTTCTGATAGTGAATTCGCTCGGTAATATCCCGGACCAATCCGCTGAACCCGGTTATTTCCCCGGTGCTGTTCTGAATCAGGCTGATCGACGCCTCTCCATAACAGATCGAGCCATCTTTCCGCCTCAATTTGAGTGTATTAATCCGCTTTGATGACTGCTGCTCCCAAACCTCCCGAAAGATTCTAAAGGCTTTACGGCGGTTTTCACAGATAGAAAGCATATTAATGCCCGCTAATTCACCAATCTCATATCCCAGCAGTTCATACAACGATTGATTGCAGAAAATAATTCTGCCCTTCAGATCGATTTCATAATACCCTTCCTGCATATTGGCCAGAATATCACGGTATTTCTTTTCTGAAAGCCGAAGCGACTCCTTAATCTGCTTCCGAGATAAGGCATCCTCAAGGCTGCGGGCAAAAATGGTGTATAACCGCCGCTTCTGAATCGATAGCGGTTCCGCTTGTTCCATATACAAATAGCCTATTGAGTTAATAAAGCGGTGGAGAAAACTCTTTGCACCCGGATTCCCAACCGCAGCACAGGGATCTTCATGGGCCATAAACCCCCAACAGCCGCTGCAGTTTCTAAGGACCGGATCATCTAAACTAAGAATTAATTTTTGAACCTCCAGCAAGCGACCGGCCTTTTCAATTACCTGTTGAAACAGCTCTTCACTAGGAAGTTCACTATCAAAAGCAGAAAGGTCCATTATCAACAGCAGCTCATATGCTTGCGGTATCATCTGCTTTCACCCCCGATAGTGACAGACAGAGCTTTATTGTAATACAAGGGAACTCCAAAGGGACTGTTGATCGCTCCAAAACATAATACACCCAGGGTCGGGAGCTCCCCTAATACCCGGTAGATATTCTGCGATTCATGACGGAAATTTTCTTTTTGTAAATGCTCCCTGGAACAGCAGTCAAAAATAATGGCAAATTGAGGTGCTGGATGCTGAGTCAACGCCTCTTCAGTGATTCGTTTCGCTATCGCCGGGAGCGCTGGAAGACTTGTTGTCATCAAGCTCACCAGTGACTTCGGCGGGATTTCAGCAATGCACACCAGAGTCTGATCCTCAACACGAATAACGTCGCGAACAACATACTCGCCGCGGCCGCAGGGAATGCCTAACTGATATTTATGATCAGTAATATCCACATCCTGGTCCAGTACCTGCTGAATTACATCGCGATAGCGCTTTACAGCCGGCTGTCCATCTAATTCATAGATCCGATTCCGCTCAGCCCGGGTAACAAGCATTGGTTCACCAAAGGGCATCCACCCGTGGCCAACTCTGTGAGAAAAATAAACATCCTTAACTAAAGCTGCAGCCAGACCTTCGTAGGTAAATCCAGCTTCAGTAAACTGACCAGATGTTCCACCTCCAAAATACTGAAAGTTAGGGCCTAAATTAGCATAAATTCCGCGAATCAAAGCTGATATTCTTATATTGCCTACTGGAGGCAGCATCAGTACAGCACCAGAGCGTTCACTGCTGTCGGCTAGAGCTGGTCCGACGTTTTGCCCGTCCTTATAAGCCTGTTCATTATCAAGGGCAGTCAGTTTGGTTCTGGCACTGATTCCATACAGCGATAAGGCCGCAACACCCTGCTGGTAAACCTGATCAGCGGTAAAAATGGCAGCAATTCTTCCTCCGATAAATGGAGACCCCTTCAGCACATTGCTGCATGCTTCCCAGACAGCCTGCAGTTTATAATCGCCAGCGAAAAAGATAATCGTTAAATCGGGGAGCTGTGATTCAGATATACACCCAGCTAAGGCCTGTTCAACTGCGGTTTTTGCATCTTGTTCCTGACTAATTCCAATCTTTGTCTGCACCACTAAACCCCCCAGCTTTAACCGTTATTGAGAAAATTCTTCACAAAGCCATAATTTTCCTGCACAATAAAATAACCCCTTGGGTCAAGGGGTTATTTTTCACCGATATTATCCAAAGTAAGCTTGGTTCCAGCGCAGTTCTTTCTTGAACTGGTTCAAGTCAGTGGAATCATCGATTACCAAACACTCAATTCCTGCAATTTCAGCGAAGTCAACCATATTTTGGACAGTCAGGGCTTGACTGAAGCTGGTATGGTGAGCTCCACCGGCTAAAATCCAAGCCGCGGCTGCTGTTTTCAGATCCGGCTTGGGAACCCACAGAGCCCGGGCTACCGGCAGCTTTGGTAAATCTTCCGGTTCCACAACTTCTACTTCATTGACAATCATCCGATAGCGGTGACCCAAATCAACCAGAGTCACAGCAACTGCTGGTCCAGGAGGCGCTGTAAAAATCGAACGGACTGGATCCGCTTTACCCCCAATTGACAGCGGATGAATCTCTAGCACAGGCTGATCAGCTGCAATAGATTCGCAAACCTCCAGCATATGGGCACCTAAGATCTGCATTTTACCTGGCTCTAAGTGGTAGGTGTAGTCTTCCATAAAGGAAGTACCGCCCTTTAATCCAGCCGCCATTACCTTCATCATCCGAAGCAGAGCAGCTGTTTTCCAGTCACCTTCCGCTCCGAATCCATAGCCTTTGTTCATCAACCGCTGCACAGCGAATCCAGGCAGCTGCTTTAAGCCGTGGAGGTTTTCAAAAGTTGTAGTAAAGCCGGTGTAGCCGCCCTGCTTGAGAAACTTCTCAATTGCCAGCTCAAGTCTAGCCTGTTCTGCTAAAGCATCCCGGTGCTCTCCGCCTGGTTTGAGGCTGTCCATCATTTGGTAGGTCCGGTCATACTCGGCTAGTAATTCTTGAACTTCATTTTCTTCAACCTGATTGAGTACTTCAACCAAATCGCCAAGGCCATAGCCATCAACTGCAAAACCAAATTGAACTTGAGATCCAACTTTGTTGCCTTCAGTAACAGCTACTTCCCGCATGTTGTCGCCAAATCTAGCAATTTTGACATTCTGAAGTTCATGCCAGCCTAAAGCAGCCCGCATCCATCCGGCTAACTCCTGCTCAACTTCAGGATCCTGCCAGTGGCCAACAACAACTTTACGGTCGATGCCAAGGCGGGTAACAATAAAGCCAAATTCTCTATCCCCATGGGCAGATTGGTTGAGATTCATAAAGTCCATATCAATTTCCTGCCATGGGATATCGCGGTTAAACTGGGTATGCAGATGCACAAAAGGTTTCTGCAGCCGCTTTAACCCGTTAATCCACATTTTAGCTGGTGAGAAAGTATGCATCCAGGTGATTAAGCCGATGCAGTTTTCCGCACTATTCGCTTCCAAACAAAGCTTTGTAATCGCTTCTTGATTAGTCAGAACCGGTTTGAAAACGATGCGGCAGGGGATCTGCTCAGATTGATTCAAAGCATCAACCATCTGCTTTGAATGTGCTTCAACCTGCTGCAAGGTTTCATCTCCGTAGAGATGCTGACTGCCTGTGATAAACCACACTTCGTATTGTTTTAAATCAATCACTATAAACCCTCCTTGAGAATTTATTTCTAAATATCTGCAGCATAACGGGTAAAACCGTTACGGTTGCAATGCAGCTGATGCCCATTGCTAAAGCCATTAACACACCAAAAACCATCAAAGTAGCAAATGTAGAAAAACAGAGAATCATAAATCCCGCAATTAAGGTCGCAGCGTTGATTACAATTGCTCGACCGGCTGTACTGATAGCCACTTCACACGCGTCCGCCAGTTCGCGACCAGCATTAACCTCACTGTTAACCCGGCTGATATAATGAACCGAATAGTCAATACCTAATCCAATGGCAATCGACCCGATCAGCACTGTTGCAGCATCTAAAGGAATGCCAAACCAGCCCATGATCCCAAAGTTAACTGCGATGGTAAACAGCAGCGGAATCATAGAAACACATCCCTCGCTGAAGGAGCGGGTATAGAGCACCAGAAAAGCTAACACAGCTAAAACTGACCAGACAACACTTGAAACTTGACTTTCTGAAAAACGCTGCATATGGTGCTGGATAATTTTTGGCAGGCCAGACACGGTAACTGAAACCCCATCGGGCAGTCGTTCCTTCAATCCTTGTTCCAGCTTCACCAAAGTATCAGCCAGCTGGGTAGTTGCCGAGCTCTCCAGCCAGGCGTAAATCATAGCCTTCTGCTGCTGGCTGCGACTCACAAATACGCTGGTTAGACTACTTGGAAGCTGCTGATAGGCTAATGGAACTAGACTGGGATGCAGTTCCCCATCAGGACTAAAATCCCGAGCCAGAGAAGCCATAGATGAAGTATGGGTTACTAGTGGAACTGTCCGGACATATGATTCTAATTCGTCGATTAAAGGCAAAAATTCGGGGTTCAAAGCACCAGAAGGCTGGTGGGTGTCAACCACAATTAATACCTGCTGGGAGCCGCCAAAATACTGTTCATAGACGCGCAGACCTGTGGCTACAGGACTTGAACTGCGGAAATAGCGGGCAATATTTGCTTCAACAGTAATTTGGGTGAGACCAAATCCGACTAAAACCAAAATCGCCACTGCTCCCACAGCTACTCCACGGCTATGGTTCATAACCCACTTGGCCAGTTTCCTCAATAGAATTATATCCCAAGATGAATTTTCCTTAGCCTTATTGAGCTTCATTTTCGGCTCAGGAAAAACTGTCAGCAATGCAGGGATGCCGAGAACAGTAAAGAGATAAGCAACCATCACACCAAAGCCGGAAAAAGTGCCAAAATCTTTTACCGGTATTACTGTCGAAGTGCGCAGCGAAATCAAACCGACAGCTGTTGTCAAGGATGTCATGGTGCAGGGAGGAATCATCTCCTCCATCACTAAAAGAATCGACTCTTTTTTACTTCCAGCGTTAAATTCCAATTCCTCTTGATACTTATGTAAAATATGGATCCCATCAGCAGAACCAATTACAATTAGGATTACTGGCATGATCACGCTGACAAGCGTAATTGAATAGCCAAGCCACGCCATCAGTCCCATAGTGATTACCATCGCGGTGAGGACTGTTGCTCCCGGAATCAAAAAGCCGAGCCAGCTCCGGAAGCTGAGAATCAAGACTACAACCACTATCAATGCCGCGAAGGGAAATAACAGGAATGCATCGCGTTTAATGCTTTGATCCATCTCATGGGTGATATACGCAGTCCCGGTGAAGTTAAATTGATCTGGTCCCCACTCTTGGGATAAAATCTGTTCCAACTCTTTAACCGTTTGCTTTCCCCGACTGGTGTAGCTGCCAATAATATAAATTTCGACCAGCATAGCCTCGCTGTCTTCACTGATCATGCGTTTTCCATTAGGACTTTGAGCCAACCGCTGGCGAAACTGCTGAACTTCAGCAGCTGTTGTCGGTATTCGCTGGGCAACGGGTAGAGACTGAACCAGAAAACCACTCAATCCGAAATATGAAGTGTCGAAAGGACTGATTACTTCAAATACATAATTTACTTCCCTTATTTTTGCGATCAGATCAGCTGCCTGCTGTAGAACTAGCGGATCATTCATATCTCCCCGCAAAATCAAGTAGAGAGGATCGCCAACAGTGAAGTCGCGGGCTGCAGTTTCAATAGCCCGGGTTTCAGCTTCACTTCCTGTGGTCAGCTTTGTTACATCTGTATCAATGTATAAATTTGTCAGCTGATAACCAAAAAAGACGGTGATTATTAAAAACCCAATCAGTACAATCCATGGGTAGTTAACTGCAAACCGCGGTAGAACTTTTTCAAATAAAGATTTAAAACGCTGTATCATCTTCGACTTCCTCTTTTTTC
>JAAYLQ010000091.1 GCA_012521805.1 Bacillota bacterium
TGATTATCTTGGTGTTTTTAGGAGCTGCCCACCGTGTTCTGGACCGGATGCGGCTGACCGACACAACAGCCATCATCTTACTGGTATTATTAATAATTTCCCATTTTTTACCAGTTATTACAATCACACCCTATTTAGGACTCAATCTTGGGGCACTGATTCCCTTGGGTATTATTATATATCTTTTAGTTACTGCTGAAAAGCACGAGAGAATCCGGGCAGCTGTGATCAGCCTTGCCACAGCGGCAGTACTGTGGCTTTCTGATCAGCTCCTGCCAACCCTTCCAGGGCAAATTCCTTTTGACCTGGATCCCTTATATATCCCTGGAATTGCTGCTGGTCTTATTTCTTATTTTACCACAAAATCACGGCGCACTGCCTTTATTAGCGCTGTTGCTGCTGTCATGCTGAATGATTTGTTTGCCGCCATCAGCACATCCTTGAAAACCTACCACGCTCAAACTATCATCGGAGGCGGCGGCATTTTTGATGCCCTGATGATCAACGGCATCTTAGCAGTCTTTATTGCCGAGTTTATCGGGGAAATCGCAGAACGCATTCACCGTGGACCAGCAGAACTTTCCAAAGACAGGAATGGTGATCAAGATGAATAGGACAGTAATCCTCAGCGCGCTATTAATACTTATTATTTTTAGTCCAGTTTGTCAAGGGTTTAATCTAGAAGAGTTCAGCTACGAGTTTTCTCAAAAACTAGATGTGGAAGAATTATGGGAGGAATGGCTTGAACCAGATCAGTACATGACCATGATCTGTCCAGAGGGCAACATTATTATGCAGACCGCCCGAAGGATTTATGAGGATGATGAGTATCTCACCAGTGATAATAAGCTGTACCGCGTGGTCAAAATTGAGGGAAACCTTGCCTATACAGAGTTAGTGGAAGAAGTGGACTTAACTGCAGAGTTCTTCTCTTTGCGGCAGATTCGAGAAGCTTTGGGACTAAGTCCAGTTCAGGCTCAAGGAAAGGACAAGACAGGGTTAATCGGAATTTATCACACTCACAATGCTGAATCATACATCCCCACCGATGGCACCGACAGTATCGACGGTAAAGGCGGTATTCACGCAGTAGGGGATGGGTTTGCTTCAGCTTTGGAAAACTTAGGAGTGGAGGTGGAGTACTCAGAAACCCTGCATTTACCCCATGACCGGGGCGCATATCGGCGCTCCCGCAACACCGTCCTGGAAATTCTGGCTAAAAATCCGGATGCGATTTTTGATGTTCACCGGGATGCAGCACCTCAGAACGCTTATGCAGCGCAAATCGGAGATGATTGGATCACTCAAATTCAATTTGTTGTGGGGCGCCAAAACCAAAATCTCGGCGTCAACCGTCAATATGCTCAAAGCTTAAAAGCGGTTGCCGATGATATGTACCCTGGGTTGGTAAAAGGAATCTTTTATGCCCGTGGTAACTACAACCAAGATTTAAGCCCGTTAAATCTGCTGTTAGAAGCCGGTGCCCATACCAACAGCCGCGATGCTGCCATCAGAGGTATCTCCTTGTTTGCTGAAGTGGTTGATTTCTACTTTTATGGTCCGCGAGATCAACGCCAGGAGGAGTTTCATGCTCAAGGCAGTGCCAGCGCCATCAAAACCATGCTCTGGGTATTACTGTTTATTACCGCAACCGGTGTGATTTTTTACGTAGTAAATGCCGGCGGCTGGAGGGAAGCCCTCGCCCGCTTAAGGCGCCGGTAATTCAAAATTGATTGACTTAAGGTTCCGCTGCCGCTTTGAATAAACGCTGTATTTACTTATCCCGCAGCGCTTTGCTGCAGACATCAATTTATCAAAAGCCGCACCAACATCTTCTGGGTAATGGGCATCGGATGCAAAGGTAATCGGAATATCTAATTCTGCTGCTCGTTGGAGAATCCATTCAGCAGGATAGATCTCCTTAACTGGTTTTCTCAATCCTGCGGAGCTTAACTCCAAGCTTAAATTGTTTTGCGCCATCAGCTCAAGCACCAGACTGACTGCTTCCTCAAACAAGCAGTCAGCTTGATGGCCAAATACTTTTATTAAATCCAAATGGGCAGCAATATCAAACAAACCAGAACTAACTGCAGATGCTAGAACTGCATAATACTCCCGATAGGCCTGGTTAACATCGTGATCTGCCCACACTTCAGGCGCATAATCAAATCCCCATTTTCCAATAACATGCACTGACCCAAGGATATAATCAAAGGGATACTGCTGAAGGAGCTCCTGAACAAAATCTTCAGTACCCGGCAGATAATCCAGCTCCAACCCTATTTTCACTGGAATACCTTCTTGACGAGCTGCCAGCAGCAATTCAACATAGTGATCTAAATCTAATTGAAAGTCCTTGGCAATCCATTCTTTCATAAAAGGATAGCTGTCAGTGCCTTGAGTCAGCGGAGCAAACATTGGATAAAACTCCTTAAATTTGTGACAGTGTTCAGAGATCCCTATTTCAGATAGGCCCCGCTTTTGTGCTGTCTCCCAAAACCGCCTTAACCATTCTAAAGTTAGGGGACCGTTTTCTAAATGCATATGATAATCAATCACTTTCAATCTCCTCCAGTCCTAAGTAATGCCTAGCACTGACGTGTCCTACAACAGCTCCTAGAACAACATTGCTCGGCCAATGCTGCTCGAGAAAGATCCGGGACAAACCTACCAATCCAGCCGCGGTATACCAGGTTGTTTCAAGAGTCGGAAAATACTCTGACAGCACAGCGGCAGTAGCAAAGGATGAAGATGTATGGCCAGATGGCATTGCAGCATATGCGCTGTCAAGATTAGGACCATAAAATCCAGGTCCTAAACCCAACTCTGGCCTGGCCATGCCTGTGGTCACTTTAATCAGAGCAGTGTTGACAGCATTATAGAACAGGGCGTGGAATAAGTCAAAACCCAGGTCAATTCCATTTAAACACAGCAGCATACTTAATGCTAAGTGCACCCTAGCATCACCCAGCACTGACACAGCTGTCCAAAATTCTTGTGGAAATAGATTTACCTGCTGAAGCTGTTCATAGACAGGTTCATCAATAAACAGTAAATTGAAGCCAAGTATCAGGCCTCCAATTTCCCACTCTACTAACCTCGGCTTACTGGTATAGTAGCGATATGTTACTGACGGAAGCTCAGTTAAAATTGAAGCAAAATTTAGATCAACTTCCGAGCTGCTTATTGTCCAGATTGTGTTACTAGTACCAGCAGCAACCGCCGCAGATGCGAGGCAAAACACAACCACAATCATTATCCAAGACAATTTAGGCATTGCTATCTCCCCCGATAGTCGGGAATTCGACAAACAGAATAAAATTCCTATATAAACTAGCGCTGGGATCGAAAAAAGCACCGAAGTCAAACTTCGGTGCTTAGATATGGCTCCCCGGGCTGGACTCGAACCAGCAACCCTTCGGTTAACAGCCGAATGCTCTACCATTGAGCTACCGAGGAGTATAAAATTAGTTCTTGGCAGTGAGCTACTCTCTCACCACGAGATGTGGCAATACCATCGCCGCTGGAGGGCTTAACTACTGTGTTCGGGATGGGAACAGGTGATCCCCTCCGCTATTACCACCAAGAA
>JAAYLQ010000092.1 GCA_012521805.1 Bacillota bacterium
ATTTTCTTTCGCCTTCTTCGATACCTGCGCCTCATTTCAGCACCACCCTTACTTCCCATAAATATGAGAAGCAGGGGGGCAGATATGCCAAGAAAAAACCGCCGCCGAACTAGTCGGCTGGCGGTTTGAACTCTAAGTAAAGCTCCTGAATCTCATCGGGTGTTAAAGCTCGGTTGTAGATACGGAAATCATCGATCAGCCCATCGAAATATGGATCTTGACCGTATTGAGAGCGGCCAATATAATTATTTTGAGTATTGCCTAATTCCCACGGATACAGGTATATCTGATCAGAAGAGGCGGCTCGATCTCCGTTAACGTACATTACTGCCCTTGTACCATCTAATACCAGAGCAATATGGGTCCACTGCCTCACACCTATGCCGTAGGAGCGGCCGAATAAGCTTTCACCGGCACCTCCTGAGGTGGTAATCGCAAATCTCAGCTGAGGACTGCCCGCTGCATGAGCAGTCAAGAACATATTCGTCTGGGTACCAGAACCAAAATCAAAGATCCGCGCCCAGGTTCGAGCCTGGTTCACATATACCCATGCTGTAATTGTAACCTGCTCGAGATCGCGCATAATTCCTTCAGGCAGCAGAACGTGGCCGTTGGTACCATCCAGCTTTAAGGCACCTGCTTCTACTCCCTGTTCCGCAATTTCAGCCCGGCCAATCAGCCGGCCATGCAAGCCTCGCCCAGAACTATCGAGTGCAATGCGATCGCTAGTGCTTTGATTGAAGCGGTACCATAAAATTGGCTCTTCAACCGGTTCCTGGATCAGTACAGTTTCCGGTGTCCCTAAATCCCAATAAATTCCGTAACGTTCCTCATATACTAGATAGAACGGCTTAAAGACAATCTCACCGAGATCCTCACGGAGTTTAAAGGTAAGGGGTTCCTCTGTTGGCAGCAGCCATGCAGATATATCCCATTTCTCACTGTCAGACACCGGTATATGCGATCTGCGCTGAGGACCTATAACTGGAATTGTAACACTTACTCCTGTAGTTGCTATCCGCATACTGTCTCTGCCCAATAACCCACACAGAACCAAAGGACCATACATAAATGCCACTCGATCAGGCTTGTCAGGCATCTGATGCATATGCAGCGACATAGGCATACTGATTTCAAGGGTATCCTGATCCTGCCATACCTGTTCGATTGTCAGATATGATGCTGGTTCTGGAGCATATGCTAATTCCTGCCCATTGTATTTGACAGTTACACCATTGACAGCCCAGTACGGAATCCTAATGTTGAGGGCGATTTTTGTTGGCTCATCACAATGGATTACCAGTTTAGTGCCTTCTTCGAATGGGAAATCTGTTCTCTGTTCAATTTTCACTCCCTGCTCCGTCCAATCAAGCAATGAAGCAACAAAAAGATTGATGTAGAGGGCATTATCCCGATGGAAATAGATACTATCGCCCAACTTGGAAAACGACTCCATTCCAGTACCAGTACAGCAGTAGAACGAATCATTGGGAGTATGGAACACCTTAAAATAGCCGGTGCCCATTGGTACAAAATACATCTTCATTCCAGTTTCTGGATTGATCGTTGACAAAATTCCATTTAAAAGGGTTCGCTCGTAGTAATCAGCATAAACTGGATCCCCACTCCACTGATAAAGGTGGCGGGTCAGCTTCAGCATATTGTAGGTATTGCATGTTTCATGATTAGTATTACCCAGGGTAAAGGCTAGCTCGTTTGGCCGTCCGAAATGTTCATTGGTACTGTTTCCGCCTGTCGCATAGCTGCGGGTATTAACAACAATATCCCAAAAGTTGCTGCTGACTGCATAAGCCCAAGGATCGCCTGTCAGTTCATAGCGGCGGGCAGCTCCAATAATTTTTGGAATCTGAGTATTAGCATGCAGACCTGCCAAGCGGTCACGTCCAGCTGCCAATGGATCCATCAGTGAGCGCTGGTCAAAGCGATGGGCAAGACGCAGATGCTCCGGATCCTGAGTAATCGCATAGACATTGTAGAGAACCTCATTCATACCTCCAAACTCAACGTTAAGCATTGCAGCCATCTGCCCATCCGACAGCCTGTCTGTCCGCTGCAGAGCCCAATTAGTTAAGTTAAGCAATACTGCTAAGGCGGTTTCACTACCTGTGTAAATATACACGTCGTAGAGACCAGCCAAAATCTTATGCAGTGTATACCAAGGAACCCACACGCTCTGGCCTGATTCTAAGCGGTCGAAAAAGTTTTCAGGGAATGCTGAAAGGTAGCCGTTTCCATGGGCTTCTTGGCATTTTTGAAGTTCAACGACAACAGCTTCAACCCTTGCTTTAACCTCCTCATTACCAGTGCTGGCGTAGAGCATTGCCAGGGCGGAAAGATAATGACCCATGGTATGACCGCGGATTTCAATTTGGGGAGCTTCCCAACCCCCTAATGGTCTGGCTGAAGATGGCAGACCTGCGGTAATCCGAAACATGTGCAGCAGCCTGTCTGGATCGAGGCTCATAAGATACGCGGCGTTAACTTCTTGAAGTTCTTTCCAATACCCTTCCAAAAGCCGCACCTGATTTAAACCAAAAGGCTTATACTGCACCACTTCTTCCGCGGAATCGATCTCATCAGCCGCACCCACTGCCGCAACCGCATCAGCAGTTGTTCCCGCCAGTTCCAAAACAGCGGCATGATCCAGGGCGGTATTGTAGATGCGAAAATCATCCACTACTCCGGCAAGATAGCCTCCGCTGTACAGAGGTGAGTTAAAGCCAAACCACTTCGGATCATCGGTCGCTGAAATCACAGGGGTGCCGGTTAAGTATACCTGCTGCGGCACACCGTTTCGGTAAACCTCAACAGCTGCAGCGTTAGAATCAACAACAACAGCCACATGCACCCATTCATTTAGGGGGTAGAACAGGTCAACATCATCGTCAACATAGGCTGCTGTATTTCCATCCATCATCAGTAGTACCGGTCGATTAGTTTCGTGGTCCTGGTCTTTAATTGTCAAATACCAGCCTGCGCCATCCCACTGACCACTTGGTTTAGCCCAGACTATCAGCCCTTCCTGCCCGGCTAAACTGCTGGTCCGTTTAAACCAGTATGACACGGTGAGATCTGCTGGCTGCAGTTCTTGATAATTACCCATATTGATGTAATTATCAACACCATTAAAGACTGCGGCGCTGCCGTAACGGCCATCTTCCAAAGTGATAGAACCGTGTAGTGAACCATGAAAGCGGTTCTCGGAAGCATCCAAAATCATGTTGTCCTCAATTTGGTCAAAGGTATACCAGACTACTAAATTTGCCTCCTGCACCTGAGCCGACACCATTCCAAAGCTGGTCAAGCATAAGAAAAGTGCCAGCAAAACAATCCATTTCTGTTTCATACTTACCTCCCCTTTTCTAATATATTTACTAGATTATTCCATTTACTTAACATAAAATCCTGCTTTAAACAAAAAAAAAAAAAAAAAAGAAAAGCCGGTTATCCGACTTTTCCTGAAATAAATTCTATGTATGATTGAAAAATTAGGCCTGGCTGATGGCGTCTACAGGACAAACATCAGTGCAAGCAGCACAATCAATGCATGTATCTGGATCGATTATGCATTGGTCTGTATCCTCAGAGATTGCATTTACAGGACATTCTGCTTCACAGGCACCACATTTGATGCATTCTTCACTAATAACGTGAGCCATATTCTCCCCTCCTTATTCCCCTCGTATTTCCAACCATTGTTAAACTTATCACACCAGGTAATTATTGTCAAGGACGAATTACCGCGGCATCAAAGCCTTTTTCCCGCAGCTGGGCGGCATAACGCTCAGCATTTTCCAGAGTTGAAAAGGCTCCTGTCTGCACCCGATAAGGAGGACCTGGGCTGATAAACGCTTCAAACCCTGCTTCACGCAGCAGAGCAACCTGCGCTTCAGCATTACTTAACTGGTTGAACACTCCGGCTTGAACCCGGTAAAACTC
>JAAYLQ010000093.1 GCA_012521805.1 Bacillota bacterium
CAAATCCTAGTTTACCACAAAAAATAGGGGTTGTCAACTGCTAATATTTTATGAAATTTACCTAGAAGCATTTATTACTAGTTTACCACAAAAGTAATAGGCAAAACAACCCCTAACAGCGAAAAATCCTAAGCGGGAAACAACTCCTCGATCTGTTCTATTACCTCCGGATTTAACCGCACTTCGGTTGCTCCAGCATTCTCCACAATTTGTTCTGGACGGCTGGCCCCAACTAATGCGCTGACAATACCGGGCTTATGCAGAACCCAGGCTAGTGCCAGCTGTGCTGTGGAAACGCCAATATCCTCTGCTATAGCTGTAAGTTTATTAACGCGATCAATTACATCTTTAGTAATATATCCCTTGATCCACTGGTTGATGTCCTCATTTGCAGCCCGGCTGTCCTCCGGAATTACCTCGCCTTGGTACTTGCCAGTTAATACTCCCTGCTGTAGCGGCGAGAATACAACCTGCCCAATACCATATTTCTGACTTACAGGAATGATTTCTTTTTCGATCCCGCGATTCAATAAGCTGTACCGGGGCTGGTTAACAACGATTCGATCGAGTAATTTACTGTCAGCCACCGCTACAGCTTCCTCGATTTGTGCTGCAGTCCATTCGCTGACGCCGGCGTAAAGGATTTTACCCTGCCGAATCAAATCATCAATCGCCCGCAGTGTTTCCTCTACCGGGGTGTCAGGATCGTAGCGGTGGCAGTAAAAAATATCGACATAATCCAACTGCATCCGCCTAAGACTGCCGTGCAGCTGTTCCATAATGTGCTTGCGCGATAAACCTCGATCATTGGGTCCATCACCCATCGGGAAAAATGCCTTTGTGGTAATTACATAAGACTCCCGGGGATATGAACGAAGAGCTCTGGCCATAACCCGCTCTCCCTCACCCTGTTCATAAACATTAGCCGAATCAAAAAAGTTGATCCCTAAATCATATGCTTGCTTAATTGTTCTTTCTGCAGTATCAGATTCTACGCTTTTACCATATGTCAACCAACTGCCTAAACTGATCTCACTAACTTTCAGACCACTGCGGCCTAAACGCCGGTATTTCATGGTAAAATCCTCCTTTTTTATTTAACCAGTTTCAAGGTAAACTTAACCCTGGTTCCTTCGCCAAATTCACTTTCAGCCCATATTTTACCATTATGCCGGTCAATAATGTGTTTCACAATCGATAAGCCCAATCCGGTGCCGCCCTGGTGCCGGGAGCGACCTTTATCAACACGATAAAAACGCTCAAAAATCCGATCGAGATGATCGCTGGGAATGCCGAAGCCTGTATCATTCACACTGATGCAGGCTGTTCCATCTTCAACAGCCGCATCGACCCAAACACGGCCGCCTTCTTTATTGTACTTAATCGCATTGTCAATAAGGTTAACGCTAACCTGACGCAGAAGTTTAGGATCGCCAAGTACAATAATATCATCCAGTTTATTTTCAACAACTATCTCTTTCTGCTCAGCCTTACTGCTCAGCACTGTAATTGTATCTTCAAAGATTTTCCTGATATTTACCGGCTCGAAAATCAGCTTTTGTTTTCTGTTTTCAATTTTAGTTAAATCCAGCAGATCGTTAATCAGAGTAATCATACGGTCTGTTTCCCCATTAACAATCGTGAGGAAGCGTTCAACCAGCGCTGCGTCATTGGTTTTACCATTAAGAATTGTTTCCACAAAACCTTTAATGCTGGTTAAAGGTGTTCTAAGCTCATGGGAGACATTTGCGACAAATTCCTTACGCATGCTTTCCAAACGCCGCAGCTCAGTAACATCCCTCAGCACAATCACCGCACCAATTGTTTCACTATTCTCATCCTCTAAGGGACTGCTGGTAACTGCTATAGTGCGGCGGCTGGAAGGATAAAGCTTTATCTCAGTCTCAATTGATTTGCTGGTTGCCAGCGTATCCGCCACAACTTCAACTAACTGATAGCTTTGAATTACCTCAATCAGATCTTTGCCAATCAAACTTTCCTCAGCTTCATTGATCAGCTCTGCCATACTGCGGTTAGCTAAGATCACCTTATAATTAGAATCAACAGCTAACACACCCTCCCCCATACTGGTTAAAATGGCATTAAGCTTGTTTTCCCGGTCATGGATCGTTTGAAACATTTCTTCCAGAGTCTGGGAAAGCTCGTTAAAGGCACGGCTTAACTGACCGATCTCATCTGTACTGCGGACTAAAACCCGCCTGCTGAAATCCCCAACCTGGAGCTGCTTTGTTATATCAAGCATTGCTTCAAGCGGCTCAGTAATATTCTTATTGACATAATATGCAACGCTAAAAGCCAGCAAACCCATCATTCCGGTTAGGGCTAGTGGCACCTTAGTTAAAAAGGCAAGCGGCGCTGTTATTTCATCAGTTGTGGTGGCAACCCTGATAACTCCCCAGGCACGGGGCAGGGCTACATACAAAATATCCTGATCAGAAAACTCACTAGGTCTTCTAGCAGTACCAACCTCACCTTTCAGAGCCTGCTGAAATTCTGGATTTTGGTATACATTAGCTAACGACCTGGTAGGATAAACAGAGTCAGCAACCACATTCCCATTAAAATCTATCACTGAAATTCTGCGGTTAATCCTTATACCTAGCTGTGTAATATCTTCCTGTATAAGCCGATGAGGCGAGTTTTCCAACCAATAACCAACCAGTTCAGCATCGGATATTAAATCTACAAACAAATTGTTTATTAAAGTATTTGATGCAAACCGCATAACAAAAAACGTGGTAACCCCCATGCTGAGCAAGGTTACCACTAATACTAGACCGGTTAGTTTAAGGAGCAGTGGCCGCTGCAACCTAATTCCCCCTCAATTTGTAACCGACACCGTGAATAGTCTCGATCCGTTCTTCTCCTTCTGGTCCTAGTTTTCTGCGCAGGTGACGGATGTGAACATCCACTGTACGGGTTTCACCTTCGTATTCATAACCCCAAACTTTCTGCAGTAAAAACTCTCTGGTAAGTACTTTTCCCGCATTCTGCATAAAGATATGCAGCAGATCAAACTCTTTACGGGTTAACTCTACCGGCTGTCCCTTAACCAAGACTTCCCGGGTTCCCACCTTCATAAAAATGGAACCAACTGTGAATTCATCAATTTCTTCATCATCTTGCCCACTGGAACGGCGCAGGACGGCCTTAATCCGAGCAACTAGTTCAAGAGGACTGAAGGGTTTGGTTATATAATCATCTGCACCCAACTCTAATCCCAAAACACGCTCTAATTCGGTTTCTTTAGCTGTGAGCATAATGATCGGAGTGTTGCTGGTTTTTCTAATTGCTTTGCAGACATCATATCCATCTTTACCAGGCAGCATTAAATCTAATACAATCAGATCAGGTTTATTTGCCTCAAACATCTCCAAAGCAGCTATACCGTTGTCTGCTATTTCTACTTCAAAACCTGCTTGTTCCAAGTTAAACTTAATGAGTTCCTGAATAGGGACTTCGTCATCAACAACTAAAATTCGTTGCCTCATATTTTCACCCCTTTGTATATTCTCCAATTAATATGCAACCCCATCGAGCCCCAAATCTGCTGATTCATTGGCAATTCTGATAATCATCTTATGGGGTAGGCACACAATTGTCTGACCGATAGTTTTTATCCATCCAAAGCGGACACAAGTTTGATCGGGGCAATCTGCTTCAACAACCCTGATGCTTCCATCAGCAACTTCAAGAACATTATACCCATAATCGGTTTCTACTCTATAGCCATCCACATCAACTGTGAGATCAAACTTTTCTAATATCTGTCCATCTATCTCAACCACAGCAATATCTCCAGAAACTTTCGAGCGGAAAAAATTATTATAGAGCATAAAAAACCCTATAAGCATCAATACGACGAATATAAGCAGATCTCCTTTTCTAATCCTCATAATATTGCCCCTTTATAAAAAAACCCTTTCTTTTGAAAAAGAAAAGGGTTTCAGCTCAATTATAATCCTGGCGGAGGGGGTGGGATTCGAACCCACGGAGGGCGTGAACCCTCGACGGTTTTCAAGACCGCTCCATTCGTCCGCTCTGGCACCCCTCCACACAAAGACTATTATACCTTAAAACAAGTCTTTTAACAAGTTGTTTTTCAGCTAATTTTTTCTAACCCCTGCATATAAGGACGCAGAACCTCTGGAATTATAATTGAACCATCCTCTTGCTGGTAATTCTCTATAACGGCAGCCAAGCAGCGTCCAATCGCTACACCAGAGCCATTCAAAGTATGCACAAATTCTGGTTTTGCCCCCGGCTCAGAACGATAGCGAATGTTAGCCCTTCTTGCTTGGAAAGCCTCGAAGTTACTGCAGGAAGAAATCTCCACATACCTTCCATAGCTCGGCATCCAAACCTCAAGATCTAATTTTTTCGCAGCTGTAAAGCCTAAATCAGCTGTACACATTTGTGTTACCCGATAGGGCAGACCCAATCTCTGCAGTATGGTTTCTGCGTCAGCTACTAATTTATCCAGTTCTTCATATGAGCTCTCTGGCTTGACAAACTTAACTAACTCCACTTTATTAAATTGATGAACGCGAATTACACCACGGGTATCCCGACCGTAAGCACCAGCTTCAGAACGGAAACAGGCAGAATAAGCCACATGATACAGCGGCAGCTGATCACCGTCTAAAATCTCATCTCGGTACAGGTTTGTAACTGGTACTTCTGCTGTTGGAATCAAATAGTAATCCAGATCTTCAAGCTTAAACATATCTTCGCCAAACTTTGGCAGCTGACCAGTTCCGATTGCGCTGTCCTTGTTGGCAATAAACGGCGGAAAAACTTCTGTATACCCATGCTCCGCTGTATGGACATCAAGCATAAAATTGACTAAAGCTCGTTCAAGGCGAGCGCCGAGGCCTTTGAGAAAATAGAAGCGGGTTCCGGTGACCTTGGCACCGCGGTCAAAATCAATGATATCAAGATCGACACCTAAATCCCAGTGCGGTTTCGGCTCGAAACCGAAACTCTGCGGTTCACCCCACCGCCGAATCTCCTTGTTATCTTCCTCACCAGCGCCAACATGCACCGACTCATGGGGGATGTTGGGAATGCGCAGCTGGCGATCGCGCAGCTGTTCATCAATGACACGCAGCTGTTCATCATATTCCTTAATCGTTTGTGAAACAACTTTCATCTCTTCAATCAGCGCACTGGCATCCTGCTTTTCGCGCTTTAACTTAGCTACCTGGTCCGATACCGCATTGCGCTTCGCTTTTAACTGCTCTACTTCGGTAAGCAGAGCACGTCTCTGCTCATCTAATTCTAACAATTCATCGAGAGGTGCTTCTTCGCCCCTGTTCTTCAGCATTTCCCTTACTAACTCGGGGTTCTGCCTGATATAGCGTAAATCTAACATACAAGCCCTCCTTTAATTTAGTATTTGCTCTATAAAAACAAAAATCTCATCCCTATTCGCATTAGGGACGAGATTTACCCGCGTTGCCACCCTTTTTGATTAGCATCAAAATACTAATCCCCTCAAACAGCGCTAACGGGCTTACCCGAAGAAGTTACACTCGTCGTTTCCTTCCCAGCTCATAGGGGTGGACCTTGGTATAAGTTGACCAATTCGCACCAACCATTGGCTCTCTGCACAACTTTTTTTACCAATTTGTTCCCTATATCGCTTTTACATATCCTAACACATTATATAATAATTTCCCTATAAAGGCAAGTCTCTAGGATTAACCGCGGCTTTGGATCAGGGGATACCGCAAATCTTTAAACCGCATAGGTATATTAGTATCAGCATTCACTCGGGAGATTAACCATAATCCAAGTCCCCGGCCGACAAAAGATATTAAGAACAAATACTTCAGTCCAATAACCTCGGCTAAAAATCCTCCCGCTAAGGTTCCTCCAGCTACAGCAATACCCATAAGGGAATTGTAAACTCCTGCATACATTGAACGGCTGTCGTCTGGAGTAATTTCCAGCAGGAAGTTAAAAGCAGCAAGGTTAAACCCACCCCAGACAAATCCATTCCACAGGTTGATCACAATACCTGAGAGGGGATTAGGAGCGATAAACCATAAAAAGGGAATCACTACCGCACCTATTCCGGCCTTGACCATGATATTTTTTTGACCAAACTTATCTGTCAGTATTCCCCAGTATCTTTGGCAGAGAATAGTGGCTACTGTGCTGGCAGCTTGAACGTATGCCCAATACTCAGCTGTTCCCTGCAAATCTTGTATAAAGTATACTGACACTAATGGGCTGATTAAATTCACGCCAACACTCCAGATAAAAGCTGCAAAACAGTAATACGAAAAATTGCTGTTGGCTTTAATCAGTCCAGCAATTTGGCTGGGCCTGAACCTACGCTTCTCCCGCGGTTTTGCCGATTGAGGTTTGGAATTTGGTTTCACCTGAATCTGCAGAAAAGCGATCAGCGAGAACATTCCCATGATAAATGCCAGCACAAACAGAATTTGATAATTTACTGGATAACTTAGAGCCAGTATGCGTCCGGCAGCAACTGTAGCTAATAATCCTGAACTGGAAATTATAATATTGCGGTTAGCATAATATCTGCCCCGCACCTGCTTGGGAACAACTTCTGCTTGAATCGCAGTCCATGCAGGAACTCCTACGTTAGCCCCAATAACCCTGAGGGTTGCTAAAATAATAACTGCAGGAACAGCCAGTTCAGCCCTTACCAGAAAGGGAATGAAGGCAATGAGCACCCAGCACAAACGGTTGCTCAAAGCTCCAATAGTAATTAGGATCATTCTGTTCTTGATTCTATTTGCCAGTATTCCATAAGGAATCTGGAGGATGTTGCCTAAAAAAGAAGGAAATGCATTTAACATACCGATTTGGGATGGAGTTGCGCCTAAAGACAGCGCAAACAACCCCAAAAACGGATTAGTTAAATGATCACTAATTGAAGCGAAAGCGCCATCAATTGAATTCATTTTCAGATTGCGCTTTACCTTAGAATCTACCACAGGGATAGGCATTCACAGATTACCCCTTTATCCACTAAAATTAATTCAAATCAGGATAGAGCGGAAACTGATCGGCAATTGCTTTTACCCTTGCTTTAATCTCGGAATAATCTGTTGTTTGCGGATTAAGGGTATCGCTGATAATTGCTGCAATCTGATCCATCTCTTGTTCTTTTAACCCCCGCGTTGTGAGGGCTGGAGTCCCAAGGCGAATCCCACTAGTAACAAACGGGCTCTCTGTTTCAAACGGGATCGTATTCTTATTAACTGTAACCCCCACATCGTCGAGGAGTTTTTCAGCATCCCTTCCAGTAAAGCCCCTTGCTTTTACGTTTACTAGAATTAAATGGTTATCAGTTCCACCAGAAACTAATACAAAACCACGCTCTTTTAATCCACTGGCTAACGCCTTGGCATTTTTAACTACCTGCTCTTGATATGTTTTGAATTCTGCTTTTAAAGCCTCCTGTAAAGCTACCGCTTTGGCAGCGATCACATGCATTAAAGGCCCACCTTGAATTCCCGGAAATACTGCTTTATCGATGTCTTTAGCCAATTCCCGACAGGTGAGAATCATACCACCCCGCGGCCCCCGCAAAGTTTTATGGGTAGTAGTTGTAACCACATGTGCATAAGGAACTGGACTGGGATGCACTCCTGCTGCTACTAAACCAGCAATATGTGCCATATCAACCATCAAGTATGCCCCAACCTCATCTGCAATTTCCCTAAGCAGTTTGAAATCAATAATCCGGGGATAAGCTGATGCCCCAGCAACAATCAGTTTCGGTTTATGGCGTTTGGCAAGATCCCGAACCTGATCATAATCCAGCAGTTCTGTTTCCCGATCTACCCCATAATGCACAAAGTTAAACCAAGCACCAGACATATTGACCCTGCTGCCGTGGGTTAGATGGCCGCCATGGCTTAAATCCATGCCTAAAACAGTATCTTCGGGTTTCAGCAGCGCATAGTATACTGCTTGATTGGCCTGGGCACCCGAATGAGGCTGTACATTGGCATGATCTGCACCAAATAGTTTTTTAGCCCGCTCAATCGCTAATTCTTCTGCCACATCGACATGCTCACATCCACCATAATAACGTCTACCAGGGTAACCTTCTGCATATTTATTAGTTAACGGGCTGCCCATTGCTTCTAAGACAGCTAAACTCACAAAATTCTCAGAAGCAATCAATTCAAGTTTTTCCGTCTGGCGTTTAGTCTCAAGACGAATAACTTCAAAGATTTCCGGATCAACTACCTGCAGATTTCGATACACACTCCTACCCCTCTCATCCATTCACCTCATATTTTCAAGGAGGTCTTTTTAATGCAAACTGAATTCCGCATTGTTTTGAGTATGGCCTGTATGCGTATATTAGCTGGATTAATTGAAATCACTGCAGCACTACTCATGTTTAAATTTGGCAGAGTAGCTGCTGCAATGAAGATCAATGCAACATTAGGTTTGATAGGGCCAATGGTGCTGATGATAGTCAGCTCTCTAGGATTAATTGGACTTTCAGAGCAAGTATCCTACAGCAAAATGTTAATAATTATGCTTGGTGTGTTATTAATTTTTTATGGTACCCGCAGTTAGGGTTAATTCTGCGGAATGCTGGCTGCCTCGCTGCCTGGCGCCAACCATTCGGTATGAAAAACTCCCGGTTTATCAATCCGGCGATAAGTATGAGCTCCAAAGTAATCGCGCTGAGCTTGAATTAGGTTTGCAGATAAGGTCTCCCGACGGTATCCATCGAAGTAGGACAAAGCAGAACTAAATGCGGGAATTGGAAGTCCTAACTGGACAGCCGCAGCTACCACCCTCCGCCAGCCAGCCTGCGCTTTTTCTACAGCTTCCTTGAAGTAGGGAGCTACCAGCAGGTTTGGCAGATTCGGATTTTGATCGAAGGCTTCCTTTATTCGCTCTAAAAACTGAGCTCGGATGATGCAGCCGCCACGCCACATTAAAGCAATTTCACCAAGATTAAGATTCCATTCCCATTCTTTAGAAGCCTCACGCATCAAAGCAAAACCTTGAGCGTAGGAGCAGATTTTTGAAGCATACAGTGCTTGGCGGATATCTTCAATAAATGCATCCCGATCACCTGTATAGACAGCCCTCGGACCAGATAGCACTTGGGCAGCAGCCATCCTCTCCTCTTTAATCGCCGATAAACTTCTTGCAAAGACTGCTTCAGTTATGGTTGGAGTGGCAATACCCAGATCAAGGGCTATTTGTGATGTCCACTTTCCGGTCCCTTTTTGACCAGCGGCATCTAGGATCAGCTCAACTAAAGGCTGACCTGTTTCCTGATCCACTTTCGCAAGTATATCGCTGGTAATCTCAATCAGATAGCTGTCTAATTCTCCTTGATTCCATTCCGCAAAGACTTCGTGCATCTCTTGAGCAGACAAGCCAAGAGCATGCTTCATGATGTAATACGCTTCGCCAATCAGCTGCATATCACCGTATTCTATGCCGTTATGGACTGTTTTGACAAAATGCCCTGCGCCATCCTTCCCAACCCACTGACAGCAGGGAAAATCATCGCCAACCTTAGCAGCTATGCTCTGCAGAATTGGTTTAACAGCATCCCACGCTGCTGGCGATCCTCCCGGCATGATGCTTGGTCCTTTCAATGCTCCTTCTTCACCACCGGATACTCCGGTCCCGATATATAAGAGCCCTGCTGCTTCAACTTTTTGGGTTCGGCGGTTAGTGTCTTGGTAGTGGGAATTTCCGCCATCAATAATAATGTCACCTTGCTCCAGCAGGGGAATTAGCCTATCAATAAAATCATCCACCGGTTGACCTGCTTTGACCATCAGCATAACTTTCCTGGGAGATTTCAGTGAGCTGACAAACTCCTCCAAAGAGTAAGTTCCAATAATCTTCTTACCCTTTGCCCGCCCTTCAACAAAATCAGTAACCTTTTGGACAGTCCGGTTGTATACAGCTACCGTATATCCTCTGCTTTCCATGTTGAGAACCAGGTTCTCGCCCATTACAGCCAAGCCGATTAAACCAATATCAGCTTTAGCCATGCCCAATTCCTCCCTTGCGGTTTTGAACTATTTGATCGTATTCTCGCTTTAATAATAACGCGTCCTCTTCCAAGTTTGGACTCTCACAGATCAGCCATCCGCCTACATCGTGGTCTACCAAAGCCTGCAGCACAGCCTGGTAATTCATGTCCGATTCAGGTAAAATTAAATGCTTCTTCTCGCCTTTTGGTCCATATTCAATTCCGGACAGATGCATATGCATTTGGTCAAGGGCGGATCTGCCCAGCTCAGATTGGACAAACTCCAACACCCGGCTGATCTCATCATAAGTATTGTAAGCTCCTATACTGCGGGCATGGAGGTGAGAGAAATCTATGCAGGGATATACACCGGGTATCTCAGCGGCTAAACGCACTATTTCTTCGACAGTCCCAAACTGAGTTGGGGAACCGGTTGTTTCGGGACGAAGATGAATCTGATTACCTTCATCATCCAGTTCCCTGCGGATCTCCCATAATTCCCGCTTCACATTCTCAAATACTTGTTCGTGATCCGTATCATGATAATAAGCAGCATGAAAGGTAACACTTTTTGCACCTGCAGCCCACCCTACACGGGCTGCTTGTAAAATCCGTTCTTTGCTGGCGGCCACTTTGTCAGATTCGCTTGAATTAAGATTTATATAATAAGGAGCGTGCTCAGTTAATTCGATATGATGCTGTTCGCTTTCTGCCCGCAGTTCTTGGGCAGACCTTTCCCCCATCCGCACACCTCTCACAAACTCTATCTCCATGCATTCTAACCCTAGTTCTGCCAGCTTCTTAACTGCTGCTTTTGATGTTCTAGGTTTAGCAGATATCGGTATTCCGGCTGTGCCAATTCGTACTCTATTCAATGGTTTCCTCCTCTAATTTCCTGGAGTCCATAGTTTTTTCGTAGCTCTTTGAATTGCATCTTCTGATAAGGATTGATCTTCATCCTCATCTTCAAGTTCATATAAAGATTCCAGACTGATGGCATCACTTAGTATTTCCTGAACATCCATCATCAACTTATGAAAAGCAAATTCCGCTTCAAACAGCTCTCTGATATAGGGATTGATATTCAAGACTTCGTATAATTTCGCTAACTCCTCAGCTTGTGCCTCACTAACAGGTTTGCCTTCAAGATGCTGCTTCTGCAAACTCAACTGTTTCTTGTGGAAGTCCCTCAGCATAATTTTTGCCGCTTGATGTTTTTCGATTTCCTCTCTTGCCTGCTTTAAGCGCTGATACTCTTGGCTCGCAGCCAAGACATCTGCTAACTGTTTTGCCGCAGTCCTAACATCCACATCATCAACTCCCTTATTCAATCTGCCTTAAACATTAAACCTAAAACTGATAATGTCACCATCTTGCACAATATACTCTTTGCCTTCCAGTCGGAAAAGGCCTTTTTCTTTAACTTTTTGGATACTGCCTAACTCGATGAAATCATCATAGCTTACCACTTCAGCTCGAATAAAGCCTCGTTCAATATCAGAATGAATTTTTCCTGCCGCTTGTTTAGCATTGGTTCCTTGAGTAATAGTCCAAGCCCTAACTTCATCAGTTCCAGTTGTAAAATAAGATATCAGTCCTAAATGGGCGTATGCAGCACGGGACAGCCTTTCTATCCCAGACTCATTAATTCCCAAATCAGCCATGAACAGTGCCCTGTCTTCAGCTTCCAGCTGGCTGATCTCTACTTCCACCTGAGCGCTGACAATAATAATAGGAATACCGCGCTCTTCTGCCCAAGCCTCCAATTCATCCTGCTGCGGATAGGTATTTCTCTGCATCTGCTCTTCGTCAACATTTACTACCAATAGCAGAGGTTTCAGCGTTAGGAAGTTGTAACCTCGAATCATTTTGGCTTCATCGTCGGTGAAATCCAGCGTCCACAAAGGCAGGTCCTGCTCAAGAGCTTCCTGACATTTGGTTAAAACAGCTTTTTCCTTCTCGTAATTTTTGTTTTTAAAGCGCTCTTTTTCCAGCCGTTCCAGCCTAGTCTCCAGCAAGCTCCAGTCCGATAAAACCAATTCAGACTGGATCTGATTCAAATCCCGCATTGGTTCAATTTTACCGTCAGCAGTTGGCACCAGATCACTGCGGAAAGCCCGCAGTACCTGGACAACTGCGTCTACATCTTTGATCGCATTGAGTAGAGTGTTTTCTTTTTTATTCACGCCAACAACTAATCCGGCAACATCCACTACCTCAATGGTAGCATATGTTGTCTTCTTCGGTTGAAATATTTTTGATAATTCAGTGATCCTGGGATCAAGTACTTTTGCAATCCCGGTGTTAGCCTGAAGATTTGCTTTCAACTCTACATTAGTCAGCAGTTGAAAAAGCGTCGTTTTGCCGCTTTGTGGTAGTCCAACAATTCCGATCTTCAATCACTGCTACCTCCATTGTTCTAATTCTCAATCATTGTAACATATTTATCCAGTCCTCGCACATTCATTGTGCCAAAAATTAATAGAATCCACCATAACAAATTTCATTTGTTGATGGTGGAATTGAGTTAGCCTTGTCTTGCCTGTTATTTTGCCTCTTCGACCAGTTTAGCAGCATAAGCGGTTATCTTTTCAAATTGGCCGGCAGCTATCGCTTCTTTATCAATTAGATTGCCGCCTACACCAACGACATCCACGCCTTTAGCCCGATATTCTTTAACATTATCGATGCTCACTCCTCCTGTAGCCATCAATGTAATGTGATCCAGGGGACCAAGCACGTTCCTAAAGAAGTTTGCAGTCACAACTCCAGCTGGGAAAATCTTAATCACATCTGCACCTGCTTCACATGCCTGCTGGATTTCTGTGGGTGTCATACATCCCGGCACTACCATTCTGCCGTAACGATTACCTAATCGAATTAAGTCAACATTCAGTGTTGGTGCTACTAAAAACTGCGCTCCTGCCAACATTGCTGCCCTGCCGGTTTCAGGATCTAGTACCGTACCCGCTCCAACAGCAATATCTTTTCCCAGCGCTTTGCGGACATCCGCTATTGCTTGGAGCGCATTTTCTGTATCCATGGTAATTTCGATAGCGGTAATGCCGCCTTCAACCAGTGCTTGTGCAAGGGGCACAACTTTGCTTGTATCAAATTTACGCAGCACAGCAACTACTCTGCTCTCCATCATTTTCTCGAAAACTTCTATTTTGTACTTCATCACATAACCTCCTGTATTGTTTGCCTTTATCTTATTTTTAACAGCGCACCAATTCTAATACCATACGATTAGTTAATTAAACTGTTCTCGATTAGCCTCCATTTTCCTCCAACTTTCAAAAGCAGTCTGCGGCTCCCATCATCAAGTCCTCACTTTTTTACAACACTACCAACTGGCATTCCTCTAAATTTGGCACTATTACTCTAACACCAACAGCACATATATTTAGTTATCACAGCCATCTTATTTTAAGACAACTGTGACAACATCCTGGACATATCCATGGCAGTACATTGGTACTCAACATCATGGGGCAGTAAAGGAGAGCAGGAAAAAGCCCCGGATTTGAATACTAATCCGAGGCTTTAAAGTAAACTGTTCTCTGGCTACTAAATTTTGCCTTCTAATTTTCTTCAGTTACGATGCCTATTTCTATCTCTGCTGCGGAGGCCCATCCACCAAAACCTTGAATAGCCTCTAATCTGATCTGAGTTGCTTCAACAGGAGAAAATTCAACTACCTTTTTATCGGTATTCAACGCCCATTCCCCATGGACTAGCTCAATAAAATCCTTTCCATCGGTGCTGTACAGCAGCCGATATTCTGTGATAATACCATTTGAATTTCCGTCCTGCCTAGGCAAATAAGCTACTTGATTCACTTTCGCAAGCCTGCTTAACTTAACCGTGATAGACTGCGGCACCTTCTCGCTCCACTGAATGTGCCAAAAAGTGGCTGGATCCCCATCTACTGCATTTTTAGCTGCTTCATTAGCTTTTGATGTTTCTTCACTGGTTGCATAGGCTGTCAGTCTGACTCGCTCATTGCTGCTTTCATTTGTACACCCTGATACCAAAAGCAAAAGCACTGTGATCAGCAAAGTTGTCTTCAGCAATTTACTCACTTTCAATTCAGATCCCCCTCATAATTCTGATAATCTACAACAATTATTCATCAGCAAAAGAATAATTCCTTTATATTTTTATAACAATATTTAAATATGAGGGACCAATTTTTACACTTAAATCAAAAAAAATGATTAGAAAGGGAAAACCTCTTAAATGTGGATTCACCATTTAAGAGGTTTTCTCTTTCGTTAATCAGGCGACATTTCTATTTATATTTTAGATTGATTAAGTATCTACCAACTACTCTTCTTCATTAACTTCAATTGGTGTTATGCCCAGTTCTATCTCAGCAGCAGAGGCATGGCCGCCGTGGCCATCATGGACCACTAACCTAATCTCAAGAGCTTTAACAGGATCAAATTTTACTTCCTTCCATTCTTTGTCTTTTTCCCATTCACCTTCTACAATGGTTTCAAATGTCTCCCCATCAACACTGTATTGAATTTCATATTTTGTAATAGTGCCGTTCATTTCTTCATCTTGACGGGGCAGGTATCTGAATTTATGAACGTAGGCCAGTTCGCTGAGTACAATCGTAATTGACTCGGGATTTTTAGTCACATCAGTACCCCACCATTTAGTATGCCACATAGTTTCAGAATCTCCATCCAATACATTCGCTGCTACATCATTAGCCAGATCAATTTCTTCACTACTAGCATAAGCTGTCAGGGTAATTTTCTTCTTACCGGGAGTTTTACCATCATCGGACCCACCCCCAAATAGTGTGCATCCTGTCGTAAAGACTAACAGCACAGTTAACATCAAAATTAACCATTTCCTTACTCTCACTTTTAATCCTCCTTACAATTTTAATATTTAGTGCAGTTATTTCACCAAAACTATAACAAATTCCTTCCAAAAATTTAATTTGATTGTATCTAAACATAAAAACAGCCTCGTAAACGTACCTTAGTACATTTACGAGGCTTTAAACTTATTCTTGGCAGTGAGCTACTCTCTCACCACGAGATGTGGCAATACCATCGCCGCTGGAGGGCTTAACTACTGTGTTCGGGATGGGAACAGGTGATCCCCTCCGCTATTACCACCAAGAAAGTTATTG
>JAAYLQ010000094.1 GCA_012521805.1 Bacillota bacterium
CTCTGAATTCGGTCGCTCTAAATTCTCCAGCTGACTATCGATTGTATCATTGAGAGCATCCATCTGGTTCTGGCTGACCGAGGTAAAAGGAGTATTAAGCCACTCCAGTGCGTATTGACCCAAAAGGTAGCCAAGAAAGATGCACAGTGCACTCACAGAGATTAAAGAAATCACAAAAGAAATGCCATCGCTGTGAAAAAGATTACGCCGTTTTTTCCTCTGCTTGCGTCCCACTATCCGTGCCTCCTTGCCCAAGCGAACTATTCACACCGTAAGTATTTAGATTTTAATCTCCCAATGTCCTTTATTTTTCAAAGATGGCTGCCTGAATATCTCCGATCAGATACAAAGATCCGCAGACACACACAGGATCATGAGCAAATATCACTTCCGGGATTTGAGCTAAAGCAACACAATCAGCATCAACCCCGCGATTGACAGCATAATCCTTTAATTCTGCCGCTGATGCTGTGCCTGTTCTGCTGTTCTGAGCTTCCGTGAAATAGATACGTTCTGCTAAAGGCAGCAGCGGCTCCAAAAGATTTGGTTCCTTATCTGCTGACATCCCGATCACAAATGTTATTTTGCGATCAATTAGGTCTGTTAAGGCGCCAGCCAACGCCGCTAAACCTTCCCGATTATGGGCTCCGTCAAATAAAACCAGTGGAGACTGAGAAACAACCTGCAGTCTACCCGGCCACCGAGTATTAGCCAGTCCTGTTCTGATCAATTCCGATTCAAGCAGCAAACCTTTTTGCTGCAGCACCTGCAGGGCTAAAAGGGCAGTCGCAGCATTAGTCAGCTGATGCTTTCCCAGCAGCTTAATTTTAAAAGGATCGCTGTCTAGAGTTGGAAAAGCAAGCTCGCCTCCAGAAAGATCCCAAGTGAGAGGCCGCCATTCCAGATCATTAAGACTATAATAAGGAGCCACCATACCTGCAGCAACTGCTCTCAACACCTGTTCTACCTCAGGCACTTGTTCGCTGACAATTACTGGCACATTTGGTTTAATAATTCCAGCCTTTTCCCCAGCAGCATCTTCTAAAGTCGGTCCGAGACGATCTAAATGGTCATGACCAATGGGGGTAATCACGGTGATTTCCGGATTCAAGATATTCGTTGCATCAAACCGGCCGCCCAGGCCCACCTCAATCACTGCATAGTCTACGCTCTCCTCAGCAAAATAGCTAAACCCAACAGCTGCAGCACCTTCAAACCAAGTAAATGGTCCATATTCCGGATATTCCATTTCAATTTCTGCTATTAAGACCTGCACTCTAGCGCTGATTTGGGCTAAGACCTCGGCGGCGATCAGCTCATCATTGATCCTGAACCGCTCACGATAATCTACCAAATGGGGCGATGTAAACAACCCCACCCGGTACCCATGGTGTTTAAGCACGTTAGCGATAAAAGCTGCGGTTGATCCTTTGCCGTTGGTTCCCCCAATATGAATCGACCGAAATTGGCGGTGAGGATCACCGAGCCGTGCACACAGCTCAGTGATCCGTTCTAATCCTAAGTAAGCGCTGAAACGCTGCTGTTTCTGGAAAGGATGATGATTATCCACTGACGATCTCCTCATACATCGAAGTCAGCTTCGCAACTGTATCGGTAAGCAGTGCTAGCTTCTCTTTTTCTTTTTCGACAACAGCTTCCGGTGCCTTGTTGACAAAACCTGGATTGCTGAGTTTCTTCTCAGTTCGTTCTAATTCCTGCTTCGCTTTAGACAATTCTTTTTCAATTCGTTTAGCCTCTGCTTCAAGGTCAATCATTCCAGCTAAAGGCAGATAGATCTCGACACCATTTGTAACCGCTGCAGCACTCCGCTCTGGTTTTTCGCCTGGTGCTCCGATTTCTACTTCCGCTAAACCAGCCAAGTTCTGCAGATATTGAATATTGGCTTTCAGAACCTGCTGCCGTTCTGCATCAGTTTGGAAGATAGCAGTGATTTTGCGTCCTGGCGGAACCTGCTTTTCACTGCGAATTGTACGAATTTCTGTAATTACATTCATGAGCAGCTGCATGGTTCTTTCCGCATCTTCATCCCTGAGCTCAGTTTCCACCGGCCAGGGAGCAAGCATAATGGTTTCACCAGCAAGCGGCAGTTTCTGCCAAATCTCTTCAGTAATAAAAGGCATATAAGGATGCAGCAGCTGCATGGTATTTCTAAATACGTACCACAGTGTATACTGGGAAGCATAGCGGGCTTCATCTCCATGTCTGCCGTAAAGCCGCGGTTTTACCCATTCAATATACCAATCGCAGAGCTCGCTCCAAATAAAATCATACAGCACTCGGGCTCCTTCGCCAATATCATAGCGCTCGAGATGGCGAGTAACTTCATTCACTGCATGCTGGTAGCGGCTTAAAATCCATCTGTCGGCCACAGACAATTCATTTTCTGGTTTGCCCTGCTCAGGATCGAAATCCTCAAGATTCATCAATGTAAAGCGTGCCGCGTTCCAGATTTTATTGGCAAAATTGCGGTATGCTTCAACTTTCTCTGGAATAAAACGGAGGTCGTTACCGGGGGCAACCCCGATCACCAGATTAAATCTCAAAGCATCTGCACCGTATTCCTCAATCACTTTCAGAGGATCGACGCCGTTGCCGAGCGACTTGCTCATTTTGCGTCCCAACTCATCCCGAACTAAACCATGAATTAAAACATCTTTAAACGGCCGCTCGCCCATGAACTCTAAACTCATGAAAATCATGCGGGCAACCCAAAATGGAATAATGTCAAAACCTGTTACTAATACACTGGTCGGATAAAAATGCTTTAATTCGGGGGTTTCTTCCGGCCAACCTAAAGTCGAAAACGGCCACAGTGCTGAGGAAAACCAGGTATCCAGCACATCTGGGTCCTGCTCAATGTGCTTCGAACCGCATTTGCGGCACTCAGTTGGATCCTCAACTGCAGCAAACACCTCACCGCAGTCCTGACAGTACCAAACCGGAATGCGGTGACCCCACCACAGCTGGCGTGAGATACACCAGTCTCTGATATTCTCCATCCAGTTCAAATAGTTTTTGCTGAACCTTTCTGGTACGAACCGAATTGTTCCATTCTTAACTGCTTCAATTGCCGGCTCAGCCAAAGGCTTCATTTTCACGAACCACTGCTTAGAAACTAATGGCTCAACAACCGTGCCGCAGCGGTAGCATTCGCCAACCGCATGCACATGGTCTTTGATCTCAACTAAAAGCCCCAGTTTTTCTAAATCCTGAACTATCAGCTTGCGGCAGGCATACCGATCCATACCGGCATATTTACCTGCTTCCTTAGTCATATGAGCATCTCGACCAATAACAACTACCTGTTCCAAGTTATGGCGCAGTCCAATTTCAAAGTCGTTAGGGTCGTGGGCCGGAGTAATCTTGACCATACCGGAACCAAAGCTGGGATCCACATAATCATCAGCAATAATAGGAATCTCGCGCTCAATCAAAGGCACAATTACGTGCTTGCCAATTAGATCTTGATATCTAGGATCATCAGGATTTACTGCGACAGCAGTATCTCCTAACAGAGTTTCCGGTCTAGTGGTTGCAATTTGAATGTGGCCGCTGCCGTCGGCAAAAGGATACTTAATATAATAAAGCTTGCCATTTTCTTCTTCATGGTCTACTTCAATATCCGATAGGGTTGTAGAGCAGTTTGGACACCAATTTACACTGTAATTACCCTGATAAATCAAACCCTTCTCATAAAGGCGAACAAACACCTCACGAACAGCTCTTGAGCACCCTTCGTCCATCGTGAACCGTTCACGATCCCAATCTGCTGAAGACCCCAGCTTCTTTAACTGGGTAATGATGCGGTCTCCATACTTTTCTTTCCAAGCCCATACCCGCTTTAAGAACTCTTCGCGGCCTAAATCATGGCGTGTCAGCCCTTCTGTTTTCCTGACATGGTCTTCTACCCTTGCTTGGGTAGCAATTCCGGCATGATCTGTGCCGGGAACCCAAAGGGCATTGTAACCCTGCATCCGCTTCCACCGGATTAAAATATCCTGATAGGTTTCATCGAGAGCATGACCCATATGAAGTTCACCGGTAACATTAGGCGGAGGGATCACAATACAAAACGGCTCTTTATCTAGTTCAACTTCAGCATGGAAATAGCCGTTGGATTCCCAGTACTGATACCACTTGTCTTCTACTTCTTGAGGATTGTAGGTTTTCGCAAGTGTTTTGGTTTCGCTCATCCTAGTTCAACTCCTTCCAAAAAATAAAACCTTTCCATCCAAAGGACGAAAAGGTTCTTTCGCGGTACCACCTTTATTCTCAGGCAGCACAAATAAGCTGCTGAGCACTCAACAGGCGTAACGTGCCTGAATCGGCCGAGACTACTAGTACCTTCATCCCGACAGCTCACGAGCGACCTTCGCCAGCCCATACTTAGGAAATCTTCCACCAAATGATTTCCCTCTCTGCAAGCGGTACACAGCTACTCCTCTCGATCATCGCTTTTTGCCTTTTAATCGCTAACATCGTACACCAATCACGAGAAATTGTCAATATCTACAGCGATTAAG
>JAAYLQ010000095.1 GCA_012521805.1 Bacillota bacterium
ACTCCCCCTCGGCTTCCTCCAGACAACACTGTTACCAGTGTCGCCCTTGCCTGCTGGTTGTCTTCCCGCTGGTTAGGCGACAGGGCTTCTTTCAGCCCATCGGCGCAGTAAGCATGCCAGGCACACAGAAGCTGCGCAGCGAACACCCTGGTTCACTGCGCAGCTTCTGTCTTAATTGGTTAAAAAAAGAGCGATAATAGTACTACAACCACCAGCGAGGGCAGCAGATTTCCAACCGAGATCTTAGCCAGCCCCAGAATATTTATTCCAATACCAGCAATCAGCATTCCCCCTGTTGCTCCCAGTGCCTGAAGGGCACCAGCATGAAACAGCGGTTCTAACAAACTAGCAAATACGGTAATTAAGCCTTGATAGAGCAAAACAGGTACCGCTGAGAACATCACTCCCACCCCAAAGGAAGAAGCAAAAAAAACTGCGCTCACTCCGTCCAGCATCGCTTTGGCAAACAGAGTATCATGGGTTCCCTGCAGTCCGCTCTCTAAAGAACCGATCACTGCCATCGCTCCTACACAGTACACTAACGATGCTGTAACAAAGCCTTGGGTTATACGCTTTGATTCACCCGGTCCATGACCTCGAGCGAGCCACTCACCCAAAGCGGACAATTTTGCTTCCAGCTTCAAGCTTTCGCCAATAAAACCACCTACCACCAGACTGGCCAAGGGTATGAGAATATTATCATGGTCCAAGCCCATTTTCATACCGATCACAATTACAACTAAGCCTAAGCCCTGCATAATGGTGGTTCTGATTTCATCCCGAATATGAATAATCATGCCGAGAACAGAACCGAATACTATCGCTGCAGTATTGACAATGGTTCCCAACAACATCAGAATCGAATCCTCCTGCTGACCTAAAAACTACAGTGTATTGCTTCTATCATATCGGGATTCCAGAAAATGTCAATCAGTTTAGCTCGATTTTTCGGTCTCATTGTTGGTTATTTGAAACGAAAGCTGGAGCAGGCTGTCGGTCAGATGAGTATGCTCCAGTATAACATCATTAGGAACACGCAAATCAAGCGGGGAAAAGTTCCAAATCGCTTTTATCCCTGCTCTGCAGATCCGATCACAAACTGCTTGGCTGGCCTCCTTCGGAGTGGTAATTACCGCAATGTCGCAGGGATTTGCCTGTAAATAGTCTTCAAGTGTATCGATGGACCTGATCGTCAAACCGGCTAACTCGGTGCCAATTACTTCCGGATCCGCATCAAAAATAGCTTTGATAATAAATCCCCGTTTGCGAAAATTGGGGTAACTAGCAATTGCTCTCCCCAGGTTGCCCGCACCGATAAGCACCAAACTGTATTCCCGATCCAGTCCCAGAATCGCTGAGATATGATTCTTCAGTTCATCAACGCGATAGCCATAACCGTGCAGACCAAACGATCCAAAATAACTTAAATCGGAGCGAATCTGAGCTGCAGTCATATTTAACGCCTTGCCTAGTTCAGCGGAGGAAATCTTCTCCTGGGCTTGAGACAGCCCGGATAAATACCGATAGTATTTAGGCAGCCTGCTGATAACTCCCCGAGGAATTCCTTCCTTTCTCCTCTGTTTGCGAATGGTCATCTCATCTCCCCCCAAAATGATTTTATCCTAACGCACCCTTAGTTTTTCAGCATGAACAACCTCTTGTTCCCCCACCCGATCCCTAACAACAACTTCAGCAATATACGTTCCCGGTGGCGCCCACCAAGGAATATCCACCCATAGATAAAACCAGATGTACTCTTGAGGTTCATCTGTTCCATCATTAAACTCAATCACATCACGCTTTCCAAACAATCTCAAACCAAACCCGGTTTTTAAAAACACATCAACAGTAAGGTCGTTGTAATAAAGTCCATCCGCAAAATAGCTTTCAAATCCAGTTACCTCCATAAATCCCCAAACCCGGGTGCCCCGCTCAAAAACGCCTTCATTCGGGACATACTCAAAGAAATCATTCTCGTCCTTAGACCAACCCAGATCAGAGAAGCGCAGGCCATCAGCTGGTCCCTGCACTTCAACTGGAGCTGCTGCAGAAGCAGACACCGGAGAACATACCAGCGAAGTTAGGAGCAATCCCACCAGGATAATCATCATGTGTTACAATCCTCCTAGGAATTTTGCAGTCTGTGTCGAATATAATCATCGTTGACCAGATTATTTCAGAACAAACGAAAGGAAGAATGCCTTGATCAAATCGTTAGATAAGGGCAAATGGACCCGTCCTACTGATAAATCGGCCGTTTATATTGAAATTGAACCTGGAAAAAGGTGGGGGATCCGCGTTACACTCTACGAAAACCATGCTAAAGTTGAAGCGGTGCAAGGTGAAAAAACTGTTTGGTACAATGCTCCTAAACGCTACAGTACCATCGTAACCCCCCCTACTATTTTCGAGAAGCTGAGGGGAATCTCCTTCGAAGATAAGGTATTAGCAGAAGTTGAAGAAAAAAGACGAGTGGCTGCTGAAGAAAACGGCTCTCCCAGTTATTTTATGGAGTCAGAAGACAATTGACAGCAATTTCACTAAAGCTTTACAGGGAAAGCCTTGCTATTAGTGCATATCTACCCCTATACTAAAAGGGAGGCGAGGACATGAAGATCTTAATTGTAGCCGATACCGTCGATCCAATGCTCTATGACCATTTTCGACGTGATCGTTTCCCCGAAAATATCGACTTAATATTATCCGCGGGCGATCTGCCAGCGTGGTATCTTTCTTATTTAATGTCAGTTTTTAATGCTCCCCTCTACTATGTTCGCGGCAATCATGACTATGACTATGATCGGGAACCTCCGGAGGGTGGAGAGAATATTGACTGCCAAATCGTGAAAGCGAAAGATCTCACAATCATGGGTTTTGAAGGTTCCATGTTTTATCACTCCCCCAGAGCGGTGCAGCGAACCGAGCGGGAAATGTGGTGGCAATGGCAGAAAATGCGCTTAAAAATCATGCTGGCAAAGAAAATTGACATTATACTTACCCATGCACCTCCATTTGGCATTCACGATGCAGAAGATCAACCCCATAAAGGATTCTTGACTTTTTCTAAAATGATCCATAAGTATAAACCAAGATACTTTATTCATGGTCACACCCATTTGAATTACGGTCTTAAACAAAAAAGAATTGATGTAGTTAACAGTACTAAGGTCATTAACGGATACGGCTACTACATTTTAGATACGGATGAGGATTAGTCCACGCCTGAAGGAGGTGGCCATATGTTCTCTCGTGGAACAATCGAGTCATTCAACCGCCAAGTAGCGGAGCAAAACCTCACAGAAACAATCGAGCTGGGACTACGCACTGTAGAGGTTAAAAAAATTGTTGGCTCTGTTAACCGCTGGCAGGATTTTGATTCCAAGTTTCGTTTCCGGTTGACCTCCCGCACTGCTATGGAGCGATATGCCAGAATCAAGAAAGCACTTGAAGATGGAGTTGTACTCCCACCTGTTGATTTATATAAAGTTAAAGATAAGTACTATGTAGTTGATGGCAATCACCGGGTAGCAGCTGCGAAAGAAATCGGCCAAATATATATCGACGCATACGTAACAGAATTCCTCCCAGCTGGAGACTCAGTCCAGCATCTGCTCTGGCGCGAAAGAGCAAATTTTGAATACCGTACCGGGCTATCTGATATCCAGTTTACTGAGTTAGGACTTTACCAAGAGCTGCTGAAGCAAATCGAACGGTACGAACAAGAGGAGTATAAGCGCTACTACATTAACGACAGTTTTCTCCATGTAGCAAAACAGTGGTACCACGAAATTTACCTGCCTGTAGTCGAAGAGATTCGCAGGGAAAAACTGCTTGACGACTTTCCCAACCGAACTGAAGCGGATTTATTCCTCTATGCCACTTACCACCGCATCGCTAAATCCCGATTAACCCAGGAAAATGTAACATATCGAGAAGCATTAGCAGATCTGCGTCCTTCAGAAAAAAAGACGCTGAAAGATAAAATTTTCGATGTAATCAACAGTTTGTTGCGACTAAATGATAATGTCCACGACTGTCCCCATGGATTGATCGTTGACGAAGATGGACTGGTGAAAGTGACTAAAAACTGTGAAGCCTGTGTCAAATGCGATCGCGGTGCCGCTGCACGAGTAGATGAACCAATGATACTCAGTGAGGACGATGTTCAGGGCATGCACAAATTGTGAAGAGCGCTTTGAAATAACTAAGCGCTCTTTGCCTTAAAAGGAGCGAAAGTTTATGCTGGATCAAACTGCAGTTACCGCAGTTTTAGAAATATTAGCTGAGAATTATCCGAATCCAAAAACTGCACTGGAGCACGAAACTCCTTTTCAGCTGCTGATCGCGACTATCCTTTCAGCACAGTGCACTGATGAGCGGGTGAATATCATTACCCGCAAACTGTTTGCCCATCATCCAACTGTGGAATCAATGCACAAACTAACAACAGCTGAATTGGAAGCATATATTCGGACTGCGGGCTTATGGCAGACCAAAGCCCGCAATATCAAGAAAACCTGTGAGATGATTATCACACAGTTTGATGGAGCAGTGCCTCAAACCCGGGAAGAACTGATGCAGCTTCCCGGAGTAGGCCGGAAAACTGCTAATGTGGTCCTGGCAAACGCCTTTAATATACCAGCCTTTCCTGTTGATACCCATGTTCACCGGGTTGCCAACCGCCTAGGACTGGCTGACAGCAGCACCCCTGTTCAGACAGAGCAGCAGTTAACAGCGATAGTACCGGAGCATTTATGGAAGGATGTGCACCACTGGCTGATCCTCCACGGCAGGCGGATCTGTAGGGCAAGAAAACCTAACTGCCAGGAATGCCCCCTCAATCACCTCTGCCGGACCGCCTTTAAACACCAATAGGGTTAGGCAGATCGCTGTAGGCCGGCAGGTAGTCCAAATCTGTATAAATAATCACGGTAGTCTGGGGTGGAACTTCTGCATTGGGAGCAGGAATTTGATCGATAATGCGTGTTCCGCCTCCAGCTACTTCAACCCGAAATCCATTTTCGTTTAAAATTCTAACTGCATCATCAGTTGCCTGACCCAACACATCTGGCACCCTCACTGCGGTGCTCCGATCTATTCCCCCAGTCTCTTTTGCTTTAACCCCTAAATAAGGCATAATCTGTTCCACAAGCCTGGCAAAGACTGGACTAGCAATGATTCCGCCATAAAACGCACCCTGGGGTTCCCACATGATGATCAAACCTACCATTTTCGGATCATCCTCCGGAGCATATCCTGCAAAGGAAGTAACTGTTTTCGAGTGGGAATAGCGCCCATTCTCAACCAGCTGCGCTGTCCCGGTCTTCCCCGCCACTGAATAACCATCTACATCTGCCCTTTTACCCGATCCGTTAGCGATTACTGAGCGGAGTACT
>JAAYLQ010000096.1 GCA_012521805.1 Bacillota bacterium
CTCATCCAAGGTATAGCTATAAATAGATTCTCAATTTCGGCATGGAATTCCTGTTGAGATCCTAATTAACGATATAGCGAAAAATTTCTTTCATGCGCGGCCGCTTGCCGTACATTAGAATTCCAACTCTGTAAATTTTTGCTGCGATCCAGGTGTTTACTGCTGTGCCGAGGATTAATAGTAACAGGGAAACAATGATCTGAATCCAAGGCGGGTTAGTTAACGCAACCCGAGCAAACATCACCATCGGCGAGAAGAAGGGGATAATAGAAACAACCGTGGCTAAAGATCCGTTTGGATTTAAAAATGACATATAGGCGATTATAAATCCTACTACCAGCCCCATCATTAAGAGGGTGTTAACCTGCTGAACTTCTTCAACCCGACTGACTACCGCACCTCCAGCTGCAAAGATAGCAGCGTAAAAAAGATAGCCGAGGACAAAGAACAGGGCAAACCAAACCAAAGTTCCGATGGGAATTGATCCTAAGGAGATCCCTAAATTTTTCATAGTTGCTACCAAAATACCGGTACTTATCCAGATTACGAACTGGAGTAAGCCCAACGAACCAATCCCGAATATTTTGCCGATCATCAGCTGGATTGGCTTAACTGTGGAGACCATAACTTCCATTATGCGGGAACTTTTCTCCTCTGCTACTCCGGTAGCAACCATATTTCCGTACAAAACCAGCGCCATATAAAGAATAAACAGCAGCAGATAGGCCAGCACTAAGCTCTGGGCGTAAGTATCTGCTTCGAGTGTTTCGGCAGCTTCTTCAGCGCCGTCAGCCGCATCCGGGTTTACTGTTTTTACGTGGAGATAGGGCGACTGGGTCAGCATTGCCACATCTTCAAAGGAAAGACCGAGCTGATCCGCATTATATTGAAGGTTGGCTTGGTTAACAATTCGCTGGACAATGCTGTTTTGGTTTATGTTTTCGGCGTTACTGGTATGCAGCGAGTAAATGGGTTTTCCCAACTCATCCCATTCAATTACTAATACACCGGTTTTATTTTCCGCCGCCATCTGGGCTATAGCATCTGTTTCTGAAGCGGAAGCTGCTGCTGTGACCGAGATGTAATCAGCGTCCCCATACTGCTGTGCTACTACAAATTCAATTTTCGAAGCGAGAGCATTGGTTTTATCCAGCACAATTAGATGCACATCAGTTTGATCAAATTTAGTTTCGATCCATTCCATAAAAGCTGGTACAAAGGTCAAGGCAATAATGACCAGTACTCCTAAAATTGTGGTAATAATATAAGACCCGCCCTTAACTCGAGTGAGAAAATCACGGCTGATTAAAATGGCAACATTTCTCATGATGCTTCACCTACTTTGCTTACAAAGATTTGATTTAGGGTAGGTTCAGCTAGTTTAAAGTGGACCACCCTACCAGCTTGGGAAGCAGCTGTTAAAACAGCGTTAGTATCGATTCGGTCTGTCAGTTTAAAAACTAGGTATTCAGGGGTCTGATTCACGATCTGGAGTTCAGGGAACTGGCGCCAGAAATTTTGATCGCCTTCTACAGAAAGGTATAAATACTGACGGCCAAAAGACCGCTTGATTTCCCGCAGATTGCCATCTAGGATCAGTTTTCCCCGGTTAAGGATGCAGATATCTTGGCACAGTTCCTCAACTTGTTCCATTCGGTGGCTGGAAAAGATGATCGTTTGACCTTTTTGATTTCCCTCAATAAGCAGTTCTTTTAGTAAGTCAGTGTTTACAGGATCCAGTCCGCTGAAAGGTTCGTCAAGGAACACAATTTCCGGTTCATGAATTAATGTACTGATTGTCTGCACTTTCTGCTGATTTCCTTTAGAAAGCTCTTCGATCCGTTTGTGGCGGTACTCTTCTAAGCGAAACCGTTCGATCATTGCTTGGGTTTTCTGAGCAGCATCGCGTTTGCTGAGGCCGTTCAGCCTGCCGAGAAAAATCAGATGCTCTTCAACCCGCATTTTGGGATACAAGCCCCGTTCTTCGGGAAGGTAGCCGAAGGTACCCTGGGGATGCTGGCTGAAAGGTTTGCCTTTCCAAGTAACAAATCCGGTATCAGGCTGAATGATATCCAGAATCATGCGGATTGTAGTTGTTTTTCCAGCCCCATTTGGTCCGAGAAAGCCAAAAATGCTGCCCTCTCTAATTTCAATAGAAAGCTGGTCTACAGCGCGCACATCGCGAAAATCCTTTGTGATATTGTTAACAACTAGGGCCAAAACCGCACCTCCCATAAGAGAATTATAGTAATAATCATATCTTTAAGCAGTTGCGATGTCAATATCTTGTCAATAGGAGGACATTTGTGTAAATTCTAACCTTGCGACGAGCTCCGGCATAGGGCGGGTTAGCGTAAAGTTTTAGTAGGCGGTGGCAGGAAAAACGCGTGTGGAGATAAAAATAGAGACCTCGCACCAACAGATAGACAGAAAGGAGCGAGGTCTCATGAAGAGCGATGGCGTAGACATCGCCCTCAACCC
>JAAYLQ010000097.1 GCA_012521805.1 Bacillota bacterium
GACGCGTACAAAAACAAAAATAAATCTTGACATTGGATGTCGAATAGGATAAAGTTTGTTTAGAGAAAGTAGCTTGCCCTTTAAACTAGTCCAGTGAGGCCAGTAAGGAAGCTAAGGAAGCTTAAGTATTTTTGTGTCTTTTAGGATACGCTATGCTCCTGCCTTCTGCTGGCAGGAGCTCTTTTTTTGAGCTTCTTTAAGAGGAGAGGAGGGAATTTTAAAACAGCGTTATGCCTTGATTGACGAAGGGCGGCTGCAATCAAATAAGTAGTAATTGGGAGGATCTGTTATGAGAAGACCAATAGATGTTCACGAACGGTTACCACTTTTCCAGATGGTTCCTTTAGGATTGCAGCATCTTTTTGCGATGTTTGGTGCGACTGTTTTAGTTCCAATCTTAACAGGTTTATCGCCAGCTGTTGCCCTCTTTACATCAGGCACCGGTACACTGTTGTTCATTTTAATTACTCAAGGTAAGGTGCCCAGCTATCTTGGTTCATCCTTCGCATTTATTGCCCCCATTATCGCTGTTGCCAATAGTCATGGTATACCTTATGCCCTTGGCGGCGGAGTTATTGTCGGATTGATTTATAGTGTAGTGGCGCTGTTAATTGAACGAGTAGGTGTAGGTTGGCTTGAGCGGTTGCTGCCGCCGGTGGTAATTGGCTCTGTAATTATTGTAATCGGTCTTGGTTTAGCACCAACTGCAGTCAATATGGCTGGGCTGACCGGGGATAATATCAGCTTAGCAAATATAACTGTCCAAATCTCTCTAGTTACCCTGGTGGTAACAGTGATTGGGTCGGTCGTTTTTAAAGGCTTTCTTGCAGTAATTCCTATCTTAGTTGGTATTGTGGTTGGATATATTTTCGCAGTACTAAGGGGAGCGGTTGATTTTACCGTAGTTCAAGAGGCTGCGTGGTTCGGAATTCCAAATTTCGTATTTCCTAAGTTTAGCTGGTCAGCTATCAGCATGATTGCACCGGTAGCTTTAGTAACTATTGCGGAGCACCTCGGAGATGTTCTAGTATTGAGCAATATTACCGGACATGATTTTTACAAAAACCCAGGTCTATCCCGGACTCTCCTCGGAGATGGTTTAGCATCATCCTGGGCTTCCCTATGGGGAGGACCTCCGAATACAACCTATAGTGAAAACGTGGGTGTAATGGCAATCACCAAGGTATACAGTGTATGGATCATTGGTTTGGCCGCAGTTTTTGCAATTCTGCTCTCATTTATTCCTAAAGCGGAAGCCTTAATTTCAACTATTCCGGAAGCAGTTATGGGCGGAGTTTCGATGGTACTGTTCGGAGTTATTGCTTCCTCCGGATTAAGAACGCTGGTTGAAAGCGGAATTGATTACTCTAACAAACGCAATCTAGTCATCTCATCTGTAATTTTAACCTTAGGGATTGGTGGCGCAGGCATTTCCGCTGGCGCGTTTAGAATTGAAGGTATGGCTTTAGCAACCGTGGTTGGTATTCTCCTGAACCTGTTCCTGCCACGAGATATTGAGGCTGAAAAACAAGCAGAAAACTAAAGCATTAAGAGGAGCCGCTCAGCTCCTCTTTTCCTTTTAAAATGATATTTTTGCCAATCCGATTAAAATGATAATCGCACCGGGAATCCATTTTATAAACCATCCTTTTAAAGCAGAATTAGCCTTTTGACCGAAGTAAATTCCAGTTGAAAGAAAGATGAAGCTGAAGACCATGACTGCAGCAGAAGTGGGTACATGGGGAAAATCAAGAATAGCAGCACCGATTCCAGCAGCAAAAGCATCGAAGGCTAAAGCAAGACCTAAGAAGACTGATTCACTGAGTGAAATGGTCTTTGAGCGGTCGTAATCTGCCTCCAAAGGATCCTTAAAGATGCGCACTACTGTATCGATTGTTATTGCTTCAATCGGTTCTGCAGACAGATCAATTGTTTCATCATCAGCATGCTGATAAGTGCGCCAAAGAGTGTAGATGCCCAGTAACACCAATATTCCACCACCTAGATAGTTGGTGGCTGTCGGCGAAAGCCACATAATCAAAATGTCGCCAAGGAACATTGCTGCTAAAATTGAAACAAACGAAATGGCACTTAAGAGGATTCGCGGAAGGATGGGAATCACGATCTTTGCCATCCCGTATGTCATTCCTATTGCCAATGTATCAAAACTAACTGCTATTGCCAGCAGCAGGACTGTGAGCAGTTCCAACATACACCATCCTTTCTCTCTTCCCTCCTATACTATGAAACGAGGAAAAAGGTGGTGCATGCTGGTAATATTTTGGATTAATTTTCTAAAATAAGCTGTCAAGTAAAAACGAAAATGTCCCAAAAAACCCAAAACATTAGCACCGAAGTTTTGGTGCAGAGTGACTAATAGCTTGCTATGGTGTACCACAGGTCTTCGTAAGTCACCCCCTCTGGTATCTC
>JAAYLQ010000018.1 GCA_012521805.1 Bacillota bacterium
CTTTCGAATCAAGAGAGTGAAACCCCAGCTATGTTCAAATTGATGTTTTATGCGATAAACTTGTCCATATTTTCTGCATAAACTATACCATCAGTATTGAACGATTATTATCACGAGCAGAGTCTTATGCAGCTAGGGTCTTACAAGCTAATGTCACTTGTGAAATGAAACCTAACCATTTACATTTTTAACCCTACATACACATTCTTTACATACCCATTAGTTTCCTGCTTCCAATACTACCTTTTATGATATAATTTTCCTTTTTCGCAAGATTATTATTGGCTCGTGTCCCCAAGCATGGGAGATCTAGTGTAAAGTTACTGTAGGACAGGAAATCGGCTTAGACAAAAAGAAGAAGATCTCACCGTCCCGCTAGAAACGAGTACAAAGTACTCTAAGGTGAGATCTTCTATGCAATCAATATTCGATGAAATCATAGTTACGTCAATAACATCAACATATATCACCAGGACTTTTTGACCTGGAGGCTGCCCATCCATGGACCCATGGTAACAAATAAATGAGGCAGCAACCCCTGCTCAGTCGCTTCACCTGAGCTGTGGTTGTAGGTTATCGGACACCTAATTTTAGCACCCTGGCTATATTCTCACTGGTTTTAATCAGGTTTTCTCTACCCATTTGCAGTGCAGTTTCAACAGTGCAGGAAACCGATAGAATGCTGAACATAGCTGTTACCCCATGTTCATACATCGCCTCTGCCCCCTTGCCGATACATCCCACCAAGGCAATTACTGGAAGGTTATGCTTCTGAGCCAGGGTAGAGATTCCGAAAATAGTCTTGCCAAACACTGTCTGTCCATCAATCCTACCTTCACCAGTTATAATAAAGTCAACTCCCGCCATCTGCTGTTCTAACTTGGTGTGCTGAATCACAAGTTCCACACCTTTGATCAGCTTGGCTGATAAGAATGCGATCAGACCTGCGCCTAAACCACCAGCTGCTCCCGCACCCGGGATCTGATCAACATCCTTACCTAACTGCTCTTTAATAATTTTGGCATAGTGTTTCAGATTGCTGTCCAACCGCTCCACCATTTCTGGTGTCGCTCCCTTTTGGGGGCCAAACACATGAGAAGCTCCATTTTCCCCTGTTAAGGGGTTATTCACATCGCAGGCTACCTCAACTGTCACATCCTTTAATCTTGGGTCAAGATTGCTGGCATCAATTGTATGTAAGCGATCTAGGGAGCCGCCTCCATAGGGCAATTCATAACCATCCTTATCCAGGAGCCGACCTCCCAGGGCCTGAAACATACCAGCTCCACCATCATTGGTTGCACTGCCGCCGATACCGATTACTAAATGCTTGGCTCCCTTATCTAAGGCAGCCTTAATTAACTGACCGGTTCCATAAGTTGTGGTAAATAAAGGATTGCGCCGATCGTGGGGTATTAACTGCATTCCACTGGCAGATGCCATTTCCAATACCGCTGTCTTGCCGTCACCAAACAGACCAAAACTGGCAGTAACCGGATCCCCTAGAGGTCCCAACACTTCTATCTGAAACAGCTGTCCATTAGTGGCATCTACTAAAGATTGGGTAGTGCCCTCTCCTCCATCAGCCATCGGTACTTTAACGCAAACAGCGTCTGGCATAACCTTCCTAATGCCTATTTCTATAGCATCAGCTGCTTCCTTAGCAGTCATGCTTTCCTTAAATGAATCAGGGGCTATTAGAATTCTCAACCTGCACCCACCTCCCTTCAGTTGGACGAGCTATAATATTATTCCAAAGATTATCGTTGACACAATCGTTAGAACTAAACCGATCAAGGATTCGTAAGGAATTATCTTTAATCTGTCCTTAATATCCATAAACACGCTTCCTCCAGTTGCATGGAAAAAGCTGCCGTGGGGTAAATGATCCAAAACAGTAGCACCGCTGTGGATCATAGCGGCTCCTGCTATACGGGAAATGCCGAGTCCCAGAATAGTGCTGCCGAACACCGAGCTTGCTACAGCTGTTCCTGCAGTGGTGGAAGCAGTAGCACCAGACATTAGTATTCCTGCGACAGGAGCTAATACAAAAGCTGGTAAACCTAAACCTTGGAGTCCATTAATAATCACATCTCTCAGACCAGAGTTGGCGACAATACCAGCTATTGTGCCTGTTCCGATCAGCAGAATAGCTACATTGCCCATTTTCGCTAAACCAGTTAAGGAATACTTGTTTAAGTATTTAATTTTACCCATAACCAATGCACCAACCGCTCCACCAATCGGCAGGGCAATGAGGGGGTCAATCGTAATACCAAATACAGGTCTTAGGGCTAACAGTACAATAGCTGCCAGCGGTCCAACTATTGAAGCAAAAAAACTTGGTTTCTCTTCTGCAGAAACCGAAATTTCCTCTTCCGCTACTCGATCACCCTTGTTAATCAGAGTTCTCGTCAAAATAACGGTAACAATTAAACCAAATATTGCTGGAACAATGCCAGCTGCCATCACGCTAGTCAGAGGCAATTCAAAAGCATCTGATGCTGCAATGGTATTTGGGTTAGGAGAGATGATGTTTCCAGCTTTGCCCCCACCAATCATTGCCAGCAGAATTGCTGGTTTAGAAAGTCCTGCCCGATACGCAATTGCTAATGCGATCGGTGCTACAGTAATTACTGCAACGTCAATAAATACACCCACCGCAGTTAAAACAAAGGTAGCAAGGGCTAATGCGATAAGTGATTTAGACTCACCGACCCTGTCCACAATTGTTTCTGCTATTTGCGTGGCAGCTCCAGATTCAATTAAAACGCCTGCTAAAACCCCTACTGTTAATATTCTTAAAACTGCCGAGATGATGTTTTGTGCTCCAGCTATCATTAACGAAACTGTCCGCCAAGGCCAGCTCCACCAACCAAACCACCAACCACAGCTCCTAGAATTAAACTATAAACCGGATGCACCCTGCGGATGATTAACACAATAGCCAAGATTAAACCTACAACAGCACCTAATGCGGTTACCTGCATCGCTATTCCTCCCAATTCTATGTTAGGCATGTGTGCGAATTAATGCATCGATTTTAGGGTTTACATCCGGTTCCAAATTATTCGCCGAGGTAAACTGGTTTTCATTATTCCAGCAACCAGCTTAAGGCATCTTCCTGATTGGAAAATACTTGAAATATGTTTATAGTACTGAAGTCAGAAAGCAGTTCTTATAAATCCACCTCAATGCTCATGTTTTCCTTTGGTACCATTTGCCATCGAAATACTGCCGTCTGGAAAATCGGCAGTTAAGCTTTTTACCTTTTCTATCCATTTAAGTTCACTAGCATAGAAAGATAGGATATTTTCTCGGATCAAATCAAAAAGCATAACCTTGTCTGGACTACTTTGCTCAGCAAAACGGCAGTGATCCAGTTCTCTCTCCGTTAGGATCGCCTGCATCCTGACTACATCGGCATATGATGTCAGCATCTTTTCCAAATCAACACGGCTTAATTGGTCAGCTAAAGCCAATATAATCAAAATTTACTTGCGAAAAACAGGCTCGTCGGTAACAGAAAGCAGCCAGTTTTTCAGCTCATTTTGGCCGTCTTCAGTAATGGTGTAGATCTTCGTTGACGGTCCCCCACACCTCCTTCGTTACAAAACCTTTATTCTACAATGCAGCGCACGCTTTATAAATCTGGTTGTTATTTCCCGACCAATACATAAACAGCGTATTCTGAATAATCTTCTTCAGCTCATAGCCTGTAGCTGGTTCTCGATTCAGCAGTCCGAGAATTACATGGTTCAGCGACATAACCAATCCCCCCAAAAAAATTACCGCGGTTACATATGTTAACGTTATTGTATGTTACCGCGGTAGTCAACGCAAACTGTATTATAATTTAACTGCCCTTAGTCATTTTCTGAAACACTTTATCTGCTTTTTGGAAATCATAGGCAGCTAAGAAAACATAATCCAGAATGTTGGGATCAAACTGCAGATCAAGCAAGGTTTTGGCAAAACTCATTGCCGCTATTTCACTGGCACAGATCAGCTTGGACGAATGGGTATACCACCTGCCTAATGACCAAAGATCAATTATTTTAGTATTGGTATAAAGCGTTTGATCCTGCTCTTCAAGGAAATGAAATATTTCGTGAGCAAGCACAATCTCTGGGAAGTCCCCTTGTAAACTGCTGATATTCAACACCTCTAATACTGCAGCTGCCTTCTCAATGTTATTATCGTAAATCACTATTTTATTAGGAGCTTCAAACAAACCAAAATAAACATAATCCAGCGCTGACTGTTCCTCCCGGTGCTCCACAATAATTCCAAGGTCTTTCGCAATCTCGTCAACTCCGGTACTGCCAGATCTATCCCTCAACTTTTCTGCTTCACTGCGACCACAGCGAATAGAACACATAATTATTTCCTCTGCTTCCCCTGCTGGTATCCTACCTTTAATCGGATCCTGACTGATCCGATAGTAGGCAAAGTCTTGCTCACTTAATGCCAAAAGCTCCAGCAGCTGAGCCCTGACAATTTCCAGCTTATTGATTTTTTCATCCCTTCCTTTATCGAGTAGGTAACCGCTAGGTGATCAGCCTAGCGGTTTTCCTCTCACAGAACGGTACGTACGGACCGCGTATACCGCTCCTGATAGACCTCAGTCATACTTCGTAGTATTGATGCAAAAGACCGA
>JAAYLQ010000098.1 GCA_012521805.1 Bacillota bacterium
CTGCCAGCACTTTATGGGGTACTGGAGTCGGCCCGGGAATCCGAAGCTGCTTGCGATCAGAAAACATTAAACTGCACCTCCAATGTGTCTTATCGCTTTTTTCGCCGTAGCGCTTTTTAATTCCTCCACGCAGATTGACAATGCTGGGAACTTAATGGTATTATTTCATAAGATTAACTATTTCATCAAAAGGGAAGAAAAATCTATGGGTATAACCAAGGCAGATATTTTAGTCTTAGCCGAAGAACTGAATATTAAGTTTATCCGGCTGCAGTTTTCAGATATCTTGGGAGTAATTAAAAACGTGGCGATTCCCATCAAGCAGCTGCCAAAGGCACTGGATAATGAGATTATGTTTGATGGTTCCGCAATTGAAGGTTATGTCCGAATTGAAGAGTCGGATATGAACCTGCGGCCTGATCTTAATACCTTTGCTGTTTTCCCATGGAGCGACCCCGATATGATGGAAGCTCGCTTAATTTGCGATGTTTATTATCCAAATGGTCAGCCTTTTGTGGGTGATCCCCGCTATGTGCTCAAGAAAGTACTGGCTGAAGCGGAGAGCATGGGCTACCGGGTGATGGCCGGACCTGAATTAGAGTTTTTCCTCTTCCGCCTTGATGAGCAGGGACGAGGCACCACCGCAGCTGTGGATAAAGCAAGCTACTTTGACATGGGCCCGGTGGACAGTGGAGAATCGGCCCGCCGCGATATTATGGTTGCCCTCGAGGAAATGGGTTTTGAAATTGAAGCTTCCCATCATGAAGTAGCTTACGGCCAGCATGAGATTGGCTTCAAGTATGACTATGCCCTTTCCAGTGCTGATCGGGTTGCAACTGCCAAATTTGTGGCCAAAACGATTGCCCGCCAGCACGGCCTGTTAGCCAGTTTTATGCCGAAGCCAGTTTACGGTCAAGCCGGTTCAGGAATGCATACCCATTTTTCACTGGTTGACCAAAAAGGTGAAAACGCGTTTTATGATCCAAATGAACAGTTCCAGCTGAGCAAAACAGCTTTATATTTTATTGGGGGTTTACTGCACCATGCACCGGGTTATACCGCGATTACTAATCCCCTGGTCAATTCCTATAAGCGGCTGACGACCGGATATGAGGCCCCGGTTTATATCTCATGGTCAGCCCAGAACCGTTCCGCCTTAGTGCGGGTACCGGCCAGCCGCAGGGAGAGCACCCGAGTTGAGCTCCGCTCACCAGATCCATCCTGCAATCCGTACCTGGCTTTCGCAGTGACCATCAAGGCTGGACTGAACGGTATCAAAAATAAAATTGAACCGCCGCCGTCCTTAAGCCAAAATATTTATAATATGAATCCAGCAGAGTTAAAGCAGGCCAAGATCTCCTGCCTGCCCCCATCGCTGGATAAAGCAATTGAAGCACTGCAGAAAGACGAAGTAATTAAAGCTGCCCTGGGTGATCATATTTATACTCAGTTCTTAAGGGCAAAGATGCATGATTGGCATGAATACAGCACGCAGGTGCACCAATGGGAGATTGACAAATATCTGGGGGTGTGAAAATGCTGGTACAGGAAATTCCAAAGATCGTTCAGTGGCTCCAGGATCAGGTGAAAGCTGCCGGGGCTAAAGGACTGGTGGTAGGGATCAGCGGCGGCATTGATGCGGCGGTTGCCGGAGCCCTGATCAAAAAAGCCTGTCCAGACAGTTCCCTCGGAATAATTATTCCGATAAAATCTAATCCACAGGATCTGATCGACGCTGAACTGGTAGTTAATACTCTTGGACTTACTGCTTATAAACTTGATTTAACTAGTGAACATCAAAATATGATGGACAAAACCTGGCAGCAGCTTGGGGCTATCTTTCCTGAAGACAAGCTGCACCACAGAGCTGCCGATGCCAATTTACGGGCTAGGCTGCGGATGAGTGCGATCTATACAGCGGCTAACGCCCTAAATTATCTGGTTGTGGGCACTGATAACAAGGCTGAATATTATACCGGATATTTTACTAAATATGGCGATGGAGCCTGTGATCTGATGCCGCTGGCTGACTTTACGAAAGCAGAAGTGCGGGAGCTGGCAGGGCTGCTGGGAATTCCGGAAAGGATTATTCATAAAACTCCCTCTGCCGGATTGTGGGAAGGCCAAACTGACGAGGCGGAAATGGGAACAACTTACACTCATATCGATGCTTATCTCAGGGGCGAATCTGTACCCGAGCCCGATCGAAAGATTATTGAGCAGATGCACCGCAGTTCAGAGCATAAACGGAAGCTGCCGCCGGCATACCGCAGGCAGTAAATAGAATAATATAATTATGGCTGATGCTTGATGCATCAGCCATTTTATTCTATCTGCTTCCAAGCCTGGCGAAGCGCTCTGCCAGCTCAGAAAATTCTTTTGGTGAGCGCACAGCGGCAAAGTCTCCCACCATCATCCCCTGCACTTCCATTAAGTGCATTAAAAAGCGGAGCGCTTTCCCGGAGTTCAGTTTTTGGGGTACAACAGCGATCCCTTTTTTCCCTTCTAATCTGGTACAGCGTTTCAGCAGAGTATCTATGGCAATTGGGATAATTGGGCGCCACAAGCCGCGAAAACTGGAGAGAACTATCACCAGCTCGTACTGAGCAGTACTGATTGGTGCGCCTGCGCCGACACTCGGATCAACCAGGTTGACCTGAAGATTATGGTTCTGGAGTGCTCCCTGGAGACTCCGGGCCCATTCCCTCATTTTCGGCTCATCTTCGTGCAAAATTAATGTTCGCATATTAGGTTACCTCCTACTCTTTCTCAAATACCGTGCTGACTGAGTTGCCCTGATGAATGCAGCGAATTGCCTCTCCTACCAAATGGGCTATACTTAACACCGTTATTTTATGGTTGCGCTTTTCCTCAGGAACCGGTACACTGTTTGTCACTACTAGTTCATCAATCTTCGATGAGAGAATTCTTTGGGGCGCCATACCGGATAAAGTCGGATGAGTAACAGCTGCATAGATTTTGCTCGCTCCAAACCGAGATACGGTTTCCGCAGCTGCAACTAAAGATGCACCGGAACTAATTTCATCATCGACAATCAAACAAACTCTCCCAGCTATATCGCCAATTACATGTTCTGCTACCACATTGTCCTGGTTGCCAATTCGCCGCTTATCAATGATCGCCATTGGCGCTTTAAGGTGTCTGGCAAACTGACGGGCCATTTTAGCTCTGCCAGCATCTGGAGCAACCACAACCAGGTTTTCCAGCTTTTTTTCAGCAAAGTAACCAGCCAAAATTGGTACTGCGGTTAAATGATCAACAGGAACAGAGAAAAAACCTTGGATTTGGGGTGAATGAAGGTCCAATGCAAGGATCCGGTCAACTCCTGCTACCTGAAGTAGATCTGCTACTAAGCGCGCGGTAATGGAAATCCGGGGCTGATCCTTCTTATCAGAGCGGCCATAGGGAAAATAGGTTGTCACCGCTGTTAACCGCCGAACTGATGCCCTTTTTAAAGCATCAATCATGATCAGCAGCTCCATTAACCCGTCATTTACCGGCTGACACGAAGGTTGGACTACAAAAACATCTGCTTCCCGCACACTCTCCTTAATTCTGACAAAGGAATTATCATTCGCAAACTTGATAATTTCAGACTGACCTAAGGCCACGCCCAGCACACTGCAGATCTCTTCAGCAAGCTGTGGATGAGCTCTGCCAGTGAAGATCTTTAAGCGATCCACATTAATCACCCTCCGCCCATTACTCATTTAAAACATTCGTGAATCTTGCTTATTTTTCCTCCATTATTTTAGGTTCTTCTCAAACACAGAAAAGCGATGGGTGTGGAAAACCCATCGCTGACAGCTCAGCTTATCTGCTGGATAAAACACTGGAAAACTCACTGGCATAGCATGAAGAGGAGATTGTATCGCCCATACCGACTGTGCTGACAGGATTCGGCACAACATGAGCCGGTACCACTAAAACATAATAGTCGCCATGGTCCCAAATTCCTTCTTCACAGAAATTTTCTGGGATGTCCAGTCCAAGTTCAACCGCTTCTTGATAGAATAACCGCAGTTGGCGCAGGCCAATTTCAGATAATCCGATTTCCGCCACCTCTGCTAGCTGAGACTTTCTGACATAGCCGCCATATTTCGCTTTGATCGCATTTACAGACGAACCATACAGACAACAGTCGCGCACTGTTTCAGGAGCAACAGGATAAGGCTTCTTTAGAACCAGCACATAGTACCCGAGATTATGGACATGAATGCGGGAAAAATTGAGCCGCTCCATTAACTTTAAGGCGCCGCGATACAGGGAGAAAGCCCGCTCGTTCCGATCAATATCTGCAAATTCCTCCTGGTAACCAAAGCCAAGGAGTACACGGCGAATTTCATTTTCATTAATGCCGAAGGATTGAATCTCACTGCTGATGGTAGTGAGCACCTGTTTTTCCGCTTCCTGATCTTTCATCGGCACATACTCGTAATGGAGATGCAGATTAGGATTGCCCTGCTTCAGCATTCTAATGCTGGAAGTAATCTCATCGAGATACTGCTGGAGGGCAGGCTGCTCACTTGGAGCATAGTGATATCCAGCCATAAATGCCACATCGATCTTGCTGCCTAATTCCGGCAGATGCTCATGGATATCGCCGGTAAAGCCCATTACTGCCCCCGGCGGTCTTGTGGCTAAGATTACCCGGTTCGCCCGGGGAGTGACTACTTTTTCGCCACCAAAGTCTAATTCAATCCCTTTAGCGTACTCAAAAATCCAGTTAATTTTCAGCTGATCTTGGGGACGGTAGGCTTCTTGAACCGGAACAAGCTTCAGTTCCTGGTCAAAAACAGGAAAATGTACTTCTGGGAAAAACATGGATGCTTGTTTTTTGGACAATAACGCAGTGTAAACCAGGGCTTTAGCTTCTAAGGCCGCCATCTGGTTGGCGATAATTCCAGCTTGACCGCCCATCGATTCTCTGCGGTTGGTAAAGATTTGTTCTAACCAATCCAGCAGCTCTAAATTTTCTAAGATTACATAGCATGACTTACCTTTTCCAAGGGCGTCCTTGAGTACAGCGACAAACTCATTTTTATTGGTAACTGTCTCGATCTGCTCTTGAGCAAGCCTGTTAACAGCATCGAGGGATATATCTGGATCCGCAAGTAAATTGGCAACATTATCGCCATTGCAGTGCACAACTGCATCAACATTAGTATTAAAGCCAGCAAAAATGGTGCTCTGGATAGTACCGGTCACTGCCTTTTCTACCCGCTGCTGCCAAACTTTTTCCATATAATTACCTCCGTAAATATCATGATCAAACACCCATAGTATAATATCATAGATTAAATACTAAGACAACTAATCAACGTATTCAATTTGAACATACTGGGAATTGGCTGATGCCAGCAAACTTTGATAATCTAAAGTAAAAGGGATAATACTGCCTACTTCAATCATATGCCCAGTTTTACTAACTGCAACTAAATGATCGCTGCTTATCCCGACAATAGTTAAATCGGTATTTTTAGGGAAAACTTTACCGCTGCCGATTTCCTCCAACCCAACAGCGAGCACCACCTTGGTAAGGGACGACTGCTCCTTGACTTCAATTACCTCAACTTCTAAGGTACAGACATCTCGCAGACAGCCGGGAAGGGTTTGTTTGGTAATAATATCCCAGCCAAAAAAGATGCTCTCTCCAATCCGCCAGTGGTTAACTGCATTCAGCTTCTGATGCCACTGGCCGGTAACTACCAGATTTAAACTGCTGCTGTTGCAGCCGGATAGATAGGGAATGCTGCCGTCATCAAACTGCTGGTAAATTTTGAGCAAAACCTCCATATTCTCCGGTGTTGGCAAAGCTGTTCCTAGACAAGCTAAGTTGGTACCAATTCCGCAGATGGAAATATTTTCCAGCTGGCGGGTAAACTGAACCAGCCTGCCCAGCTGTTCAGGTACAACTCCTTCCCGTCCATCGCCCAGATCGACCATTAAAATCACCTGATGGATTTTGCCCCGGCGTCCGGCTTCACTGTTTAAAGCTTGAAGCACAGTGATGTCGCTGTTCAAACTGATATCTACAAGATCGATCACCTCTTGAATTTCAGACAACGCTGGTGAGCGCAGCAGCAGAATTGGCACAGCGATTCCAGCCTGGCGCAGCTTTTTAATATTTATCAGGCGTGAATCTGCCAGTCCCTGGGCACCACCGGCTAACAGCGCTTTTGCACAGGTCGGATCCCCACCTACCACCTTAGTTACTGCAAACATTGTTCCACCAAGGTTGTTAATCAGCTGATTAATCACCTTGGTGTTGTGCTCTAACTTTGTTAAGTTTATCACTAATTTTGGCCACACAAAAACAGCTCCTACATAAAATTAACCTTTTTTCTGTGCAAAAAAAGGTTAATTCCTGATACTTTTCAGCACGCGGTAGCCGCCTTTTAGGCTGACTGTCTCCACATTTCCAAATACCTCGTGCATTTTTTTCTCCATACTTTTTGCACCCTGCTTAGTGCGGATCACCAGCATCAAGCCACCGCCTGGCTTTAGATGCTCGTATGCCTGCTCAACCATGGGATAAATCACCTTTTTACCAGCGCGAATTGGCGGGTTGGTGATAATCCAATCATAAACATCAGTTACTTGAGCAAATCCATCGCTCTGCCACACCCGAACATTAGCTAAATTATTTAACGCAGCATTTTGCTTGGCAAGACTGACCGCCCGCTCATTAATGTCAATCAGGTCGACAGAACCAGCGTGACCGGCTAGATAAGCTGCGGCGATTCCCAGCGGACCATAACCACAGCCAACATCTAACACCCGGTCACCCGGTTTAATTTCTAAGGATGAAATCAGCAGCATTGTTCCAAAATCAACAGCGTTTTTGGAGAATACGCCTGCATCTGTCATGAAAACAAATTCACGTCCAAAAATATCGGCGGTTAACTGGATGGATTCGTGTTCCGATTGGGGTTTTGAGGTAAAATAGTGCTCAGCCATTTCAGTCTCCAACAGTCAATTCTAATATTTTTTGTTGATAGAAATCAACCTCAGCTTGATCATTTAGTGCTCCATATACTAAAACTAAATGATGATAGATATCTGCCAGCTTGCTGTGATCTGCTTGATCAGCAGCTTGCAGTAAATAGTGCAGTGCTTTATCATAATCCTTTACTAAATAATACCCATAACCCAAGGTGTCTAAATAACTTGCTTTTGGTTCTAAGGTGACCGCTTTATACGCCAGATTGATTGCTTCCGACAGATTTGACTCAGCCAGCATGTATGTATAAGCTAAATTGTTCAGTGCAGCTGGATGGTTTGGCTCCAGCATCAACCACTGCTGATAGCTTTCAACTGCGCCGAGATAGTTGCCAACCATTCCATAACTGCGGGCCAGCTCTTTGTAGGCTGGGATGTAATATGGATCAATATTTAACAGCTGGCGAAAATAATGAATCACATTGTGATGATCCCCCTGCTCACTGGCGTGACTGCCTTTAACCAAATACTCACCAAGCTGCTCTAGTTCAGTTAAATCCAGTGGCTGCTCATTTATTTCCCAGTTCTGAAAGGTAAGGATGATCTGGGCTTGACCATCGCTAACTTCCAGCTCCCGGGGAAACCAGTGACCATCGGTCTTACCTAAGCGAATAATGCCATCCCAATTCTCCTGCCTAACCGCAAGGGTAAAGAATTCTACACCCAGCTTGTGCTCTGCATCCACCTGGTACTGCCGCAGCGATAAGATATTGGTTCCGCTTTCATCAGTAATGCGCAGGGGAATATGGGTCTCCCGATCAAACCAATAAGTAATCAAATCTGGACACTGATAGCGGGCGACAGCCCGCCCTCCAACCATTTCATCGCTCAAAAAAGTGACTGCTTTGCTGTTAGCTTCAAGCAGTTGTCCAAACAAGGTTTGAAACACCGAAAAAGGTTGAATCGGCTCGTATTGATACTCCACATGACCAGACGCGGTGATCACCGCTGTGAAATCCTGATATCCTTTCACCCGCTGCCACTGATTGCTGGCATTTGCAGCTCGAAAAGTAAATTTATCCGGCAGAGTCACGGTAAACAGACCAGTGACAACCTGCTCTTCGCTGCCATCAAGATAGCGCCAGGTCAGCTCTGCAGTAGCTGTGTGGTAATCAACAAAAGGGGGAACTGCGGCTTGTCCTAAAACAGCCCAGCCGAGCAGTATTATGCTGATCACCGCAGTAACAAGACTGGTTCTAATAAGCATCAGGTTCACCTTCACTCAAATTGACAATCGCAATTCCTGAACTGGTACCAATCCGATTCGCACCGGCCTGCAGGAATGCCCGGACACTGTCAGCATCCCGAATCCCACCGGCAGCTTTTACTCCGCAGTCTGTTCCTACTGCTCTCCGCATCAGATTAACTGCAGCTAAAGTCGCTCCGCCGCCGGCAAAGCCAGTGGCAGTTTTGACAAAATCAGCTCCAGCCGCCTTAACCAGCAGGGAACCTCTTACAATCTCCTCGTCAGTTAAATATGGAGTTTCCAAAATCACTTTGACGATCCGATCGCCAGCCGCGGCTTTAACCATGGCAATATCCTGATAGACTGCGAAATAGTCTCCACTTTTTAGTGCTCCAATCGGCAGCACCATATCTAATTCATCGGCTCCCAAGGCAACTGCATCACGGGCTTCAAACACTTTCGCCAGTGTAGAGTTTTGGCCTAACGGAAATCCAACCACTGTGCAGACTTTAATTGCAGTTTCAGCTAGAATTTCCACCGCCAATGGAACATAGCGCGGATGAATGCAGACCGATGCAAAGTTGTACCCCTTCGCCCGCTCTATCTCCTGGCGAATTTGTTCACAGCTGGCTTCAGGCTTCAGCAGCGTATGATCGATATAAACAGCAAGATCAGAATCTATCTCAGGCTGATAATCGACAGGGACAACACTAGGTATTTCAATATCCGCTTTCTGTGCCTTAAGGACTGCGTTCAATTCATTGACTTGGGTATTAAACCACTGTAGATCCATTTTATTCCCTCCTCCGATTATCATACCCAGAGATAATCTTATCATAAGTTTCGGCAAAAACCTATTATTATCCTTTTTTGTTAGAACCTGGGCAGATTACCAAATCAACAGGCTGATCCCAAGGCTGAACAGGGATATCGCTCCTGATAAAAGGTGGGTAGCACAAACCAACTTTATAACCCTGTACTTGTGGTAAAAAGCGATCATAATAGCCGCCGCCGTAGCCGATGCGGTATCCTTGGCGATTGAAAGCCAATCCAGGCACTACAATTAAATCGATCTGCTTTGGGTCAAGTTCGGCATCACTTACAGGTTCATAAATCCCCCAAAAACTTGGTTCTAAATCTTCCCTGCCGGAAATTTCCACAGCAATCATTTCCTTAGGATACCGCCGCACCTTCGGCACTGCGGTCCGCTTACCGTCAGCCCATGCCTGGTCGAGCAGAGACCAGGTATCTACCTCACTGCCAAAGGAAAGATAAACCATGATCAGCTCAGCTTCCCGATACTGGGGCAGCTGCCAAAATTGATCATGAATTTCTCGATTCCAGCGGGCGATCAAATCAGGATCTAAATTATCCCGCTCCTGCTTTAAAAGTTCTCGTAATACCGGTTTCTCCATCTTCATCCCCACCTACTCCGGCAGTAAAACTGAAACTGCGCTCCGTTCTAAATCTAACTCCTCCTGGAGGAATTGATTAACTTCATCAGCTGTTAAGCTTTCAATCACTTTCGGCACATCCAGGAAGCTGGTGCCGTTAAATAAATGAACAATAAAACTGTTAGCCAAGTAATCGAGGGAGTTGTGGGCAGCAAAGTAGCTGCCTAGGGACTGGCGCTTCAATCTCTCTACTAAATCGCTGCTTATTTGCTTCCGCTTCAGCTCGGTGATGGCCTCCCTGATCGCTGCATCTAATTTGTCCGGATCCTCTGTTTCACCACCGATCACCGAAAAGGCATACCGGGGCGCTGCTTGAAAACTGGCGCCAAAGGAATCGTTGATTAACCCAGAATTATAAAGGCGTTCAAACACCGGCGAACTTTTGGCTGCCAGACTGTGCCAGATCATATTCACCGCAAACTGCTGTTTGAGCAGTTCCCGGCCGCTGTGGCGCACTGTACCTTTCAGACCTAGGTAGTACCGGGGTTGGGAAATGTTCATCCGCTGTTCAAACCAGGGCTTGCACACTGTGTCTGGCTCATCAGGAAAGATCCGCTTGATTTCCTGAGCTTGATAGTTCCAGCTTTCCATCTGGGCTTTAATAAGGTCCATAATCTGATGCGGATCAAAATCGCCAATTACTACCAAAGCCATATTGGCCGGCTGATAAAACAAGTGATAGCATTCCAGCAGTAAATCCACAGTAATATCTTGAATCGACTCGACTGTGCCGCTCACATCGATCCGGATTGGGTGCTTGTGGTACAGGGCATTAAGGAGATTGCGGTAGATTTTTCTGCTGGGGTTATCATCGTACATGCGCAGTTCTTGTTCAATAATGCCCCGCTCTTTATCCACATTTTCCGCAGTCAGATAGGGGTTTTGCACAAACCGCAGCAGTTCTGTGAGCGCCTCAGGAAAGTACTCAATAGTTGAAAACAAATAGGCTGTCAGATTGTAGCTGGTGTAGGCGTTGACACTGGCTCCAAATTGGGCAAAGCGCTGAAACACATGGCCTTCCTCTTCCTCAAACAGTTTATGCTCCAGGAAATGAGCAATGCCATCGGGTACTTTCACAATTCCTCTGCCTGCTACCTCAAACTCTGAATCTAACGAGCCGTAACGGGTGGCAAACACTGCATACTTTTTTTGAAACCCCGGCTTCTGGAGAATATAAACCGGCAGACCATTGCCTAGGATCTCATGATACAAAGGTTCATTGGTGATTGTTCTAATCAGCTGCATCAGTTTTCCCCCTTTGGTCCTGATAGGAAGTAAATTGTATCTAATTTGATACCCTGGGCAGCCTGCTGTACCTGTTCCTTGGTAACCGCGGCAATGCTGTCCATAACTGTTTGGGGTGTCCGCAGTTCTTGATTAACTATTCCGATTAAGTTGCGGTCAATCAGTGAGCCCGGATCATCAACCATTGATCTGATACCGCTGATCAATCCGATTTTCGTCCGCTCCAGCTCATCGTCGGTGATGCTGCCGGCCTGCATGGCTGCAACCTGCTCTCGGATAATGTCAACCGCCTGCTGATAAGCCTGGGGAGCAATTCCTGCTGTAATTGTAATCAGACCTTTAGTACCTTCCAAACTGGAGCCGACATAGTAAGCAAGACTCGCTTTTTCCCGCACATTCAGGAACAGTTTTGAATGGGGGTATACTCCCAACACACCGTTGGCCACCATTAAAGCATAATAATCGGGAGATAAATATTGCTGTTCTGTGCGGCAGCAGATTACCAGCACAGCCTGCTGGACATCCCGTGTTTCATGAATTTCTTGCTCTCTAATATCCCTTTTCGTAGTGACCGGAGGCAGCTGCTGTACTGTGGTGCGCTGCCACTGCCAGGCTCTGATCATGTCCGGCAGTTGATCTAACTTCGGACCCACAGCAAAGATATCAATTGGACTTGAAGCTAAAGCTCTGCGGTACTGCTGGTATACAAACTCTGGTTGGAGCTGATCAATCTGCTCCCGCTCACCATATTTGTATAAGCCGAACGGCTCGTCTTTGCACATATGCTTTACGGCACGCCACACGGCATAGGCTCGTTTATCATTGATCAAACCATCAACTAGTTTGCCTAAATTAGTTTTTTCCTGCTGAAAGTATTCCTGCTTAAAGCTTCCGTTTTCCACCAGCGGATCAGTAATTAACTCACCTAAGGTCGCCAAACCTTCTGCCAAAACTTGGTCCCCATTGGGAATCAGATGGGGGGCTACCATATCAAAATAGAATTCCATTATTTGGCGCTCACCAATCTTTGCCACATCCGCTCCTAATGCTGATCCGTACAGATTTTCCATCTTTTGCGCCAGGGAAAGCCTGGTTGGGTTCGACCTGGTTCCCTGAACTAAAACCATGGGTATCAAAGCGTTAGCAGCGGCAGTTTCAGCTGTAAGACTATTTTGGACAAACACTTTAACTGTAAGAGTGGTGAATTTATCGGTTTCACACAAGTAAAGATTGATGCCATCAGCGATCTGATGCCGGATAAAATCCACAAACATCCCTCCGTGACGTTGATACCTACTTGATTTCTAGTTTGCCCATTCCGGCAGTTATTTCTCCAAAGTTGATGCGAGTTTGGTCTAGATGACGGCAGTCATAAGGACAGTAGCGGCAGTCATCTGCGACTGGGAACGCGTCTGCCTGCTCTTTTTCACCCCGCTGAATCTGCCTGCACGCCTCAAGCAGCCATTTTTCAGTAGCTTCTGTATCTAAACAACCAGACTCAGCTCGATAGATTACATCAGGGAATAAAAAGTATAAACCTGCCTCCAAAATTGGTTTCCTGGTCATTATATGCAGGGCCCATGCATAAATGCGCAGCTGCATTTCATAGGAGGCAGCGGTTTCTGCTACCTGCTCTGGCGTGATCTGGTTTGTTTTTAAGTCCATAATCTTGAGACCCTGTTCAGTATGGATAACCTGATCTATTGTACCGGTAATCAGGAACTGGTCTAAGGGTACCGCAAATTCTACTTCATGCTCTACTTTTAGCCCTTGAATTCCCTGGAAAAAATCGCCAGTGAGATAGCGCTGGATAATCTGATCCAGTTCCTCCCTTTCCCTGCTGCTCACCTTGATTCCTTCCATGGCAATCGCCCAGTCTAATAACTCCTGAGCATCAGCACCGGTGTGAAGATGCTCACACACCCGATGCACAATATTGCCCCTTTGCAGCGGATCCAAAGTGCCGGAAACAGTGTTACCCTGCCCTGCTGATACCAATTCCGGTACCCGCAGCAGGTAGCGGTAATAATAGCGGCGGGGACAAAGGGCATAAATCATCAGGGATGTAGCTGAAAAACTGGCCAATGTATAATGATCCGGAACAGTAATCTTGGGTATACTGGTGCTGATTGCCTCTACCGCTGCCGCAGTCTCCTCCCTGTAATTTTCCCCTGTCTCGATCTCACTGATAGTCGCAAACAGTTCAGGTTCAATCTGTTCCAGTCCGGATAAAATCCATTCCCACCACGAGCGGAGATTTTCCAAAGGCTGACCCAGCTTATAATCGGAAGCTGTGCCGACCCCGCAGAGAACCAGCTGCTCTTCGGCCCTGGTTGCCGCCACATACAACAGCCGCTTCGCCTCCGCTACTGCTTCCTGCTTCAATACAGCTTTGATCTGCTGGTGCACTGTGGTATCCCGCAGCGTTAAGCCCCACTCTGGGTGATAGTGAAGTCTGCCCCGCTCAGGCGTAACTGCCGGTCTGCAGAGATCCGGCAGGATCACAACGGGAAATTCCAAACCCTTCGACCCATGGATAGTCATAATGGTAACCACATCGGCAGACTCGCTGTCTAAGCGGGCCTCTCCTTCCCGTCCCTGCTGTTCTATCAGCTGATCAATATAATGCAGCTGCTCGGTAAAGGACACATAACCTTTTGCCCATAACTGCCAGCTGGTTTCCTGCAGCTTCTTAATATTCGCTAACCGCTGTTCTCCCATAGGCAGGGATAGAGTTCGGCCGCAAAAATCTGTTGCTTCAAGGAGGGTGTCAATAAACTGAGGCGCCGGCAGCGTCACTAACTGCTGCTGCAGGAAAGGATACAGTTTGTGGGCTGCAGCGATCTTTTCTTGATCCTCGGGGACAATCTGATCAAATTTACCCGCTTGATACCAATACAAACCATGATCCGATACGGCAAAAAAGGGTGAACGGAGGACGCAGATCTGACTGATCTGATCTGAGGAATCCTGAAGCCATTTAACAAAATGGAGAATGTCCTGGATCTCTGGCCTTTGATAAAAACCGCGCCCCGAAAGATTGACAAAAGGTATCCTGTGTTTATGCAGCTCCCGCTCGTAAATACCGGCGTAAGTCATGGAGCTGAACAAAAGGGTGATGTCTTTATAGCGGTAGCCCTGTTCCGCAGTTAAATGGCGGATATATTTGGCGATCTGCTCTGCCTCAGCAGCTCGCTCATCTGCACTGTTTTCACCTTTAGCTGTCTGCAGGACAGCAACCAGCGGCTGACCCTTCCTTTCCCTTTTGGGATTGGCTGGGGTGAACTGCATCAAACCATCAGCAAAAACCTGGCTGAAAAACTTGTTGCTGAACTCGATTAGTTCAGGACGGGAACGAAAATTATCCCCTAAGGTCAGCTCGAGGCCGCCACTAGCTTTAATTTCATTCTGCAGTTCAAGGAATACTTCTACTTGGGCTCCACGAAACCGATAAATAGACTGTTTGGGATCGCCAACAACAAACAGTTTGGCCTCGGGATGATCTGCCAAGGAGGCAATAATCCGCTTCTGCACCAGATTGATATCCTGGGCCTCATCCACCATAACATGGCGGTAGCGGTAAGCTTGATCAATCTCCCCGTGGGACAGCAGTTGTTCTGCCAACCGCTCCAAGTCATTGTAATCTAGGAGCCCTAAAGCTTTTTTGCGCCGCTGGTACTCCTCCTCTATCGCTGCAAGCAGATCTCCTAGTTTCAGCAGAATTTCATTTGCCTCTAAGTCAAACAGAAGCTGACTCAACGAGCTGCACAGTTCTTTTAGCTCCTGCACCTCAGCTTTTAAATCTTTGGCCCAATTGCCGCCGAACAATCCTGCCAGCTCGCTCACAATCTCCCGTTCACTGCGGAGCGGCTCCTTTAGATTGGCTAAGTATTCATTAAATACACGGCGGATATCAGTTGTTACCTGCTGCTTGCTGTCGGAAAGTTCAGCTGCCACCAGGCTGTCCAGCCAAGCGGGAAGCCGCACCAACAGCTCCTGGCGCAGCGCAGCAATCTGGGGCCTAAGCTCTGCTGATTGGTCAGGCACTTTAAAACTAGGGTCACCTTTGCTGATAATGCGTTCATAAATCTCCACCAGATCTGCCACAAAGGAGCTGGTCTGACGATAGCTTTCCCCCAAAGCTGTAAGCTCTGGATCCTGGTTTGCCCGGGCTAGAGCCACCTGTTCCTCAACAATCTGCAGCAGTAGTCCCCGACTTTCCCACTCCTCTGCCATGCGAAAGCGCGGATCAATCTGAGCCTGGCAGGGGTGATCCGCAACCAGCCGCTGACAGAATGCATGGATCGTGGAAATCTGAGCTTGATTAAACTCATGGAGCAGGCGGGATGACAGCTGCGGATCGGCTGCAATACCGGCCCGGATCCGCTCTTTCATTTCCAGGGCAGCTTTGCGGGTAAAGGTGATCGCCAAGATTTCATTCACGTTTACTCCTGTTTTGAGCAGGTGCAGATAGCGGTCAACTAAAACCCTGGTTTTACCTGATCCGGCTCCTGCTGTAACAGCTAAATTCCGATCAATGGTCTCGATCGCCTTTCGCTGCTGAGGTGTTGGTGTATGAGCCATTGCTCTACTCCTTTCGACAAATTGCCCGATAGGGACAGAAACTGCATACCCGATCATTTACCGGAGCAATTGGGAAATATCCGCTTAAAATCCGCTCCAGATAGGTTTGCAGCGTGCGGTAAAAATCTGCAGTCAGCTGCTCCCACTCCTGATCAGGAATGATTCCAGAACTGCGCTTCGTCAGCCCTAAGCTGCGGTGGGTGCTCTCCAGCCACAGACCTGTCCTCGCCAGAGTGCCGATGTTGTAAAAGGCCATGCCGTGAACCTTCCCGGGAAGCAGTGAGCCGGCAGCCAGCAGATAAACCTGCAGCTGAAGGTTTTCACCTTGGAGAATTTCCCGCACGCTGGGACTGGTTCCGGTTTTATAGTCATAAATCACATAACCGCCATCGGGACTGAGATCGATGCGGTCGATAATCCCATTGAGCTTAATCTTCCCTCCGCTGGTCTCAATTACCAGATCCTGAAAGCGCTGTTCAAGATACTTAGGATAATAGCCGCTTTTTTCCACCAGTTCAACATCTTTCCTATTGAAAGCGGTTACCAGATCAATAACCCGCTGAGTTAGCCTTTCGCCAGCAGCACTGTACCGTTCAACAAGGATTTCATTAATCGGAACCCTGCCTTGATGCTCCCAGTACAAGCGCAGGGTATCATGGATCAAACTGCCCTCTTCCTGCGGGGTAATTTCATCACTGAGCATTTCTTCCGCTTCAAGCTGGTAAAGTTCACTGCAGAGAAACCGAAACGGACAGCTGGCATATAGATTCAATCTAGATACAGACAGTGGTTGTTCCCGGTATTTTCCACTGATATCCGCGAGCACCGCTGGATCTGTCAGCACACCACTGCCTATCGTCAGCTCTTCCATTGGAGGCGCTGCTGCCGCCGCATTGATCCGGGTAAACTCGCCTGGAAAGATCTGGGAAGCGATGTTCATCCGATCTGCTTGATCTTCTTCCGCAAAGGAAAGCTGAACATTCTCTGCCGAGCGGAGCAGCTGCCGGTACAGGGCAAGATCCTGACTGGGTACAAATTGTCTGCTCAGCCAATCCCGTTTTGCTGGTTTGGGGAAGCTGGTTTCTGTAATTCCAACCATAAACAGAGTATGATACCCCATGCCAACAGCCTGCGGGAGAGAACCGACCATTATTTTCTGCAGGAAACTGCGGGGCTGGGGTAGATTGTAAGCTGCGGCTGCACTGTGCCAGATCTGTTCAAACTGGTCAAAACTGATCCGCTGCTTAACCCCCATTAAATCCGCACTGATCTGCAGCAGACCATGATAGGACTGCTGCAGCACAGCCCACTGCTGATGATCCAATGCCGGCCATTTGGCAAGGGGTAGATGGGTGAAAAGCCGCTGCAGGCGTTCGAGAAAGCTGCTGATGGGATAGGAGCCTGGACCGA
>JAAYLQ010000099.1 GCA_012521805.1 Bacillota bacterium
AGTGAATGAAGCTGTCAGCGATAACGCAGCGCACATCCATCGTCCTGATTCTCCGTGGGTCAGAGTTTTAGGTGATGAGTTTATTAAAATTGCATTTAGAAAAGCACGGGAAGTAAATCCCAATATCAAGTTGTTTTATAATGATTACAATGCAGTAGCTCCGTATAAACGGGGACGCATTGTGTCAATGCTTAGAAACTTAATTGAAGAAGGCGTACCGATTGACGGAATGGGCATTCAAGGACACTGGGGTGTCGATGGTCCAAGTCTTAAAGAAATTGAGGATGCACTGAAGATGTACGAAGAGTTAGGGCTGGAAATCCATATCACTGAGATGGACATTGGTATGGGCGATTTTACCGAAGAGGAGCAGGCAGAACGCTATCGCGAATTGTTCCAGCTCTTTAAGAAGTACAGCCATGTAATTACTAGTGTGACCCTTTGGGGTTTGGCTGATGATGCGTCCTGGCGGGGCGATGATAATCCGCTGCTATTTGACAGAAATCATGAACCCAAACCAGCATTCTGGGCTCTGGTTGACACTGATAAACCATGGTATGTGAACAAGGCAGAGTATACAGGAGCTGTCATCTTTAAGAATGATAGGGGAGAAAGAGTTGGCAGTCTTAAGCCAGGACAATACGCCCTTGCAGACCTTGACTTTGCCCTTGAAGACGCAGTAGCTGTTGAAGTTGCCAAAGGACATTATCTATCATTTTATGCATCAGAAAATCTTGAGGGAGATGCATGGCACTTCATCAGCACCGACCAATTTGATGGAATGGACCTGGCCCAGAAAGCTAAGTCCCTGTCGGTTAGATATATTCCAGCAGAAAATGTTGCACTGAACAAACCAGTAGAGGCAAATGTCCGTGATGACCGAGCCCACAGGGCAGTTGATGGGGACAAGCTCAGCAGCTGGTCACCAAATGACACTCCGCCATACTGGATTACGGTAGACCTGGAGCAACCATACTTGCTAAACCGCTGGGTCTGCAAACTGCAGGGAACCGGGCCATTAGCAGGGATTGCCGAAAGTCCATTTAATGCTGCCGACTTTAAACTCCAGGTTAGCAGTGATGGTACTAACTGGGTTGATGCTGATATAGTCGAAGGAAATACTGCTAGTACAACTGATAGACCTCTTAATCTAGTTGAAGCTAGATATGTAAGGCTGTACGTAACACGTCCAACTTCGCTTGAGACAAATAAGAATCTAGTTTTATATGAATTAGAGCTTTACGGTTTACCAATTGAGTGAAGGAAACAGTTAAGATTGCCCCTCTTTTCTCCCATTATGGGGGAAAAGAGGGACACATACATGTATATGCGGTTTGTCTACCGTGCCAATACAAAGATCATAACAGGAGGAGAAATATGGGTTTTTTACAGGTTCAAGAAGACAAAATTCTACTTCATAAGCGAGAAGAAGTTGTTGTAATCGAAGCCTTTGGAGCTGACACACTTCGTTTTCGTGCTAGCCCCAGCGGACGAATCATTGATCAGGACTGGACTTTACTGCCTCAGGATCCTGTAAAGGTTACCACTGAACTGCATCAGAATAAGGCTGTTATCAATAATGGTATTATATCCGCTGAGCTCTTTGATAATGGTAAGGTAGTCTATTATAAGCATGGTAAGGAATTATTGGCGGAACGTTCTGAGATGGTATTTTTCAGTGGTTATCGCGAGTATCTGCATGTAGGAGCTGACAATTACCGCTGTACAGTGATTTTTGAACCATATCAGGACGAGCATTTTTATGGTTTAGGGCAAGAACAAAATGATCTCTTTGATCTTAAAGGTTCCACCAGTCAGCTGATTCATAAAAACACCAAATCATCAATTCCTTTCGTTTATTCTTCACGCGGGTATGGGTTTTTGTGGAATAATCCATCTATTGGACGCTGTGAGCTGACAAACAACCATACTCTGTGGGAGGCGGAGTCGACAAAACAGGTTGACTATCTAATTATTGCTGGTGATACCCCAGCGGAAGTGCTGCAGAAGTATGCCAATTTAACTGGATTTGCACCTAAGTTTCCCCGCTGGGCATCAGGTTTTTGGCAGAGCAGACTTCGCTATGAATCCCAGGATGAACTGTTAGCTGTGGCGGAAGAGTATAAGAAACGGGGTATCCCTCTATCGGCAATAATCATTGATTATTTTCACTGGACCGAACAGGGTGAATGGAAGTTTGATCCTAAATACTGGCCTAGTCCGGAGGAAATGTGTGCTAAACTGCGCGAGCAGGGAATTAAGCCTATCGTTTCGATTTGGCCCACAATTAATGAGAACAGTGAGAACTGGGAGTATATGAACCAGCACAACATGCTTGTGCGGACAGAGAGTGGCCTGCCGGGAATATTTTCGTTTTATGGTCCCCAAACCTATATCGATCCAACCAATCCGGAAACACGAAAATATGTGTGGGCAAGGGTTCGTGAAAATTATCTGCAAAAAGGAGTCGCTGCATTTTGGCTGGACGAAGCGGAACCGGAAATTAAACCAGTTCATTTCCACAATCTGCGGTTCCATTTAGGCAACGGTTCTGAGGTTGGGCTGCTGTACCCCTTCTACTACGCGAAACTATTTTATGAGGGATTAAGGGCGGAAGGCGAAGACGAGATAATTTTGCTGATTAGGGCAGGTTATACTGGCTGTCAAAGATTTGGTACCTTAGTCTGGTCTGGAGATATCCCGTCAACTTTTGAAGCATTAAGAATGAGTGTGAAAACCGGCTTGAATATGGCTATGTGTGGAATTCCATGGTGGAACAGTGACATTGGCGGTTTCTGGGGTGCAGACATCGAGAGCGACTATTTTCGTGAACTAATTGTGAGATGGTTTCAGTTTGGTGTATTTAGTCCGGTTATGCGGCTGCATGGTTCAAGGAAGCGGACTGAAGCGCAGGGGAAACCGAATCCAGAGTTAAAGGAACCCAGTGGTGGACCAAACGAGATTTGGAGTTTTGGTGAGGATGTCTACCGTATATTGCGTGAACTGATCTTACTGCGCGAGCGGCTCAGACCTTATATTCACAAATATATGGACAGAGCAAGTGAGACTGGAGCTCCGTTAATGCGCCCGATGTTTTTTGAGTATCCGGATGACAGTGTCTGCTATACTCTTGACGATCAGTATATGTTTGGCGAGGATATCTTGTTTGCTCCCATCGTTGAGCAGGGACAAACTGAACGTAAAGTTTACCTACCTGAAGGTGAATGGGTAAATGTAAACGATCGTCGAGTCTATAATGGCAAAACTTTTGTAACAGTTCAAGCAGAACTTGATCAGTTTATCGCATTTGTTAAGAAAGGTAGTGAGTGGTTGGCAGCTTTTGATAAATAAACGAATTTTTGAGGGTTAGTTGTTAACCCTCAAAAATTTGCCCTATTTACGGTAAAATATGTCCTAAATATGTTAAATAAAAGAAGGAATTTTGGGTTTGGGGTTTAATATAATAAATGTGGATTACTTAAGTGAAAAAAGTACATGCTGGTAAAACAGACTGCTTAACAAAAGTACGTAGTTTTACTATCGGATTAATTTTGAGAAAACAAACGGTAAAATACATTGCTGATCCGAGTATAAAAGGAGATATTATTCC
>JAAYLQ010000100.1 GCA_012521805.1 Bacillota bacterium
ACGCAGAAGTGTCTTTAGAAAGTGAAGAAAATAAAGGCACCACCGTTACAGTTAAATTTAACGTTTAGTTTGAGCTGTTGACGGCTTTAAGTCAACAGCTCAAATACTCTCTGCTAACTACACTTCTGAAAACATGCTGCGGTTTTTCCACAGCCAATCCAGCATATTGCGGTTTTGGATGGCAATCTCCTTATACTCGTCGCGCTGATCCAGCCAGGCAATGAAAATGATCTGAATGGAATAGATGATGTAGGGGATAGCCTGCTTTTCAACAGCACTCAGCTTAGCAATGCGATCGTAGCCTGCAATGATTCCGCTGAAAATCTCCGGCCATTGGTAATATCCATCAGGGATGATAGTTTCCGCTTCAGATAGAATTCCAGTTGCGCAGTAGCAGGGATCGAACAATCTGACATTGCGTTCGCTGATCACAAAATCGATAAATCCGGTAACCTCTCCGTTTTCAAACATAATATTTGAGGGATTGGGATCGCGGTGGATGATGTGGCGGGGCAGTTCAGGATACAGTTTGCTGAATGTTTCCTGGTAGTCCCGGTAAAACTCATCCGGCAGCGGCAGATCCCACTGCTCCATAATTCGCTTTGTATTCGGCAGCGCCCAGGTGAGTACTGTCTCTAGAAGGTTGTTATCGTTGATTTCGATCTCTCGATCGTGCGATCTCAAAATTTTGTGCAGCTCAGCAATGGCTGTGCCGTATTTAACTCCGGTGCTGAATCGATCTCCCATATAGCGTTCCCTGGGGCTTAAACAGCTGCCTCTGACTTTATTAGTAAGCACGTAAAAGCGGTCTCCATCAAGTATAAAGTCTGCATTATTTTTAGTTGGAATTGGATAAGCTGCATCCATGCCGCTTTCAGCTAAAGCTTTAGAGATGGCGATGTGGGTCTTAAGTCCAGCTATGTTTCTGCCTGTTTTCAGAATATATCTACTGCCAATTGTCCACGCTTCATTGGACAGTCTTAAACCGCCGGCAAGGTATACCGGCCCGATTTCCAATTTATCCTCAATGTTCCAGTTGGTAAGGAGTTGTCTGATCTGAGTTTGGGTTAACATAAAATTTCCCTCCGCATACAGATTTACCGGCTGCGGCCGCTTGGGGGTGTTGAGCTTAGCGTATTTTGTGGGAGAGCATCCGAATTCCCGCTTAAAGGCCTTATAAAACCCGGCATGGGTATCAAAGCCATAAGCAAGCGCAGTATCAGTGATTTTGGCGCCGTTGGCGATCTCAAACGCTGCCCACAGCAGCCGTCGCTTGGTAATAAATGCTGCTGGCATGCCGACCACACTACAGAATAGATGGCAGAAATGGTATTGAGAGAAACCCACAAATTCTGCCAACTCATTAATTGTCAGCTCAGTTTTGAGATTGGCCTCGATATAATCAATGCATTTCTGCATCAAGATTGCAGTACTCAACTTTCTCTCTCCCCACATTTGTTCCGTACGGTGCTTTAATCATAGCACAAATTAAACCGGCAAACCTTTCCTGGTTTGCGGAAAGTAAAAAGCACAGCGAAAGTATCGCATGAAGTAGTTTAATCCTTTAGGAATACGGTGTCATCTGCTGCTTAACTCCATATAATGAAGAAATGAAAAAGGGTTATAGGGTTGGTGAGTCAGGTGGGTGCCAGATACTGCTGTCCAGAAGCTATTTGTGAGCTGTTAGAATCTATTGCGCTTGAAGAAAAAGCGCTAGCAAATCTAATCAATGCCGAGGCGGAAAAACTGAGGGCGGTGATTTCGAGCAAGCAGACTCCGCTCACTCCAGAGAATTTTATTGCGGTTCAGCGAGAAGTAGTTAGTATGCTGCAGGCGGTAATCAAGTTTCAAATTCTGCTGCAGTATAAGCTTGAAGATCTGCTGGAAGTGTGCCGCCAGCAGCCAGCACCGAAGCAGATTAACCTAGGAAAGTCCGCTGCTAGGTATAAAGCTCTGCTTTAATTGAAAAAGGCCCCACTAACAAGGGCCTTTTTTGAAAATGGCTTAGTTAATTGCAGGGTGTAACTTCTATATCTAATCCAGTAAGTTGGAAACTCAGAACTGTAGTGCCAAGAATTGGGTCAAGCAGCTCCAATTCTACTGTTCCCGCTGTGCCATCGATTTCTAACGACAGGTTCAGCAGACCTGCAAGAAGGCCAGTAGCAGTGCCAGCACCAGTTAATGTTAGTGTATTATCTCCGCAGACAATTGATGCGATATCAGTTAAATTAAAGCTAATGTTGCCAATAATTATTGGGAGTCCGGTAAGACCGAGAGTTAACGAACTGCCTTCACTGCTGCACTCAGGACAGATATTGATGGCTAAGTTGACATCTGCCTGCAGTATTGGCAGATCAAGCAGACTGATATTCACACCGGTTTCTTGTAATTCAGCAGAGACAGAACAATTGCAGTCAAATACTATTGGACCGTCTTCCTCCTCCATCTCAATAAGCCTTAAGACGTCTTCCAATTTAAACTGCAGCATCATTTGGTTTTTAATAACCTCTCTGAGAGTGCTGCGGATGCTGTTATTTACTGCTAACAGATCCTCAAGACTTGTAATTGGTGGAGGAGGCTGCCCATTTTCCAGTGTCCCTAAAACCATCTGGAGTTTTTCTGCTTCAGCATTTATTAAATGAGCCAGACTGAGCTCTTCCATACCAATCGATGCCAATAAAAGGGTGATGGATTGGTCTAGCGTCAGATTTATTTCGCTTGGAATACTCGGCTCAGACATCGTATCACACTCCTAGCTTGTTGATTCAAGTTCATTATATGGTATGAAACTACGGCTGCATGGGCTACAGGCTGGGGGAAAAAATGGGGATGGAGTACTAAAGTAGGAGTGTGATTTCTATACTGTTAACTTTTTCAGTACACCTCGCAAATTGTGGATAAATTCCTGTACTGTAACTATAACCGTGTTGTTATCTTTACAAATTGTAAATATGCCCGTCCTCTATGCTCACAATCATATCATGTACTTTAAAGCCTTTTGTCCTTGTTTCTTGTTTTAGCCTAGTTTTATCCATTAATACTTTGATTTCTGGTTGGAGTCTTTTTAGCTCGAGCCAAGTCCGCCACTCATCTAAAGTCTTGATGCTTAATTCCGGTAGAGTACTGGCTTTTTCTAATAATAGAATATTTGTATAGATATAGCTTCCGGATATTCCATAGCCTTCAGGTTTGATTGGATGGTCAAGAGGTTCCCATTTGTCTACGCGAAAAACGGATTTCTTTTGATACCTTTGAAAATCGCTTTGTAAAATGGATCATCACTCAATTGATGGCAAAACTACGAGCCATTGAAATTAAGATATTTACTTCAGCATATCAGTAGTGTTATGATAAAAAGAAAAATTTCAGTGTGGAGATGGGAAGTATGGACAAACTGCTGATTGCCTTTGGCGGTAATGCAATTATTCGAGCCGGTCAAATGGGGACGTATGAGGAACAGTTGGAGAACATCCGCAGCTGCTGCAGCCAGTTGGCGGAACTCTACGAGCAGGGCTGCTCAATGGTAATTACCCACGGCAATGGACCCCAGGTTGGGAACATCCTCATACAAAATGAATCGGCTGCTGAACAAATACCGGTACAGCCGCTCCATTCCTGTGTAGCCCAAACTCAGGGTCAGCTGGGTTACATGCTCCAGTGCGAACTGGAAAATGAATTCCGCCAGCGTGGAAAAGCCGTTCAAACTGCCGCGATCGTCACAAGGGTATTAGTTGACAGCAGCGATGAAGCGTTTTCGAGATGTACAAAACCGATCGGTCCGTTTTTTTCGGAACAGTATGCTAAAGAGAAAATGGAGCAGGGAGAAACCTGGATTAATGACAGCGGGCGGGGATGGAGGAGGGTGGTCCCTTCACCACAACCCATTAAGATTCTTGAGTTAGAAATAATCAAACATGCACTGGAGCACTGTGGGCTTGTAATTGCGGTAGGAGGTGGAGGTGTTCCAGTAGTCGAGAAAAACAATCAGCTTGTAGGCATAGATGCGGTAATTGATAAGGATCTTGCCAGCGCCCTGCTGGCCCGCGACCTAGGTCTGGATGCACTTGTTTTACTTACAGATGTCAGCAATGTAAAGCTTAACTTTGGTCAGTTAAACGAACAAGATGTAGACCATTTGACTGCTGCAGAGACCGAACGCTATTTATCAGAAGGGCAGTTTGGTACAGGCAGCATGGCACCCAAGATTCAAGCGGCACTGGATTTTGTCAAAGCAGGAGGAAAGCGGGCGATTATAACCTCCCTAACTGAAGTTAATGAAGCAGTAAAGGGAAGAGCTGGTACGGTTATCACTCGGTGATTACATAACCGCTAGGCTGTAGGCCTAGCGGTTTGCTAATTAGTAGGATACAGTCGCTTTTCTGCCCTCTGTTCTTCCAGAATCTGGTGCAGGATCGCTTGAATTTTTATCGTTATTGGAGTGCGGAAAGGACTGCTGGCTAAATTCTGCGTTTCTAAGGGGTTTCTTGTCAAATTATACATTTCAAACTCATCCGGTACAGGTCTGCACTGCTGCTCATCTGGTCTGCATCCGGGGTTAAAGGTCATTCTTACACGTTGACCCCGATAGCCAAACTGATCACCTCTACCTGGAATGTTTTCAAACTGCGGGTTTTTAAAGTAGCGGGAGTATTTCCAAACTTCATCTGTTCCACCTTTTCCTGTGGGCAGTGGTGTGATCACAGTTTCAATCGAGTTAGGTTGGCCCACAGCTGGATAGGGTATGCCGGCAATACTGACTTGGTTCAGGCCTTGAGTAACATTATCATCGGTCATGAAGTAAATCGGTCCATCTACTTGAGGACAGTTTTGTCCTAAGACCAGTGGCGAAAGATCGCGTCCTACCAATGGATGCACTTCGGTATGGTCCTTTTTAAGTATTTTCTGCAGCTTATCTGTAGCTAAGCCCGCTAAACCCAGCAGAGTAGGTAGCAGATCAACATGACTGGTCAGCGTCTCTGTTGTTCTGGGTTTGGGGAACAAAACAGGATTGTGGATGATTAGAGGCACATGAATAGCTTCTTCATAGGCTTGGTACCATTTCTGGAACAAACCGCCGTGTGCTCCCAACAGTTCTCCATGATCTGAGGTGAAAATCACAATCGTGTTCTCGTAAAAAGACGACTGCATCAGGGCATTAAGTACAGCATGAACCTGGCGATCTACTTCTAACTGCAGGCTGTAGTATAGCTGGCGGTAGAATAAGGTATCCACCAACGGCTGCAGCGCTAGAGAGTAGATCCGCCTGTAACTTGATTGTGCTTAAGGTTTAGTTGCTAAAGATTCATGAGCGGTAGGAGCTGGAGGAATGTGGGGAACAGAAGGGTCGACTTTAAAGGAAAATTGGTCAGAACGCTGTGATGCTGCGCCAAAGATGGCAATATCATGCGGGTTGACGAAGGAGCACATAATGAACCAGGGTTTTTGTTCTGCTTCTGGATTACTTCTGTGCATTTGATCAAGGTGTTTAATCAGTTCAACTGTCTGCTGTTTATAGACCACATCTCTACCGCTGACACCAGTAGCTGCAGACGAACCTGAATTTCTTGGATTGCTGCCGTGTGGTTCTGGTCCTACCCAGCCGTCAAATCCGTAATCCCCAAGATTATTAGCCTCTACATATAACCGCTCATTTTTCGGCACCGGGACGCCATTGTTCGGGTTATAGGACAGGAACGCATCGTGTGTGCCAGGAACAGTAATGTCTGCCAGAGATGCATGCCACTTTCCTTTCCAATACGTTTGATAACCAGCTGTTCGGAAATAATCGCCGATAGTAGGTACAGTATGTGGATCAAGCCAGAACATATCTGGATCATATGCTGATTTTGCGACTCCATCAGTTTGGGAAACACCGTGGAGTGAGGGATACTGTCCGGTATAAATAGTGGCTCGACTGGGTACGCAGGCTGTGCTGCCCGCATAATGATTCTTAAACTCCAATCCTCTGCTTTTCAACAGCTCATAAGCCTTAAGGTATTTCTTTCTCCACTGCTTCAATTCTTGCGTTTCGTAAACTACGGGGTAGCGCTCCTGATCTACCATAATCATTAAAAAATTTGGCTTTCGGGTTCTATCCAACGATTCACTCACGATAAAAACCCCCCAATTATCTGTTGGTTAAGTATATGTGAGCGATTTTAGTAAGTATCCCGGAATGATCAAGAAATTAACAGGGTAATAGGATTCTGTTGGTTTAGCGCAGAACAAATGAGATAAATATCCAAAATGTAAGGATGAAATGGAATGCAGAAGCATAGTTCAGAAACAGCAATAGTAAAAACCACATACATTACATTTTTATTAATTATCATCACTTGGATCGGAGCGTGGCATTTAAAAATTTGGCTGGAATCGAGCTTCAGTTTGCTGGCGGCTGGTTGG
>JAAYLQ010000101.1 GCA_012521805.1 Bacillota bacterium
ATTACCGCCGTTTTGAAGGCTATACCCGTTCAGAAGCACTGGCTGCCATGGGGTTAAAGGCTGATCACTTCATCATTGGGGTGGTGGCGCGGCTGATTCCTGAGAAGGGGATCACCTGTCTGCTGCAGGCAGCTGCACTTCTGCAGCATATTCTGCCCCAGGTGCGCTTTGTGATTGTCGGTGATGGCCCGATGCGGGGACAATTAGAGCAGTATGCCCGGGCGCTCCAGCTTCAGGAACATGTCAAGTTCTTAGGATTCCGCAGAGATGTTCCCCTCCTCATGGCTGGCTGGGACTTATTTGTGCTGCCGAGTTTTAGTGAAGGTCTGAGTGTTAGTGTATTAGAGGCAATGGCAGCGAAGCTGCCTTTAGTGGTGAGTGATATTCCCAGCATGCGGGAAGTGGTTGTCCCGGGGAAAAGTGGACTTTTCTTTACGCCAAATGATGTTCCAGGGCTGGCGGCGGCAATTCTGCAGATTGCGAAAGATCCGAGCAAACAGCAGAGAATGGGTGATTATAATTACCGGACAGTTGTCCGCTATTTTGGGATTGATCAGATGATTAAAGCAACAAAGCTCCAATATCAAGAACTAATAGAGGAAGGGACCGTGTGGTGAAGGACCTGATACGGCGAATATTATTGGTGCTTTTCTTAAGTGCAGCAGCAGTCAACCTGTTTAGTCTGCCAGCAGTGGCCCAGGAACCGCAGCTGCTTTTAATACTCTGGCACGGCATGGCTTGGGAAGATGTTAAAATCAGTCCACTTTACAATGGGGGAATGATGGCGTTAGGTACCATGAATACGCGCATTGGCGGCGGGGATCCGGTTTCCGGTGCCTACTTAACTATTGCCAGCGGTTCCCGAGCTTTTGGTGTTGAAGGTGCTGCTGGGATGCTTCACACTGATGAGCTGATTTATGGAATGCGGGCAGCGGATATCTATGCACTCCGAACTGGGCAGCAACCGTCTGAACCAGAGATAGTTAATTTAAAGATAGCATCAATTACTGGGGCTTTCGCTCAGGCAAAATATCCTCTTGAAGTGGGCGCCTTGGCGGATCGCCTCCAGGCAGCGGGACTTAAGACCGCGGTGTTCGGCAACAGTGATGGTAAAGATGGCAGAACTCGCTGGGCTGCCTTGGTGGGAATGGATTCCAGCGGCAAAGCGGCATCAGGCTTAGTGGGTGAAGAGCTGTTGATCAACAGCAGTGATTATCCCCACGGGATGCGGACAGACTACCAGCGGTTGTTCCAGGCGGTTGTTGCAGCTGATGCGGATTTGGCAGTTATTGATCTGGGTGACCCTTATCGGTACACTACTTATGCCGGGTTTCTAGTTCCTGAGCAGAGGGAAACCATCAGAAGGCGAATGGTGGCTGAGGCTTGGGATTTTATTCAAATGCTACATAATGCCCTGCCCAACGCCGTGCTGCTGATCGCTGCTCCCTATCCCAGCAGTGAACGAGCCGATTCGAGTCAGTGGCTAGCACCGGTGGTTATTGTTGGTAAGGAGCCGGGGCTGCTGTCTTCTGGTACTACTAAGTGGCCTGGGATTGTGAGCAATATTGATCTTGCTCCCACTATTGTGGGGCTGCTGTCTGCCGATAGCGGGGTGATGCTGGGCAGGTCGATAGCGGTAGAGGCGATGGACACAAAGGCGGCAATGGCCGTGATCGAGGTGGTGGAGCAAAAATTCTTTTGGATAAATCAATACCGCAGTCATGTGCTTCGTTTCTTGGTGGGTTTCCAGGTCATCCTCTACCTGATTACCCTAGCCCTGTTAATTATTCCTAAAGTTCTGCCGCATCAGTTTGTGCGCTTGGTTCAGTTATGTCTTTTAATCAGTTTATCCCTTCCGTTAGTGCTGCTGGTGCTGCCTCAGGATTGGTACTGGCCAGCGATAGTTATTGTCAGTTTAATCCTGCTCCACAGCCGCTATCAGAATCAGTTGGTCAGCATTATGGTCGTGGCTGCAGCGACCGCTGCTTTGATTGTTGTCGATGTACTCCGGGGTTCAGAGTGGATTCGCTATTCCTTTTTAGGCTATGATCCGGTGGGAGGAGCACGCTATTATGGTCTCGGCAATGAATATATGGGGATTCTAATTGGCTCTGCAATTATGGGGTGGGCTTTGTTTAGGGAAAGAATGGGAAAGAGAGCTAGATTTACCACTGTAATTGACTTGGTGCTGTTTTTGGCTGTTACAGCTGTGATTGCAGCTCCCCAGTGGGGAACAAATGTGGGTGGTATGATTGCGGCAATTTGCGGCTTCGGTCTTGCTTGGCTGCTTGCCCATACACGCTTATCTTGGCCGGTGAGCGTGGTTGTAGTCGGGCTGGCGGTGGCTGCAGCTCTGCTTGGTCTCATGTATTTCGATGGGGGACGTCCTGAAGATATGCAGTCTCATATTGGCACTACAACAGATTTGATCAGCGTCAATGGTTTAGAGGCAGCTAAAGAAATCATTATCCGCAAGTTGAATATGAACCTGCGGCTGCTGCGCTACAGCATCTGGAGCAGGGCGCTGTTAATCGCCATTGCTGCTATGGGGACCAGTCTAATTTGGCCGAGCCGGTATCTGCAGTGGCTGTTACGGCATCACCATGACCTGGTGATTGGGATTGCCGGTACTCTCACAGCCACTATAGCTGCGCTATTGTTTAACGATTCAGGTGTAGTAGCGGCTGCTACCTGCAGTTTTTTCGCCGCTACTACCATGCTTACCCTTGCCCTATCGCTAAAACATAATCTTTTGCCGGCGGAGTCCCACATTCAGGAGGATGCCAACCGCTAATAGGCTTGTTAAAAGAGTGCTTCCGCCATAGGTAAGGAACGGTAACGGCAGACCGGTGATGGGCATGATGCCAACAGTCATTCCAATATTAATTACGATGTGGCAGACAAAGTAACTGACGCAGCCAACTGCCAGCAGAGTGCCAAAGCGGTCTTTTGCGAGCACAGCAATTTTGATTCCCCGCCAGATCAGCAGAGCATAAAGGAGCAGGATGGCACTGGCTCCGATAAAGCCAAATTCTTCCGCTGCCACTGAAAAAATAAAGTCAGTATGGTTC
>JAAYLQ010000102.1 GCA_012521805.1 Bacillota bacterium
ACAGCGGGGACACTCAACTATTTCGTCATTGATTTCCAGTTTTTGTTCACATTTAGCACAGGTTTTGCCTAGATGGCGGGATTCAGCATCCAGGATTTCCAGTTTTTCTTCCATGGTTTCACCTCCTGCAATATAATAATGGTTATATTTTAAATCTATCATATTCCAGTTAAAATGCCAAGAAAATCGACATTAACTGATAGGGAGTGGTTAAAATGGCAGAGCAAAGGATTGAAGTGTATACTGATGGTGCCTGCACCAACAACCCGGGACCGGGCGGTTGGGGTGTTGTTATTATCTACCAGGATAGGATTCGCGAAGTGATTGAGGAGTATAGTGGGTATGTGCCGAATACAACCAACCAGAGAATGGAGCTGACAGCCGCGATTGAAGCCTTAAAGCGGCTGAAAACCGGCAGCAAAGTTAATTTATATTCTGACAGTGCTTATCTTGTCAATGCTTTTTTACAGGATTGGTTTTCTGGGTGGCTGAAGCGGGGCTGGAAAAACGCTAAAAATCAGCCGGTGAGCAATCGGGATTTATGGGAGGAGCTGTTGGCTCTTGCTGAAAAGCATGAAATTAACTGGATTAAAGTAAAAGGCCACAGCGATAATCACTGGAACAACCGCTGTGATCAGCTGGCCCGGGCAGCAATTAAACAGGGACTTGGGCTCAGTTGAAGAATATGGATAAATGCTTAAAATCGGCGGGATTGCCGCGGCGGTGACTTGCAGGGATTGCACCGGTTTAGTCAAATATTATAGTTTAATGGATGTGTGGATTAGGAGGAACACCCTGTGGCTGTAATATTTGATCAAATAGTGATTATTGGCGTTGGATTAATTGGCGGCTCATTAGGGATGGCTGTGCGTAAGCACAAGCTGGCCAACCAGGTTGTAGGCATCGATATTGACGAGCACAGCTTAGCATTAGCTAAAGAATTGGGAGCAGTTTGTACATACTCGCTGGATTATACGCCGGTGCGGGATGCAGACTTAGTGGTCTTAGCAGCTCCGATTTTCTCCAACCTAAAGATTCTTGAAAGTATCCGGGGGTATTTACCGCCTCAAGCAGTTGTGACTGATGTGGGCAGCACCAAAGGCGAGTTTGTGGCACAAGCAGAGAAGCTGCTGTCGAACAATGCTTTTGTCGGCGGACATCCCATGGCGGGAGCGGAAACCGCTGGTGTGGGAGGCGCTGACCCATATCTGTTTGAAAATGCGATTTACCTACTCACGCCAACTAAACGGACCAATCTCCAGGCGCTGGAGCGGGTGCGGACTTTGGTGGAAGGAGTGGGCGCTAAATCTCTGGTGCTTGATCCGGAAACCCATGACAAGATTACAGCGGCGATCAGCCATCTGCCGCATATCGCTGCAGCAGCTCTTGTCCAGACAGCGGCTGAGCTGGCTGAGGAGCATCCCATGACTCTGGCTTTAGCTGCAGGGGGGTTCAAGGATACAACCAGAATTGCCTCGGGGAATCCTGGACTGTGGAAAGATATCTGTTTTAGCAATAAAGAGCAGGTTATTGAAATGATTGATCGCTTCACTGCCAGTCTCACCGCAATGAAGCGAGCACTAGTTTCAGATTCAGAGCACGAGTTTGAACAGCAGTTATATGAGGCCAAAACTGTGCGGGATCAGATTCCAGCCAAAATGAAAGGTTATTGGCCGTTCTTGGATGAGATTATCGTTACTATTCCTGATCGCCCGGGAATGATTGGCGAGGTAGCGGCTGTTTTGGGCGGACAGAATGTTAATATTGATGACATTGAGATTCTTAGAGTGCGGGAAGGGGAAGGCGGCACGTTAAGGCTCGGTTTTGCCCAAACCGGTTCAGCGGAAAAAGCAGTTCGAATTCTGAACAAGCATGGTTTTCCAGCGCGCCTGAAAAACGTTCACTAATGGTTGAGGGTCTGTTCAATTTCTGCCGCTACTATCGGGTCTGTTTCTTTGAGTTTATGATCAGCCAGGATCTGCCTGGCTTTTTGTGTGCCAATTTTTCCTAATGCCCAGGCTGCTGTACCCCGCACAACAGGTTTCGGGTCCTCCAAAGCGATCTTAAGCTCGGAAGCTGCTTCTGTTAGTTTTAGGTTTCCGCAGACAATGGCAGCATTGCGCTGGATTATGCCTCTGCCGCGCCATCCCATTGGTGTTTGGCCAAAGCGGTGCTTAAACTCCCGATTGGTGATATTTAACAGTGGGATCACTGGGATGCTGGGTCCTTCTAATGGTGCAAATTCCTCATGGGAACAGAGCAGAGCCCGCTGATTTTCCGGACAGACCTGCTGGCAGTTATCACAGCCCCACAGTTTGACACCGATTTTTTCCCGGAGTTCAAGGGGGATCATGCCTTTCATCTGGGTTAAATAGGAAATGCAGATGTAAGGATTTATCTGGTATGGGGCAAATAAGGCTCCGGTCGGACAGGCCTTAATGCACAAATCGCAGTTTTCGCATGGTGATGTTGATGGGGCAGGTTGGGGATTGGTGGCAGGCAGCTCTACATCCACGAGGATGCTGCCTAAAAAGATCCACGAACCCCGTTTGGGAAGATAAACACAGCAGTTTTTTCCCAACCAGCCGTGACCAGCCCGTAAGAAGATTGCCCGATCGATAGTTGGTTTAGTGTCAACACAAACTGCATACTCTGTTGCGCCAAAGTTTGCCTGTATCCACTGAGCCAAAGCCTCCAGCCGTTCGGTAAGGACAAGGTGATAATCCTTACCCCAGGCATAACGGGATATCAGACCGGATTTGGGTTCCAGCTTGGGGGTTTCGGTTTTGTAGGCAACCGCAGCGCTGATAATCGCTTTAGCACTGGGCAGAACAGCCTTGGGATTGATCCGAATATTCAGATCCTGCTCGACAAAGTCAGGATAGAGCTTTTTTGCTTTTAGTGCTTCCAGCTTAGGCAGGAATTCTGTAAATTGACCTGGATGGGTAACAGCAACAGAATCTAATCCTAGCTTAGCTGCTTGGGCAAATAACCGATCCATCCTCATTCCTCCATCGAAATAAATAGGGGTAGGCATAAATAAGCCTACCCTAATTTACTAATTTGCAGCCTCAACAGCAGTGATTTCAGGTATCTGCTGTTTGATAATGCGTTCAATACCTGCTTTTAAAGTTAATTGGGACATTGGGCAGCCTACGCAGGCACCAGTCAAGCGAACAGTAACCACGTTGTCCTCATCAATGCCAACTAACTCTACATCTCCACCGTCGCCTTGAATTTGGGGACGGATTAAGTCCAGCACTTTTTGTACTCTTTCTTGCAGTGTGCTCAAGAAAGGCACCTCCTTTATATTTATTACTATATTGATAAGTATACACCTTTCCCCGGTGTTTTACAACACTTAACGCTACCCATTTGACATCTTCGGGTCAGGTCAATTATAGCACTGATTCTACGTTATATTGCAGTAATGCTGGTAGATGAAGTGACACCTAGTAAATCGTTTGGCAGGAATTCTAACTGTAATTTACGAAGGTTTTTTAGATGGTGTCATATACTGGTGGATCCCTTTATTCTGAAATTGAAAGATAGATTAATTGCAGGTGCTAATAAATGAAAAAATTGTATTTAATTGGCGGCACAATGGGTGTCGGAAAAACGGCGGTATGCCAAGAGCTTAAATTCAAACTTAATAACAGTGTCTTTCTTGACGGTGACTGGTGTTGGGATGCGCACCCGTTTCAGGTAACCGAAGAAACCAAAAATATGGTGATGGAAAATATTTGTTTTCTGCTGAATCAGTTCATCCGCTGCACTGCCTACGATAACATCATTTTTTGCTGGGTAATGCACGAACAGTCAATTATTGATACAATCCTCAACAACCTTGATACGACGAATTGTGAAATTAAGACGATTTCTTTAATCTGTGATGAAGAAGAACTGCGTGAGCGTCTTAGAAAAGATATTGCAGCCGGTAAAAGAAAGCCGGATGTGATCGACAGAAGTATTGCCCGAATCCCTCTGTATCATCAGTTAAATACGATCAAGATAAATACAAACGGTAAGACAGTTAGTGAGATAGCAGAAAAACTCGCTCACATATAAAAATAGGGAATAAACATGTGCATCGAATTAGTGAGAGCAATAAGTGAATTTCCCGTTTACTGCTGATTTTGTCAAGCTGTGCAGGCTTTAAAGTTTACCAACGAAAAACAACTGCAAATAATAGCTACCTAAGCAGGAGATTGTGGCATAAACGTTAATATTAAAGGTATATTCGTTGGATAGGAGGATGACAATTAATGTGGAAAGATTTGCTTAAGCAAGCACTCACAACAAAACTCAACTGCCGGGTATTAGCCGGGTTTAACGCAAATGTAGATGTAGTGATCAAGCTGAACGCAGAAATGATCGAAAGTGTTATCGAGCGGGAACCACAGGTACTCGATAACCCTCCTGCGGAGCCAACAGAGATTTATCCTGTTGCTACAAATGTGGAGTTTATGGCTCTACTCAAGGAATGTATTAGAGTAGGCAAATCCCACTATGGTGTCATGGACAGCAAGCTGGGAGACTGGTTCAGTGAGGTCTTCCTGGAGCGCGAAGAAGCAATGGGTGGACAGGCAGGGATTATTGCCAACCAAATGGCAGCCCTTGGTGCAACCAGCTGCGTTTACTGTCCGGTATTGTCACCAAAGCAGGCAGCAATTTTTGACGAAAATGTGCTGTATCCAAAGGTTAACGATGGCATTACGTGGATCCCAATCCGCGATGCAGTTAATGATCAGTGGACAAAACTGAATTATATATTCGAGTATCCAAAAGGCATGAAGTTTAAATTTGGTGATGAAGAGATTGTTTCACCTAGAGCGAACCGAGTTATTTTAGGTACCAGAAATCCAAAAGCTGCTATGGGATTTGATCCGGAAATTGCGCCGCATTTAGCGGAAATGGGGCAGAATATTGATGTGGCCTTTATGGCTGGCTATCACCACGGCAGAATTGAAGGCCGGGCAGAGACCCTAGAAGAGTACATTAAGCTGAGTACTGATGACCTAAAGCGCTTAAAATCTGCTAACCCTGATTTAAAACTGCATTTGGAATATGTGCCGATGCCGGACGGAGAAAAAGAAGTTATTTTACTCAAAAATTTAGCACCGTTATTTACCAGTTTCGGCATTAACGAGAATGAAATCCGCAGGCTCTTAGAAGGACTCGGATATTCCGAGCTAGCTGAGGAAATAACAGAGAATGAAAGAGCTTATAGTTTATATCAAGGTGGTCTAGCAGCCGCTCGGGAATTAAAGGTTCCCCGTATTCAACTCCACAACCTTGGTTATTATGTAGTTGTACTGATGAAACCTTATGATGTTGATCCAGCCTTAGTGCGGCAGGCGTGTCTATTTGCTTCAGCAGTAAATGGAGTTAAGGCTAAGCAGGGAGGAGCTGTACCCCTGGAGGATGTAGCCCAGATGGCTGATTATCCATTAAGTGACATCGGAATGGAGCAGCTGAAGGCGTTTGTCAGCGAGGCGAAGAGTTTAGGACTGCCGGTTACCGATGAAATGCTTGATACAGGCATTATGGAAATGGATGACCATTGGTTGCTGATTGTTCCCGCCCATGTGATCCCGAATCCGGTCAGCACAGTTGGCATGGGCGATACAGTTTCCTCAAGTGCTTATGCTGCTGAGGTTTCATTAGCAGCTGTTAACTCAAGCAGCCGCTAGTCCAGGAATAATAAGGAGGATTTCGTTGAGTATAAACGGCGCAACAGAAATGTATCGCGGCTTTGTTTTAGACCCCTTTCAGCAGGAAGCTTTATCATATATTGATCAGAACTATTCCGTTTTGGTTGCTGCACCGACAGGTGTCGGTAAAACGCTGATTGCCGACTATTTGATTGAAAAAATCCACAAGGAAAATGGTCGGGTAGTCTACACTGCACCAATTAAGGCGTTGAGCAATCAAAAGTTCAAGGAATTTAAAGCTATCATGGGTGAGGATGCTGTCGGGATTTTAACTGGCGATGTGGTGTTAAATCCCGAGGCACCTGTCCTGATCATGACTACAGAGATCTTTCGCAACCTCCTGCAGGAGTCTCCAGAACGGGTCAGTGATGTGCGGTACGTTATTTTTGACGAGATTCACTATATAGACGATCCAGAACGAGGCAGTGTATGGGAAGAAAGTCTGATCTTCATGCCCGCAGCTATGCGCTTTTTAGGGTTGAGTGCCACAATTCCCAATGTGGAGCAGCTGGCAGAGTGGATCAGTCAAACCCAGAAGCAGGAAATCAAGATTGTAACCCATTTTGAACGGATTGTGCCTCTCCGCCATTATTTCTTTGAAAAAAGCATGGGAGTTGTACCAGTTAATCAGTTTCGCAAGCGGGTGAAAAAAGCGTTGGGCAGGATGAAACAGGCCGATGGTCATGACCTGCCAGCTACTACCCATGTGGATTTAATCGCCGAGATCAAAGATGGATACCTGCCCTGTCTGTTTTTTACGTTCAGCCGCAAAAAAGCCGAGATGAACGCGATAGAACTCGGCGCTGAGTATAATTTCCTGACAAATGAGGAGCGCAGGCAGGCGGAAGCGGTGATCGATGCTGTCAGTGCCCGTTATCCGAAAATCTTAAGTGAGCGGTGGCAGGGCCTGCGCAGCCTGCTCCTGAAGGGGATTGGCTATCACCACGCTGGGATGCTGCCAGCTTTAAAAGATGTGGTGGAAGAGCTGTTCACCCACCGTCTGATTAAAGTGCTGTACTGTACTGAAACATTCGCTGTGGGTTTAAATTTTCCGTGCCGAAGCGTCTGCTTTGATTCCAGCACCAAATGGGACGGACAGTCGTTTCGGGCAATCACCAACCGCGAGTACTTTCAGATGGCAGGGAGAGCAGGACGGCGGGGGATTGATACAGAAGGCTTTGTTTTCATGCTGGTCGATCTAAATTATTATGATCCCCAGGATCTGCCCAGCATGAAGGAATCCCAGATTGAGCCGCTTCAGAGCCAATTTGCCCTCACGTATAACTCTATTTTGAATTTGATTAAAAACTATGATGATGAGCAGATCTATCGGATCCTAGGGCAGAACTTTGCTACATATCAGGCGCTGGACGAGCGGGAATTTCTGCGGGAGCGAATCGCAGAAATGCGAACTGAGCTGGATCAGTTCTGTGAGCATACTGATGCGGAGGGCTGCCCGGTGGTTTTCGAGCGGCAGCTGCGGAAGCTGAAGCAGTTTGAGAAGCTCTTAAAAAAGGAGCGGCATCCCCGGGCCAAGCGGCGGCTGCGCCAGCAGATTGCTGCGATCAAAAAGTCCCTGAAGCATGCCGATCTGCAGGACTGCCCTAAAGATGAACAGCTGCAGTGCCGGCGGAATGCTAAGCGCTATCGCAAGTTACTGCACCGCTTCCAAAATCTGATCAAGCGGGAGCAGCAGATTGCTCCCCAGAGCAGATACTATCAGGAGTATCAGGATAAAAAGGCACTGCTCCAGTCCCTGGGATACCTGCAGGGAGGGAAACTAACTGCAGCTGGGGAATTTGCCAGCCAAATCCACGGTCAGGAGCTGCTGATTACCGAACTGTTTATGGAAGGATGGTTCCATAAGTACAGCATTTCCGAGTTAAATGCGCTGGCTGTTTCGATCGGGTATGAACCGCGGCGCAATGAGACTAAGATTAGACATAAACTCAACTTTACTCCTGCTTACAAATTGCTGTTCAAACTAGCTAAACTGGAAGAACGGTTCTTAGGTTATTCAACGGTTGAATTTAACGATCACATTGCAGTTTTAGCCTATCGCTGGTCCCAAGGGGAAAGTTTCACTGCATTGATGGAAACCGCTCAGATTGATGAAGGCGATTTAGTATTTGCCTTTCGCCGCGGCATCGATCTGCTGCGCCAGGTTCGCAATGCAGCTACTGAAGACCCTTATCTGCGCAATAAAATTAGGGAGTGCATTGCCCGCATGGACCGGGATCAGGTTTCTGTGCTGTTATAGTTTTACAATCGATCAGACGAGGCTGCCGACAAGGCAGTCTTATTTTTTTTCAGTCTTAAGGAGGAAGCTTTTCCTGGACGGTAGACCCAGCTGGCAAGAGATGATATCCTCTGTTCTAAAGGAGGTTACAGACAATGCAGTCGTCTCAAACTAATTCTTCGTGGAAGCTGTTCAAACAGCTGTTGGCAGATTATCGGCAGCACCGCATCCTTTTAGTTACTGCCATCAGCTGCATTTTACTGGAAGCGATAAGCGACCTCATGGTTGCAGCGGTACTCAAGACTGGTGTGGACTCGATTACCTCAGGCAGCTTTGCTCAGCTGTTGGAGGCAGGCATCCTGTTTGCCGTTATTACGCTGGCCGCAGCAGCTGTTATTTTTATCAGGAGATTAGCCCTAGGACGGTTTGGTGAACAAATCGGTGCGGAAATGCGGCAGCGAGTTGTGGAAAAACTCAACCGGCTGCCGATCTCCTACCTCGAAAAGCAGCACTCAGGGGATCTGATCAGCCGCTTAACAAATGATGCTGCCTTGGTAGGGGAATTTTTGGTGAATGAACTGATGCCGCTGATTATAATCCGTTGGTTGGTCTGCTGGCATTGATTTATTTAATTATAATCAACTGGCAGCTGACAGCTGTAGTGATAGTTCTCACACCGATACTGGCAGCTGCAGTCAGCCTTGCTGCCAAACCAATCCACCAAGCCAGCAGAAACCTGCAGGACAGTCTTGGTGAGGTCAACGGTCAGGTTCAGGATGGTATTGCCGGCAGCCAGGAAATAAAAGCCTTTGGAATTGAAACTGGACGGGAAACCAAGTTCCGGGATCAGGTTAAGCGGAGTTTTACTTACGGGTTGAAACTGGCAAAACACCAGAGCATCATCCAGTTTGTTTCATATACGGCCGGAATTATGCCCTTTATAGTGTGCTTTGGTTATGGCGGCTATCTGGCAGTCCAAGGTCGGATCACGATTGGCTATCTCTTTGCCTTTATTAACTTGCTGAATCATATCAGCAACCCATTAACAGCCCTGCCCCATTATATCGGCCAGTTTTATAGAGCGATGGCCGCTTACGGTCGCATTCAAGAGATTTTGGATGTTCCCGAGGAGCAGGGAGGGAGCGCAGTCATCCCTGCTGATTCAGAAACAGCTTTAGAGTTTGCTGGGGTCAGCTTTGGCTATAACGATGTTGAGCTTTTTAGGGATCTGTCGTTTAAAGTTAAAAAAGGTGAAACCACTGCGATTGTGGGTCCCAGCGGCGCAGGCAAATCCACAATTTTCAAATTGATTGCCGGGTTTTATCGACCTCAAGCAGGCACAATTAAAGTTTTTGGCCGTGAACTGGCAGAGTGGGACTTAAAAGCGCTGCGCCAGCAGATTGCCCTGGTTACCCAGGACCCGCATTTATACCCCACTACAATAAGAGCCAATATTGGCTGTGGTCAGTTAGGTGCTAGTGATGCCCAGATCAGAGCTGCTGCTGAGGCTGCAGCCGCCCACAGTTTTATTGTCAGTCAGCCTCAAGGGTATGACACAATTGTGGGAGAGCGGGGCAGTCGGTTATCAGGGGGACAGAAACAGCGAATTGCCATTGCTCGAGCCCTGCTGAAGGATGCTGAACTCTTACTGCTGGATGAACCAACCTCAGCTTTAGATGTGGAATCGGAACATTTGGTGCAGCAGGCATTGGAACAGCTGATGGAAGGCAGGACCACACTGGTAATTGCCCACCGCTTATCAACGATCAAAAATGCGGATCGAATTTTGGTCATCGATCAGGGTCGGATTGTCGAATCTGGTACACATGAACAGTTATTTGCAGCTCGGGGAGTGTATTACCACTTGTATCAAACTCAGCTGCAGCAGGCTGGATGAAGGAGGAAGGGGAATGAAAAATCGGGGTTTATTACCGGTTATTAAACTAATTGAGCTCAGACCCCTCTATCTGCTGAGCTTAACTGTGATTAGTCTAGTGCCTTTTGCCATCAATTATCTGGTGGCAGCTTTTTTTGCTGATATGACTGCAGCGATTGGAGCGGGAGACTTGTCGGTACTCCTGTCCATGCTGGTTCAGACAGCAGTTTTGTTAGGGGCAACAGCGTTAATTGGCAGCTTGGCCTATTACCTTTTTGCTTACGTGGTTAACCGCACTACTGCCAGTTTACGCACTCTGACCTTTGCTAAGATCCAGCGGCTTCCTGTTAGTTATCTGGAGGAGCACCATAGTGGGGATTTGACATCTCGGGTTACTAATGATCTAAAAACATTAGAAACTCTCTACAGCCTCAATCTCCGCTCGAT
>JAAYLQ010000103.1 GCA_012521805.1 Bacillota bacterium
CGTTCGTCCTGAGCCAGGATCAAACTCTCCAATAAAAATGGTTAGTTTAATCTGCTCTCTTTTTGACAGAGCTGATAACTTTCTTAAAAGTTACCCGCACTTCTGCTGTTTAGTTTTCAAAGTCCAGCTTTTAACATTTCGCTTCATGCGACAAGGCTTATCTTACCACAGAAGCTGATGTAATGTCAACAACCAATTTTTCTCATTCTGATTTGAAGCTGGTTGCTGCTGCGCCGCAAACAGCGGCGACATTTATTCATTATAATGGTTTCGGTCCGGAAAGTCAAATGGAAGTGTTTTCCAGACAATCAGCTGTTTTCGCTGTGCGATTATTATCATATCAGGTTGTCTTCGGCCTGTCAACATCCGATTTCCGCAAAAATAGACTTTAATTATTCCCATTTACCAAACAATTCAACTACAGCTTCGATGAGGCTCGGACTCACCATGTCTGCTTCAGGCGGAGCAGCTTCAGTTTTCCCCACAAAGATTGTTTTGGTACCTGCTCGCTTACCCGCTTCTATATCCATCACCCGATCTCCTACCATATAAGATTCAGTAAGATCAATATCATATTTTTCAGCTAGCTCGAGCAGCATGCCCGGTTTCGGCTTGCGGCAGGAACACCCCGCCTTTGGTTTATGGGTGCAGGCTCTGATTTCATCAATCTGACCGCCGGCTGCTTCAACGTGTGCGGCCAGCTTATCATGAATTGCGTCCAAGTCTGCATGCGTCATATAGCCTAATCCCACACCGCCTTGATTAGTCACCACAAACACGCGATAGCCTAGTGAATTCAGGCGAGCAATCGCCTCGCCTACCCCGCTGATCATCTTCAGTTCCTCCGGCTTGTTGGGAGGACGCTTATAAGCCTTGTTCAAAACACCGTCACGATCTAAGAAAAATGCCCGGTTTCTCATGGTATTTCTCCTGTTTTTTATTTGTCATATTCCCGTTTTTCACTCTCCATCCGCTTCTTAAACAGGCGCAGATGATCATGATTCTCTTCCATAATATTTTGGACAAGGTTCTGACTCTCAGGATCCAGTTCATCGATGCGGTCTTCGTAAGCATGAATACCTTTGTCCTCTCCGCTGTACACCTGCTTCAGGAGCCGTTCAGGGCTGATCATGGAGTTGATTGCCGCTGCAGCATTTGCCATCATTCCACCTATTCCGGTGCCTTGGTTGGGGTGTCCCCCTAACTGGCGTACCCGCTCACTCAGCACTGCAGCATGCTGGGAGTGGTCAACTGCAAAGGCTCCAGCATCTGTTTAACCTGCGGATCCTTCTGAAACTTCAGTGCACTTCGGTAAGCATCGACAGCCATCTGTTTCCCTTAATCAGTTCGTTCAGCAGTTCAATTTGTTTGCTTCGATCCATGCTGTCACCTCTGGATGTTTTCTTATAGTATATCCAGAGCGAGCAGTTCAACCTGTGATTTCTTTTGGGTACCCTAGAATTTTTAACAGCTCTATCGCGTTGCGAGTTTGGGAAGGTCCTGGCTTAAGAGTGTAATCGAATTCAAGGCCGTATTCACCGATTTTTTCCCGAAAATGATAGTTTACATACTGCTTCGTCAGCATTTCAGTCAGTTCCAAATCGTGGGTAGCTGCAAGAATCACGGTGTGTTTCTGGGCTGCGAATTTAAGCACACGGAACCCCGCTGTTATTCGCTCCTCGGAATTAGTGCCCCGATACATTTCATCAAAGATAGCCATTATCACTGTCTTGTTATCAGTCTCTATTTCCTTAATTATCCGCAGAATCGACTGGGCTTCAACAAGGTAATAGCTTTTTCCTTCAATCAGATTATCCGCTCTGCCGATTACAGTCATAAGTTTAACAAATCTTGACGAATACCTTCTGGCAAAGCAGGTAAAAATGCTCTGGGCGAACAGAGCATTGACACCGACCGTGCGTAAAAACGTAGACTTGCCTGACATATTGGAACCAGTAATCAGAATACCTTTTTCGCCTATGGTTAAGGAATTAGGCACAGGTTCGCGCAGCAGAGGATGATACATCTCCACACCAATAAGCTTTTCTGGATCGTTTGAGCTGACACCGATTTTTAGTTCGGGCTCACAGTAATACGCCAAAGAGTCTCGGTAAGAAGCGGCTGCCTGAAGTGCATCAAGCTCGCCAACCCACTGATAGAGACATAACAGCTCAGAACGATTTTGGCGAACCTGCGCAATCGCCCGTTCAAATCCCCGCACATCGAGCAGAAAATAGATACTCAAGTACTGGAGCAAACTCCCCAAAATTGGATCTGCCGATTCGAGTCCAATAGTTGAAGCAATACGCTGAAAACCTTTGGCCCGTTTTAAGGCATTAGTAACCCTTGGTGCATCGTACGTACGATGTAACTCCTGCACTGCTGCTAGTTTGCCTGCTAACTCCACCAGCACCGTTAAGGTCCTAATCGTGTGAAAAAAACCGGATATTCTTTTATGCATCTTGTTGTGAATGAAAAGATTAATGATAAAAATTGCAATTACCACTAGAACCCCAAATGGAAGCGAAAAAAGCAGGATAACAGGAGCTGCGCAGGCTGAGTAAAACAAAAGATTATATGCCCAGCCATAGCGCAGACTCGGCAGCGCAGGTGGCTCCCACACCATTTCAATGGCAGTGGGACTGGCATCTTTCAGTTTCGTAAGGGCGACTTGGATCTGCTCCCGCAATCCAGGGTTTGATTGAAATATCTCGATCAGCTGTGACCGCCTTTTAAGCTCGTCTAGTTCGAACACCGGTGTTCGAAGGAGCTTGTAGAGATACTGCTGCCCCACAACTGTGCAGGTGCGATCTATGTACTTGAAAATCTCATCACCGGTAAGATCTGCCCAGGTGCGATCATCGATGGCAAACGCTGTTTCCTTGCCAGCCAACTTGAAATACAGCTCAATCTCTTTAAAGTTGTGCTTTTTCTCCGGCTTTTCAGATGCTCCCCATGCCCTACGAAGCTGCTCTAACAAACGCTGCCGGGATATTTTTGAAAACAGGATTCTAGCCAAGATCCCCAGCAGCCCGGCTGGAATCAGAAGCAGCAGGTACTTTGGTTCAGATAAATTAGATGCTAAAACCAATCCAAAATATGCTGTCAGTACAGCTGCAGCTGCGGATATCCACGTAAACAGCTTCAGCCAATCCATAAAGAATCCCCCTCTTGCTTTGGAATATGGAAAAGCGGGGCAGATACCCCGCTTGCAGTTATTTTGCGACTAGATTCATAATCTTCCCTGGCACATAAATTGTCTTTACAACTTGTTTTCCGTCCAGGGCATTTTTGACCGCGGTAATCTCCTCAGCAGCTGCTTTGACATCGTCTTCCGATGCATCAGCAGCCACATCTACTGTTCCGCGTGTCTTGCCGTTAACCTGAATAGCAACGGTAACTTGGTCAGCTACCAGCATGGCTGGATCCGCTTCAGGCCACCGCGCCAGGAATACAGACGACTCGTTACCCAACTTCTGCCACAATTCTTCGGCTAAATGCGGAGCCATCGGAGCTAACAAGATAACCAGTGTATCCATACTCTTGCGATCAAGAGTTGAACCGGATGCATTGATATACTCCATGAACGCGCTGACTGCCGTATTCAGCTTGAAGGATTCAATCCTCTCTGTTACTGTGGCAATCAGCTTATGACGCCGCTTCTCGCTCTCTTGAGTTGGCTCGGCTGGATTCTTCAGGCTCCGGTCAACTAAATTCCACACTCTTTGGATAAACCGATATACTCCCTCGATTCCATTATCCATCCACTCTGAATCTACTTCAGGGGGACCGATAAACAATTCATAGATCCGCAACGAGTCGGCACCATAATGTTCAACCAGCTCATCAGGATTGACAACATTTCCTTTCGACTTACTCATTTTTGCTCCATCTTTGGTAATCATTCCCTGGTTGAACAATCTAGTGAATGGTTCGTCAAAATCAACAACACCAATGTCGTATAGGAACTTAATGTAGAACCTGGAGTAAAGCAGGTGCAGTACCGCATGCTCCACTCCGCCGACATAAAGATCCACTGGCAGCCAATATTTTAACTGTTCAGGATCTGCCAAAGCATCATTATTATCAGGGTCTGCATAGCGCAGGAAATACCAGCAGGAGCCAGCCCACTGCGGCATAGTGTTTGTTTCTCTCTTTGCTTGACCACCGCAGCTTGGGCAGGTTGTATTCACCCACTCCTCGATAGCAGCAAGTGGCGATTCGCCTGTACCTGTTGGTTGATAATTGTCTACATCAGGCAGTCTAACCGGCAGTTGATCTTCCGGAACCGGGACCTCGCCACAGTCAGGACAGTGAATAATCGGAATTGGTTCACCCCAGTACCGCTGCCTTGAAAATACCCAGTCGCGCATTTTATATTGGACAGATGCTTTACCCTGCCCCCTCCGCTCCAACTCTTCTGTAATTGCTTTTTTAGCTTCCTCTGAGGTCATTCCATCGTACTTATCGGAATTGGTCAGCTTACCATCCATAACAAAAGGAAGCTCTGGAACTTGACCATCTAAATCCGCAATCACTGGAATTATAGGAAGATCGAATTTCTGGGCAAACTCATAATCCCGCTCATCGTGTGCGGGAACTGCCATGATCGCACCTGAGCCGTAATCAATCAGCACATAATCGCTGACCCAGATCGGTATTTTACTGCCGTTAACAGGATTCACTCCGTATGCGCCGGTAAACACGCCTGTTTTTTCCTTACTTGCCATCCGCTCCACAGATGATTTAGTCATCGCCTGCTTGACATACTCTGCCACCGCTTCCGATTGTTCTTCTGTGGTTATTTTTTCGACAAGCTCATGCTCTGGAGCTAAAACCATATAGGTTGCACCAAAAAGGGTGTCCGGTCTAGTGGTAAACACAGTGATTTGATACTCTGTACCGTCAACAGCAAACACCACTTCGGCACCTTCACTGCGTCCGATCCAGCTTTCCTGCATCTTGATAACTTTTTCAGGCCAATCTAATTTTTTTAATCCTTCCAACAGACGATCCGCATACTTGGTAATCCGAAGCATCCATTGTTTTAGATTTTTCTTTTCTACAGGTGTCCCACAGCGCTCACATTCACCCTGGACAACCTCTTCGTTAGCTAAGCCTGTTTGGCAGCTTGGACAGAAGTTGATCGGCATTTCTTTGCGATATGCCAAGCCGCGCTTGTACATCTGGAGAAAAATCCACTGGGTCCACTTATAGTAGTTGGGATCAGTAGTGTCCACTTCTCTGCTCCAGTCATACATCGCACCGATTTCATGCAATTGGCGCTTAAAGTTGGCAATGTTGTTTGCCGTTGAAACGCTGGGATGGATCCCCTTTTTGATCGCATCATTTTCGGCAGGCAGCCCAAATGCGTCCCAACCCATTGGATGCAGGACATTATAGCCCTGAAGCTTTTTATAACGGCTCCACACGTCACTTAAAACATAGCCGCGCCAATGACCGACGTGGAGGCCTGAACCAGATGGATAAGGGAACATATCCAAGCAGTAGAACTTCGGCTTATTTGGGTCAAGTTCTACTTTGTGGGCTTGTGAGTCCTCCCAATATTTCCGCCATTTAGCTTCGATTTCCTTGTGATTATACGAACTCATCTAACTCTCCTCCTCCAGATTAAAACAAAAGACCCTTCATTTACTGAAAAGGGTCTGCGGTACTGTTCTATCTGTAAAAAGTTACAATAACTCCAAGAACCGCTTAAACCAAAACCGACAGAACTTATGCTTATTATATCCAAACGGAGATTTATTGACAAGGTATTTCGAGAAAATTGTACGCGTCAAGCTTTAGTAGGCGAGAGACCTCGCCACAATTGGTGTTCATAAAGCTGTGCTGAAGCCGCTGAGGTTCCGTAGAGCTATCACCCAGGGTTTCGTAGAGTACCCTAAGCTAGGCA
>JAAYLQ010000104.1 GCA_012521805.1 Bacillota bacterium
CCAGTGTGGTGATCGGCGAGGTGGATCGCTTCAGTGCCCCGATGCTGATTCATGAAGGAGCAATCTATATGCATGAAGGCCGCCAGTATCATGTGGATCAGTTAGATTGGCAGCGGCAGAAAGCCTATACCCGGCAGGTCAAGGTCGATTATTACACCGATGCCAATCTAGATGTCAACCTAAAGGTGCTGGAAGTGAGCAGCAGCATTGAGATGGAAGCAGGCCGAGCCCTCCATGCTTGGGGAGAGGTGCTGGTAGCAGCAAAAACTCATTTGTATAAAAAGATCCGCTTTTACACTCACGAAAATGTTGGGTGGGGAAACATTTCCCTGCCGGAGCAGGAAATGCACACCACCGCATTTTGGTTTGCACAGAAACTGGATTTAGATCCCAGTGTTCCTACGGAAGTAATCCAAAACGCGTTAAGCGGCGCTGCCAACCTGCTCCTCAACACCGCACCTTTAGAGCTGATGTGTGAACCGGGAGATTTAGGGGTGGTGGCTCAGGTCAAGTCGCCTTTCACTGAACTGCCTACGATCTATATTTATGAAAAGTATCCTGGTGGAGTTGGCTATGCTGAGCAGTTGTTTGGCAGCTTTCGCCAGATTTTAGAACGGGCTTATCAGCTGCTGATTAATTGTCAGTGCGATGAGGGCTGCCCGTCATGTGTAGGGCCGCAGGTGGAAATGGGCTATGCTGCTAAAAATTACTGCCGCCAGTTTTTAGAGGAGGCACTCAAGCATGAAGCTTACCGACAAGCTTAGGCGTTTTGCCGCAGAACCAAAATCGGCACAGACTCAGGAACAGACCGCTGACCTTGCTTTTCTCCAGGGTCAGGTTGTAACTAATCCCTTTGGCAGTTATTACCTTATTGAGCGTACTTTTGCTTTAGCGGATCGCCATGGTCACCTGCAGCTGGGGCAGATTCTCGAGATCAATCCCCCTAATCTGGCTTTGGCTGCCAAAGACGAGGCAGTTAACCAGTTTCAGCTTGAACAGACTCTCTTTTTTGACACAGAAACCACCGGTTTAGCTGGTGGTACCGGTACTTTAGCATTTTTAGTAGGTGTTGGATTTATTTCTGGAGATCAGTTTGTTGTGCGCCAATACCTGATGCGGGATTACCATGAGGAAGCTGCCATGCTTTATGATATCTATCGGCTGGTGCAGGATTTTACCGTCCTCGTCTCCTATAACGGTAAGAGTTTTGACTGGCCGCTGCTGAAAGATCGCTTTATCTTAGCTCGGTTTGAACCGCTCTGCAAACGCTGGGTTCACCTTGATCTTTTGTATCCAGCCAGGCGATTGTGGCGGGAAACTCTGCCTGACTGCAGTCTCCACACCATCGAGCAGTATGTTTTGAAGGTAGTGCGGGAACAGGATATCCCCGGCAGTGAAGTGCCGCAGCGGTATTTTGATTTTGTCCGCACTAAACGGGGCGAACTGTTAGGGGATGTAATTGCTCACAATCGCAGTGATATACTATCCTTAGCTGCATTAATGGCCCAGATCGACCAGATTGTCGCCAGAAGCGCAGCTGAGCTGGATTCCGGTGCCCTCTGCAGTGCTTTGGCGAAGCTTTATCTTGAGCATAAACAGTGGGATCAGGCAGCAGAGTATCTGCATCAGGCTGTGCAGTTGGCAGAATCGCGAGCAAGCCGTTTGGATAGTTTAAGTAAGCTGGCATTAATTTATCGGCGGCAGCAGCGGTGGGAGCAGGCAACAGGAATTTGGCGCTTTCTGGCAGAGGAAAACGGTGATATTCAATCCTGTGAAGAGTTAGCTAAATATTATGAGCATGTCCGGAAAGATTTTGTCAAGGCTAAGCAGGCAGCCACCAGCGGTTTAGCCATGGCATTAAGCAGAGACCGCAGGCTGGTCCCGGCATTTGAGTACCGTTTGAAGCGGTTAGAGCGGAAATTGTTAAAGCAGCAGGCTTTAAGCAGTTGATAGGAAAGGATGGGAAAGATGGCTGATCAAAATTTACAGCAGGCGACATTAGGCGGTGGATGTTTTTGGTGTATTGAAGCAATTTTTGCGGATCTTCAAGGGGTAGTGGAGGTGCTGCCCGGCTATGCCGGCGGTGATGTGGAAAATCCAAGCTATGAACTGGTCTGCACCGGAACTACCAATCATGCTGAGGTAGTGCAGATTACCTTTGATCCAGAAAGGATTTCGTATGCAGAACTTCTGGAAGTGTTTTTCCGAGTGCATGATCCGACCACCCCTAACCGCCAGGGGGATGATATCGGCACGCAATACCGCTCCGTGATTTTCTATCACAACCAGGAGCAAAAGCAGCTAGCTGAGGAAGCAATTGCTGCCAATCAAGGGCTGTGGGATGATCCGATCGTCACTGAAGTGGTGGCCTTTACCAAGTTCTATCCGGCGGAGGACTACCATCGGGAGTATTTCAAGAACAATCCCAACCAAAGTTACTGCCGCCTAGTGATTAACCCAAAGGTGACCAAGTTTAGAACTGAATTTAAAGCTAAACTAAAATAAAACGGAGCTGCCAATTTGGCAGCTCTTTAAATTTGATGAATAAACAGACCGCTTAACAATTTTGGTTCAAACCAAGTGGATTTTGGCGGCATTACCATTCTAGCATCAGCTACCGAAATTACCTCTTCAATAGCTGTCGGGTAAAGGGAGAAGGCGACAGTCATGTCGGTGTGCACTCTCCGCTCCAGTTCTTTAAGTCCCCTGATTCCACCGATAAAATCAATGCGCTCATCAGTGCGGGGGTCAGCTATCCCCAGCACTGGCTCCAGCAGATTGTTTTGGAGAACTGCGGCATCAAGCCTGTTGACCGGATCATTTTCTGGAATGATTTCTGGTTTGGCTGTCAGCTTGTACCAGGTGCTGCCTAAATACATGCCAAAGGTATGGGGGGCCTCCGGTTGATAAGGCTGAGTGGGTGCAGCA
>JAAYLQ010000105.1 GCA_012521805.1 Bacillota bacterium
GAAGCCAAAGAAGAGCTGCCGTATAAAGGCTCAATTGTCCAAACCGCATGGGGAGAAGCGGAAGTTACAGACGTTGATCCCCTTGGCGGTCAGGTAACGGTTGAAATTGACGATGAGTCATATGTTTTAGATAAAGATGAAGTTGAAGAAATAGCCAGGGACAAATCAAAGTCTCGTTAAGGTTGTGGAAAGCACTCGCTGAGGAAATCCAGCGGGTGTTTTTTCAAGAGGAGGAGCAGAATGCTGTATATTTGTGCCACACCTATCGGCAATCTAGAAGATATAACGCTTCGTGTTTTAAGGATCTTAAAAGAGGTTGATCTAATTGTGGCTGAGGACACAAGGCACACTCGCAAATTGTTGAGCCACTACCAGATATCTCAGCCTTTAATGTCGTATCATAAATTTAATGAGCATCAGCAATCTGATCAGATAGTGTCGATGCTTAAAGAGGGGAAGAAGATCGCTCTAGTCAGCGATGCGGGAATTCCAGGCATCTCGGATCCAGGAGCGGAGCTGATTGCCAAAGTGATTGCTGCAGATCTGCCTCTTACCGTTCTACCTGGTGCTAATGCCTGTATTACCGCTGTTGTTCAAAGCGGATTCTTAACTGGACCCTTTTATTTTCACGGTTTCCTACCCCGGAAGCAGTCCCAGATTGCTGCAGTTTTATCTAGTTTAAAAATCTTGGCTTGTCCTCTGGTTTTTTACGAAGCACCGCATCGGATTCCAGCAACTTTGAAGGCACTTCAAGAACATTTAGGTGACCGGCGCTGTGCGATTTCCCGCGAGCTGACCAAGAAGTTTGAAGAAACAAAGCGAGGGCTGCTCTCAGAGCTGATTGAGTTTTATACCCACAGCACGCCTCGGGGTGAATTTGTGATTGTTGTGGAAGGGAGTGGTCAAGATTCTGATGCAGTCCGGGAAGCTAGCCCCGAGATAGTTCAATCCTTACTTAAGGAGCAGCTTTCCCTTGGCCTATCAAAAAAAGATGCGGTCAAGGTTGTGGCAAAAAGTCTGGGTGTTAGAAAAAATGAGGTCTATCAACAAGCCCTTGCTCTTGATTTGAATGATGGGTAGGGAGAGTTCCCTCTCCCCAAAATTTACTGCAGTGGAATTTTTATTAGATTTCTGAGGGTATCGCCCCGCAGGCCAGAGCGGGTTGATTCAAGGCTGAGCACGTCTTCTGGCTGAACATTTCCTAAATTTACATTCGGTCCGATCTTGGTCAAGAGATAATTATGCTGGCTGGTTTGGGGTGCTTCAATAATTATATTGTTAATGTCAGTAATGCCGCTGATGATAACGCTTAAGAGCTCACCTCGAACTTTTCCATCTTCATCGTAGATGCCAACCCCTTTGCCTGAGTCCCGTCCTTCGATGATTACCTTTTCGGCACCATTTGCTATGTCAGCATTGATCTGGAGAATAGCGGCATTTGGATCCAGATGAATCGATCTGTCTTTTTTACCAATCTCTGATAGCACGCCAAAACCGCAGTCGCGGGCTTGATGGATATACTGGGCCCGCAGATCCGGTCCCAGATCAATTGTACCTTCAGATATTTCTACATAAGTAAAGCCCAATTCAGCTGCGCGTTTGAAAAATTGGGGTACTTTATTTTGAAACACAGCAATTTCAAACAGCGTACCGCCCGGGTAAATGTGGATTCCGTAAGATTTAACCAGTTTTATTTTCCTCCGCAGTACGTCGGCAGAGTAGAGGACTGAGCTGCCGAAGGCAATTTTGATGAAATCAATGTAGTTGGCGGCAATTTCCAGCAGATCTTTGGTGGCTGTAATTCCCAATCCTTTATCAATTACCATTGTAATGCCGCTAGAGCGTGGCTTTTGAACGCGGTTTTGCTCCGGCACATTTACAGCCAAGTCCCAAGCTAAGGACGTTAACTTTTTATCCATTGCAAATTACTCCCCTTTAGTGTCGATTAGCACTGTTATCCTATTCCTGTTTTTGGGGAGTTGTGATTAGCAGACCAGCAATTATCGCTGCTAATGCGGTAACTCCAGCAGCGCTAATGAACATAGTCCATCTACCGTGCTGAACCAGCAGTCCGAACAGTGGTGGACCAATTGCGACGCCAAAAAAGCGAACTGTACCATAGAGGCTGGTGACAATACCCCTTTTATCTGCTTTAGTGGCTCCTGTAATAATGGCGTTGACCGGCGGCAGTACAGCACCAATGCACACACCAAGCTGGAGCAGCATCAACATGAAGGGATAGATATTGGTAAACAGGGGTGTAATCAAAAGCACTGCTGTAGCTCCTACAGTTCCGGCAATAATGGCGGCTTTAGACCATTGGGGCTGTTTTGAGAGCCACATCCCGCTTAAATAGGAAGTTAAAGCCATGGCTGTTACAGGAATTGCTAAAACAAAACCTTTTGTCAGACCAAAGATTTGGTGATCACTCTCGAGAATATCTGATACCCAGCTCATTATTCCAAATAAGGTAAAGAGAACTACCATACCACTGAAATAGCTGGCTAACAGTACTTTGCCTTTTGTGCGGAAAACCTCACACAATTTCTGCCAATATTCCTTGAAGCTCTCCTTAGCCTTTTCGTGTTTGGGCTGCTTAACTAATAACCAAACCCCTAGGGCAATGGGATAGGTGACAATGCTGTAGAGAAAAAATGGAGCATACCAAATGATCATGGCAACGAGGGCACCTAGTATCGGACTGACTACTTTCCCCAGTCCATTTGATGCTTCCAGCAAACCTAAGGCTTTGGTTCTTTCTTCACTTTGGAAAATGTCTCCAGTTAATGCCATTGCCAATTGGTAAGTTCCCCCAGCGCCAAGTCCCTGCAGAACTCGTCCTGCTAATAAAACTGGGAAAGGGTTCCTTAACAGCAGTGCCGCAAAGCCGGACACCAGACCGCCAAATCCATAGAGGAACAGAGCTGGTACGATAATAATTTTTCGTCCAAAGCGATCCGATAAAAAACCCGCAAAAGGGATTAATATTCCTGCTGGCAGTGAAAAAAAGGTGATGATCAGACCGACTTGAAACTGGGTTAGATTCATGGCCTCTTTCATCTGAGGAAATACTGGGATCAGCATAGAGTTGCCCAGAACCATGACAAATGGAACACCGCATAAGACTGCGAATTGGATGGCAGTTGCTTTCTTCATAGCAGATACTCCTTCCTAACCTATCTATGTTAGTATGAATGCAACTTTTCAAGAAAAACCTTGACAAACAATGCCAATCTGCTATATTAATAGTTAAGCATTTATTAAGAGCAAAAGCTGTGAAAGAGATGAGTAGGTTATTGTTGTTCCTTACAGCGAGCTAGAGATGGTGAAAGCTAGCAGGAGCGGATAACTGAACATGGCTCTGGAGCTGCCGGCTGAAGTTCAGTAGGCTTGTGTCGGGGGATGCCCGTTACAGCATCAAGGTATGAACGGAACTGTTATGTTTCGGAGTACCTAGCGAGGTCGTTATCGCAAGGTAACGATAAAATTGGGTGGTACCACGAGTCTCTCGTCCCATTTGGGATAAGAGATTTTTTTATTGCAATAATACCTAGTATAGGGGGGCTGCAACAATGGATAACAATAAGTTTTACATCACCACGCCGATTTATTATCCCAGTGATAAACTGCATATTGGTCATGCTTATACTACCACTGTTGCTGATAGTTTAGCGAGATGGCACAAATTTTTAGGTAAAGAAGTGCGATTTCTGACTGGTTCTGATGAGCATGGTCAAAAAATTCAGCGCATTGCCAAGGAAAGAGGGGTAACACCCCAGGAGTATGTGGACAGAATTGTTGCTTCCTTTAAAGACCTATGGCAGCGGCTGAATATTGAGTATGATGATTTTGTTCGCACTACAGAAGCTCGGCATCAGCGTGCCGTACAGGAAGTGTTTCAGCGCATTTATGACAAAGGAGACATCTATAAGAGCAAATACAAGGGCTGGTACTGTACCCCTTGTGAAACCTTTTGGGTGGAAAGCAAACTTGTAGATGGTAATTGTCCAGACTGCGGGCGTTCGGTAGAATTGGTGGAAGAAGAAAGCTATTTCTTTAAATTGAGCAAGTATCAGGACCGACTGCTGAAACACATTAAAGAAAATCCGGAGTTTATCCAACCGGAATCACGCCGCAACGAGATGGTCAACTTCATCAAAGATGGTCTAGAAGATTTATGTGTCTCCCGGACCACTTTCGATTGGGGCGTACCAGTTCCAATTGACGATAAACATGTGATTTATGTTTGGTTTGATGCCTTGACCAACTATTTAACTGGTATTGGATTCCCGGATAATCAAGAGTTATTCAGCAAGTGGTGGCCTGCAGAGCTTCATCTGGTCGGCAAGGAAATTATGCGTTTCCACACTATTATCTGGCCGATTATACTTTTAGCTTTAGATTTACCGCTGCCGAAGACTGTGTTTGGACATGGGTGGCTGTTGTTTGATAATGATAAGATGTCTAAATCTAAAGGTAATGTTGTGGATCCGATTGCGCTGATTGATGAATTTGGAGTTGATCCGATTCGCTATTTCCTGTTGAGGGAAATTTCATTTGGGCAGGATGGCAACTTTAATCGAACCGCATTAATAGAAAGGACTAATGCCGATTTAGCCAATGATTTAGGCAATCTGCTTAACCGCAGCTTATCGATGCTGAACAGATATTTTGACGGTGTGATTCCTGCACCTAAACAGTTAGAAGAGATTGATCAAGCCTTGGTTAAAGCAGCTAACGATACTGTGACCAGAATGACAGCATTAATCGAACAGCTCAAAATCAATGAGGCGTTAGCTGTTTTATGGCAGTTGATCGGAAGAGGCAATAAATACATCGATGAAACAGCGCCATGGGCGTTGGCTAAGGATCCAGAAAAACAAGATCGGCTGGCAACAGTAATGTACTGTATCTTTGAACTGCAGCGAATCACTGCGCTGCTGCTCAAGTCATTTATTCCTGAAACTAGCACTAAAATATGGCAGCAGTTAGGACTTTCTGAAGACCTTGACAAGCTGCTGGTGGACGCTGCAGAGTGGGGTGGCTTAAAGCCGGGAACTGCTACTCAAAAAGGCGATCCGATTTTCCCCAGAATTGATGTTAAAGCGAAACAAGGGGACACGCCTAAACCGGAGCAAGCTCAGGCAGAACCTCCAGCCGAGACCCAAGGCGATAATCTAGTTGATATCAGCGATTTTGCTAAATTAGAGCTGGTAATTGCCCGAGTAATCAGTGCTGAAAAGCATCCAAATGCAGATCGTTTGCTGAAACTCAAAGTAGATATCGGTGATTCTGAAAGACAAATTGTTGCTGGAATTGCCAAGCATTACCATCCGAGTGAGCTGATTGGGAAAAATATCGTAATTGTAGCTAACCTAAAGCCTGCAAAACTACGGGGCGAGGTTTCTGAAGGAATGCTGCTGGCTGCCAGCTCGCCCGATGGTAAATTGGAACTAGTTACCGTATCTGAGCAGATAGCACCCGGCAGCCGCGTGAAATAGTATAGGAGGTTACACCCTTGATTGATAGTCATGCGCATCTTAACGATCCGCGTTTTGATTCAATATTAGATGACGTGATTGCTCGTGCTGAGGCAGCAGGGGTTGAGGGCATTATCAACATTGGGTATGATCTGCCCTCATCCCGCCGGGCAGTAGAATTAGCCGAAACATATGATTGGATGTATGCGGTGGTTGGTATTCATCCTCATGAAGCGGATGAGGTTACCCCACAGACTATGGTTGAGCTGGAACAGTTAGCCAAAGCTGAGCAGGTTGTGGCAATCGGAGAAACAGGGCTGGACTACTACTATGACAATTCACCGCGCAAGATTCAGCAGCAGGTATTTCATGCTCATTTAGATTTAGCCAAAAGGCTGGGGCTGCCGGTTGTCATCCATTCGCGCGAAGCAACCCAGGATACGATTGAAATTATCAAAGCGCATCCCGAAAATCGGTTTCTGCTGCATTGCTTCTCCCAAAGCCTAGAGTCTGCTAAAATTTATCTAGATTTGGGCTGCTACATTTCTTTTGCAGGTCCAATTACTTTTAAAAATGCTGAGAAACTGCGGCGGGTAGCAGCTGCTGTTCCCCTGGATCGCCTGATGATTGAAACAGACTGTCCTTATCTAGCGCCTGTTCCGTATCGCGGTAAAACTAACGAGCCGGCTTGGGTAAAATATGTAGCAGAAAAATTAGCGGAACTGCACAAGATATCGATAGAGGAATTAGTCGCAGTCACAACTAAAAACACTAGGGAATTTTTCAATTTAAAGTCTAAAGTGCAATAGCAAATGCAACGGCTAGCCAGAAACCCGTTCTATAAAGCATTTCACAGTTGCGTCCAGCTTCGATAGTTCCTCCTGGAAGAGCTCCAACGGTGTGCGGTAACCCAAGATC
>JAAYLQ010000106.1 GCA_012521805.1 Bacillota bacterium
CGATGTCTACGCCATCGCTCTTCATGAGACCTCGCTCCTTTCTGTCTATCTGTTGGTGCGAGGTCTCTATTTTTATCTCCACACGCGTTTTTCCTGCCACCGCCTACCAAAACTTTACGCTAACTTTGTTTTTTCATGCATTTGGTGGTGAAAAGCTGTCAATGTTTACAATTTCACCATCAGTTTCGCTTAAGATTTTCTCAATATCAGGGTGATCAGCTTCAACGACCAACAGATAGCTGGACTTAGGTTGTTTGAGCGCATCAACTTGTCTTGCTGCCTCTGCTAATAAATCTGGAAGCATATCTAGTCTAACGTCAACTGTTACAGAATTGCCTGTTAGATTTTCACCTGCAGCAGCCATAGTGCCTACATGGGTTCCAGTGAAGCGGTATCCTCCAAATGGATCATAATCGTCGGGAAAGAGCGACAGAGGATTTTCGCCTCTGCGGATAACCTGGATCTGATCTTCGTGGATGCCAGCGCTGTTCAATTGAGCAATCGCATCCTGCAATTTATCATAATTCTCGTAAACTGCACCGTAACTTGGCATTTTCTAAACCCCCTCGGCCATATTATTTCCCGCTGAGATTGGTTCATGCTGAAGACCCAGCATAATTGCGGCAGGAATTTTTGTCAATCTGTCGTAACATAATATGTGAAGACTGTTACAAGATGCAGGAATTTAAGGAGGAAATGACTTTGAATCAATTAATTGGTAAAGTACCTGTTGGTGTATCCAACAGACACGTTCATTTAAGTGCTGATGATTTAGAGGTACTGTTTGGTCCAGGATACGAATTAACACCTATTAAAGAGTTATCTCAAACTGGTCAATTTGCAGCTGATGAAAAAGTAACAATTGTCACACAAAAGAATGCGATTCAAAACGTCCGGATCTTAGGTCCAGTAAGAAGTCAAACGCAGGTGGAAATCTCTCGTACTGATGCCTTTGCCCTGGGATTAAGGCCGCCAGTGCGTGACTCTGGATCCCTAGAAAACTCTGAATCGGTTACTCTGGTTGGACCGAAAGGCTCGATCTGCCTAAAAGAAGGCGTGATCATTGCACTGCGCCACATTCATATGAGCCCAAAAGATGCGGAAGAATTTGGGGTTAGGGATAAGGATATTGTAAGCGTTAAAACCGAAGGTGAACGCGGTGTTATCTTCAATAATGTATTAATTCGTGTGCGGGACGATTTCGTTCTTGAAATGCATATCGATACGGACGAAGCTAATGCTGCCGGCCTTGGTAATGGAGATATGGTTGAGGTATATAAATAGCGTCATGTAATGCAGGAATCTACCACAGCTTTGTGGAAACTGAGTTAGTGGTTTTCCGTGTGCATGAGATGGACAAATAGAATTAGGGGTGAGTGATTATGAACTTAGCACATATGGCCAATATTGTCCGCGGATTGTCAGCTGATGGAGTTGAAAAAGCTGGTTCCGGGCACCCTGGTTTGCCGCTAGGCTGTGCAGAAATTGGCTCTGTTTTATATTTTGATGCTTTACGCCATAGTCCGCAGAATCCAGACTGGCCAAACAGAGATCGTTTTGTTTTGTCAGCGGGCCATGGTTCGATGCTTTTATATTCGCTGTTGCATTTAAGCGGATACGACTTGCCGCTTGAGGAATTAAAACAATTCCGCCAGCTCGGTTCTCAAACACCTGGTCATCCTGAGTATGGAGATACAATTGGGGTAGAAACAACTACCGGACCATTGGGACAGGGACTAGCAAATGCTGTGGGAATGGCAATTGCAGAGCGGATGCTGGCTGAACGCTTTAATCGGCCTGGTTACCCTATTGTTGATTTTTATACTTATGTATTATGCGGTGATGGCTGCATGATGGAGGGAATTACTGCTGAAGCTTCATCCCTCGCTGGTCATCTAAAACTAGATAAATTAATTGTGATTTATGATTCAAACCGCATTACGATTGAAGGAAGTACAGATATCGCATTCACTGAGTCTGTCAAAGATCGCTACTTGGCCTACGGATGGCATGTGCAGGAAGTAGACGGACATAATGTTGATCAGCTCAAGGAAGCGATCGAAAAAGCGAAACAGGAGCAAAATCGACCCAGCTTGATCATCGCTGAGACTCAAATTGGTAAAGGTGCTCCTAACAAAGCGGGAACAGCAGGGGTACACGGAGCTCCATTAGGAAAAGACGAAGTTGCAGCGCTGAAGCAAGCCCTTGGTTTACCAGAAACAGAATTTTATGTTTCTGAAGAAGCTGACCAAATGCGGAATCAAGTAATAAATAAGGGCAGGGAACAGGAAGAGAGCTGGAATCAACTCTTTAACGAGTGGAGAGAAAAGTATCCTGAACTAGCTGCTCAATGGGATCAGGCTTTCAATCTGGAACTTCCTGAAGATCTGGCTTCGAAGATGCCGCAGTTCGCGGTAGGCGAAAGTATTGCTACCCGCGCAGCTAGCGGTAAAGTGATCAATGCGCTAGCAAAAGAAATCCCATATTTAATTGGAGGCTCAGCCGACCTCGCGCCATCCAACAATACCCATATTGATGGCGGTGGCAATGTTCAAGCCGACGACTTTTCAGGACGCAACTTTAACTTTGGCGTGAGAGAGCATGCCATGGCTGCGATCATGAATGGAATTAGTTTAACTGGCGGCTTTAGGATTTTTGGCGGTACATTCCTGGTTTTTTCTGATTATATGCGTCCGTCCATACGTCTATCGGCGCTGATGGGGCAACCTGTAATCTATGTTTTAACTCATGATTCGATTTACGTTGGTGAAGATGGACCAACACATCAACCAATTGAGCATACCGAGTCTCTGCGATTAATTCCAAATCTGTGGGTATACCGTCCGGCTGATGCAGAGGAGACTGTTCAAGCATGGTTAGCTGCCATGAAGCGCTTGAATGGTCCGAGTGCAATCATCCTGACACGGCAAGGCTTACCAACTATGCCGAAACACGATGCTGCAAACATGGACAAAGGTGGATATGTTCTCTACAAAGAGCAGAAACCGTTAGCGCTTACCATTGTAGCAGCGGGCAGTGAGGTGAGTCTAGCATTAGAAACTGCTAAGCGGTTAGAGGCAGAAGGATATGGAGTCAGAGTAGTCTCGATTTTCTGCCGCGAAGAATTTATGGCTCAAGATCAGGATTATCGTGATCAAGTCATTCCAACTTCAACGCCTGTGCTTGCAGTTGAAGTTGGTGTTGGCAGCGGATGGTACAGTGTCTGCCCTGGAGCGAAAATGCAGGTATTCTCTTTAGATCAATTTGGCCGCAGCGGCAAAGCTGCAGATGTTGCAGAGTACTTTGGCTTTACACCAGAAAATTTAGTTGTTGAAGCTAAAAAATTGCTTAATTAGACTTTAAGACGAAACCCTTCTGGTTCGGAAGGGTTTCGTTTTTGATATTAATCTAGTACATCTGGTTATGGTAGTTTTGATTCCCTGATTGTGAATTGGTAACTTGTTGGTTCTGGGCAAACTGAGTTTGGTAATTGGTAAACTGCTGCTGAACCTGGGCAACCTGCTGGGTAGACTCTGCCTGCAGGGAATACCATCCTTTATTAAACATGAAATTAAACAGACCGCGGGCCTCTTGGTGTGTTTGGTTAAGGATCTGGCATACATCCTTATGCAGATCGTTATAACTGGCTTCCCGCGCAAAAACGTTATAGTTGTCTGTCAAATATTTTTCAGTTGCCAGCATATCGTTTAAGCGGTCACGGTCATTCATTTCTGGTCCTTTGACCGTGGGCAGTTGATTAGTCTGAGGATTTTTTATCTTCATCGGGTTTGCCTGCTGTTGTAAGTTTTGGCTTTGATAGCTCTGCTGCTGAAAATTAGACTGCTGGTAACCAGATTGATAATTCTGGTTGCCGTAACCCCGCTGATTCTGATTGAACATCACTGAACCCTCCTTTAGTTTCGGTATTGGCTGTATTGATTGTATTGGTTAATGTTCTGTTGTTGTGTTTGTGGCTGTAGATGCCGCAGCAGCATCTGGTAGTGCCGTTGATGTACTTCGGCTAGATGTTCCAGCTGCTGTTTGATTTGGGGATCTTGACTCTCTGAAGCAAAATGGTGAGCCTTTTTACTGGCTAAAAGTTCCCAAGATAGGGCGTCCTGCAAATACAATAGATCTTTGTTTGTAATAATCTCAGGTGGTTCACTCATCCGCGATCCTCGCTGATATTGGTTGTACATAGCTTCCCTCCTAATTTTAAATCATCGCTCGATGTTAGCATTTCCTGTAATTTGATTTTTATAAGTGCTGTTCATTGTTGGCATACTATAAAAAGATTTTTGGCAGGAGAAGGAATCTTGACAGCTAACAAAGAATAAGTTACCAACTAAGTAATAAAATGGAGGTCATGAAGATGAGTGAATTGATTAATAATCGCCAAAAGAGGCAGGAGAAACTGAAGGGAATAATTAGGGATCTGCATGCTGGAGCTGACGTTGAAGCATTAAAACAGCGCTTTAAAGAATTATTAGGCGAAGTGGTGTCACCTTCAGAGATATCAGAAATGGAGCAGGCCTTAATTGATGAAGGCATGCCTGCAGAGGAGATTCAGGCTCTGTGTGATGTGCATGTCGCAGTATTCCGGGATGCCCTCGATCGCCAGCTGGAAGCAGCCGTTCAACAAACAACAGCACTGTCTGAGACCCAAATTCATCCAGTTAATGTGTTTAAACACGAAAACAAAGCTGTAACTGAGCTGCTGGAGGAGATTGACCAGATCACCGATGCAATTGCTAATGCTGATGTGGGTAGTGACATCACTAAGCTCATGGAACAGTGGCACAGTAAGCATCAAAGGTTAATGGAATTAGACAAACATTACCGCCGCAAAGAAAACATCCTCTTTCCCTATTTGGAGAAAAACGGGATCTCTGGTCCGCCTTCAGTTATGTGGGGGATTCATGACGAAATTCGCGCTCAGCTGAAAGAAATTGACAGAATCATCAGCGCAACCAATCCGATTGCAGATAAGCAGCTAACAAGGCAGATCGCAGACATAGTTAATCCCTGCCATAATGCTATTAGGGAAATGATTTACAAAGAAGAAAAGATTCTCTTTCCAATGTGTTTAGAAACCTTAACTGACCAGGAGTGGCAGGAAATTTCTGCTCAGGAGCATGAGATTGGCTATACGATTATCGAACCAAAACAGATTTCAGCAGGAGATGATTTAACCGAGACCCAATCAAAACCGGATTGGGATGGTCAAATCCCTGATGGTCTGCTGCGGTTTGCAACTGGGTATTTATCACTGGATGAAATCAGCAGGATTTTCAATACTCTACCGGTGGACATTACTTTTGTTGATAAAGATGACCGGGTCCGCTACTTTTCGCAGGGTAGGGAACGAATCTTTGATCGCACTCCAGCAGTGATTGGACGCAGTGTGCAGAACTGCCATCCGCCCGCAAGTGTTCATATTGTGAATAAGATCCTTGAGGATTTCCGAAACCATCAGCGGGATCACGCCGACTTCTGGATTCAGTCACGGGGTATGTTTATATACATCCAATATTTTGCAATCTATGATGATAAAAACGAGTATATGGGAACACTAGAGGTAACACAGAATATTACCAAATTGAGAGCGTTGACAGGTGAAAAACGCCTGGATGATTCTCAGTTAAAGTAGAAGGAAGGGGCTCCAGCTCTAAATGAAACACGCAGCAGACACCTTAGTGAAACCATCAACATCGTTTGTGGAGTTAGTGAAGGACAGGTTGAAGGAAATTCTGTCCAGCCAAGGAAGCATCAAGGAAATTTTAGTTTACATCCAGCAGACTAACGGTAAAATGATCCGCCCGACCCTTGTTAAGCTGATGTTTGATCTGTGCGGTGGGGAGGATCAAAGTGTAGTGCTGGATGTAGCTTCCGGTATTGAACTGATCCATATGGCATCACTGATTCATGATGATATTGTAGATCAATCCGATACGCGGCGTACGTTTCTTACTGTCCAAAAACGTTTTGGCGTATCGGCTGCTGTCCTGTCTGGCGATTATCTGTTTGCCAAGGCTTTTAACCTGCTGGCTGTCCATAATCTAGAGCAGGTTATGGCTGTTATGACAGAGGTGATTACTCAGATGTGCAGCGGGGAAATTCAGCAGCTGCTTGATCCTGTAGTCAGTGAAGCAGATTACTGGAACTATATTTACCAAAAAACCGCTTGTTTGATCGAAGCAGCGTGTCGAGTGGGAGCTCTGATTGCTGAAGTACAGGATGTACGAAGCATTGATCTGGCCAGCAAATTCGGCTTAGCCCTTGGCTATGCTTATCAGCTGATTGATGATCTATTAGACTACAGCGCAGATCAAGAAAGAATTGGCAAGCCGATTGGAAATGATTTTATGCGGGGAATCTGGACACTTCCGATTATTCGAGGTGTAGATCAAGGTGTGATTACTCCAAATTGGCGGGAGGAGCTCAGTTTTGCTCAAGCCCGTAAGCTCCTGGATCAGCACGGCATCTTTGTAGAGATAAAAAAAGAGGTAGAATTCTATGTTCAGCAGGCACGAACGCTTCTGCTCGCATTCCCCGATAAACCTGCTAGGCAGCACTTATTGAAGCTTGCAGAGTTTATTGGTAGGCGCAGCTATTAAGATAAAAACCGAACGGTCCTTAACCAGCGGCAGGCGTTGAGCATTATATACGGAGCGGGGGTATCAAAAATTTTGTAGTATGGTTCTTCCAGGTTTTGCTCCTTCAACTTTGGATCGGATCCGTACATAGCCAGAAGTCCATCCAGAACTAGCTCGTGAAAATATGCATGAGGCAGTTGACAGATCATATTTCTGCTCTGCTGGTAGATGTAGGCTAGGCGTTCTGCTGCATGCTTGCTGTCACGATGATAAAAGGTAAAATTTAGATCGCGATGTTTCCGATCTTCGCTGCGGTCAATAAAATAATCGAGGAGGATGTGCAGGCTCTGGATCCAAGGAAAATAAGCTTGATATATTCTTGTCCGTATTCCAGGGGTGAAATTATGGAAGCTTGCTGCAAAGCAGTAAAAGATGCCAAGGGTAGACCCAGCAGCTGCAGCCCATTCATTCCATAGTAAAGGAGAATCTAGGGTTATAAACTGTTCTGCAATCCACTGCTTCAGGTACAGCTCACCTGAAGGGGTTAAATGTTTTAATACCTGCAGCTCACAATAATAACTCGCGAGTTGATTGATCTCAGTTTGATAATCCTGATAGCGTGGCATCAATTTTATCTGTTCTCGACAGGTTTTGACTAGACTGGTCAGATAAACAGATTCCTGGTAAGGGTAGTAGCGGTAATAGTCGTGCAGCGGCCGCGTTAAATCAAGAGCGTCAAGAAAACTTAAGTGGAGCTGCCTGAAGGCACGGTCATTATTGACAGACACGCGGTCACATAAGTTGTCCAAATAATCACTAATTGTCTGCAGAGCCACAATCGCTTTCAGCATTACCCTTTGGTCAACGCCTGGATACAGTGAATAAACAGCCCCGCCAATGCAGTGAAAAGTTTTCAGCTTGATGCTTGCCTGAGCCTGTTCTTTCAGCTCCTGCGGCAGTTTTTCAGATAACAGCCACCACTTTTTGAGCAGTTTTTTCACCGTAGGAAATATAGCGGTGTATCTGGTCAGCAGCAGCGGTTTGGTCAACAGCTTCATAAGCATGCCTCCTTTCCTACTATGGTTACCAAATTGGAAGTAAGTTATCCCGCAGGAAAAGTATTACAGATCGCGAATTAAGCAGGAAAGGAGGTTGCCATGAAAAGTTTAATTTTCCTCGATGTGGAAACTACAGGA
>JAAYLQ010000107.1 GCA_012521805.1 Bacillota bacterium
AAAATAATACTCAGGGGAAGGTTTCTCATGCTGATACTCCTCTAATCGTAGTAGTTTTAGTGTGGAAAAAAAAGCTGTTTGCTATTCAATTAAAGGCAGGTTAAATGAGGTAATCATAACTGGTTAGGACGAATATTATGATACAGGCATGACAAGTTTTATGCATAGAGGGAAGGGGGGGCGATTTTATGCGTAAAACAGTTACTGAGCAAATTACAGCTCTGGTTCCAGTGTTAATGCTCTTGTTGGCTAGTATTAATATTTATATTTTTGTTATTGCAGCGGACCAGCTAATGGTGAGCAGTATGGAAGCGGCTGAAGTAAGCCAGCCATCAGTAGTTCAGGACAATCTGAGCCAATTAGAATCAGAGGTTGTGGTCAGTGAAGTGGTGTTATCAGAGCAGAAGGAGGTTGATGGATCAGCAGTCAGGGAGGAATTCGGATGTGATGCGGCATCACTTGCAGAAGTAACCAATAACTTCCAGGTTGAAGAAGTGCGGCAAAATATTAGGAGTGCTGAAAAGCAGTATGATACATACCGGGTAGTCCGGGGTGACAGCTTATATTGGATTGCAGAACAATTTGGCACTACGGTTGCTGAACTAATGAAGTTAAATCAACTTGATTCCACAGTTATCCATGTTAACCAAAAGCTGCTAGTACCTGCTGGTACTTTAAGAGAATATCCTTGTGGATTAAAATTAACAGATAAGGAAGTAGAATGGATTGCCCAAATGATTCACGCTGAAGCGCGGGGGGAACCTTATCTTGGTCAAGTGGCAGTAGGTGCAGTGATTATCAATCGGTTAAAGAGCAGTCAGTTTCCTAACACAGTTCGAGGAGTATTGTTTCAAGAAGGGGCTTTTCAACCTATCCGCAATGGTTCTTTTTATCGACCTGCTAATGAACAGGCCTATAGGGCAGCTTTAGAAGCTTTGAATGGTCACGATCCCACCAATGGTGCACTCTTCTTTTTTAATCCGAAGTTATCAAATGACCGATTTATGCACAGCCGCACACCGGTTGTGACCATTGGCCAGCATCGGTTCACATATTAAAACAGCAGGGGCTCAGCCCCTGCTGTTTTTTCGTTAACCTATATTATTCGTTGATTAGAGCGAGAGTATCTTTAGCAATCATAATCTCTTCATCAGTTGGAATCACAAAGACCTTGATTTTTGAATCGGGTGTTGACAGCTCGTACTCTCCGCGCTGTTGGTTGCTCTCATTATCAATAGCAATTCCAAAGTAACTTAAATTCTCGCAGATCTTCTTCCGCAGGCAGGGTGTATTTTCGCCAATACCTGCGGTAAAGGCAATTGCATCCACGCCATTCATAGCAGCAATGTAACTACCGATGTATTTGCGGATGCGGTATTCGTACATTTCGTAGGCGAGAGTATGCATCGGCTTCTGTTCCTCTACACCCTGAATAATGTCGCGCATGTCGCTCACACCAGCAATTCCGTATAAGCCGGAGTGTTTGTTAAGCATATTGATCATATTTTTGAGGGGCACATCTTCTTTATCAGCAATGAACTCCAGTACACTTGGATCAATATCCCCGCTGCGGGTACCCATCATTAAGCCTTCCAGTGGGGTAAAGCCCATCGTAGTATCAACTGATTTACCGCCATCAATTGCTGCTAGACTTGCTCCGTTGCCTAAGTGGCAGGAGATGATTTTCAGATCTGCAAGATCTCGATTCATCAGCTTGGCCACTCTTAAGGCAATGTAATTATGGCTTGTGCCGTGGAAGCCATAACGGCGGATCCGGTGCCGCTGGTACAGCTCATAAGGAATCGCATATAAATATGCGTGTTTGGGCATTGTGGCATGGAAAGCTGTATCGAATACTGCGACTTGCGGTTTGCCCGGCATCAGCTTCTGGCAGGAGCGAATTCCTAAAATATTGGGCGGCATGTGAAGCGGACCTAGTTCCCGGAGATCCTCCAGCTGCTGCAGAACGGTATCGTCAATCAGTGTTGATTGTTTAAAGTATTCCCCACCATGGAGGACTCGGTGTCCGATGCCGCTGATCTCATCCAAGCTGTTAATCGCACCATGTTCTGGATCGGTCAGCAGGGAGAGGCATTCAGAAATGGCAGTAGCGTGTTCCGGAATCGGCATAGTTTTGCTTACCTTTTCTTTACCGACTGTTTGGTGAGTTATAATTCCGTCCTCTTCGCCAATGCGCTCTACTTTACCATCTGCTAACACAAGTTCTTGTTTCATATCAAAGAGTTTGTATTTAAGCG
>JAAYLQ010000108.1 GCA_012521805.1 Bacillota bacterium
ATAACCGCTGCACAGCTTGGGCCATGATATGAGCGGTTGTATGGCGCATTACATCCAACCCATCCGGCGAATCGGTTGTAATGATTTCTAGCTCACCATCTTCAGTAAGGGCAGCTTTCAAATCTTTTAGTTCGCCGTTAAAGCGACCGCAAACAGCGGCTTTCGCTAATCTGCTGCCAATAGACGCAGCAACATCTGCGATGGTGGTGCCTGCTGCTACCTCTTTGATATCTCCATTTGGTAATGTCAGTTTGATTAGTTCCACCGGTTTTACTCCTTGTCATTGAATTTTAATTGTTTGCCTTTGACAAAACAAAAACTCATCCCAAATAATAGGGACGAGTTCACCGCGGTTCCACCCTGATTAACCAAGCCAACTAACTTGGTTCACCTTAATTAGCGAGATAACGGCTCAACCGGTTTGACTTACTCTTTTTCGGTCAAACAGCTCCGGGGTGGTTTTCCAATAAACATTGCCTTGAAGAAGCTTCCAGCCGCCGGCTTCTTCTCTCTGGAAGGATGTTTACTGTACTCTTCCCCATCACAGCTTTTAGAAATGTTTCTTTTAAAATACCATATTAAATTTATTTGTCAAGGGGTTTAAATTAAATATGAGCACTCCAGTTTGATTGTTTCATCTTCGGAAACGTAGCGATCAGAAAAAGCAAACTTATAATGGCCGGCATCGATTACGCCGTTACCTTTTCTGATCCGGATATTCTCAGCATTTCCTGGAATTGCGAGATAAAGACCGGATTTAGCATTATCGTCAAGGGTATTGCCGTGTAGATGGATACCATATGCCGGTCGTTATCTGCCTGAAGGTGGCGAACAGCTATATTCCTTGCAATAATCCGCAGCTCCTCAGCTTAGCAAGTTCCTCATAGCTGTCATAGTTTCGGTAAGCACTAATAAATACTTCTTGAACCAGATCTTCTGCTGTCTGTTCGTTTTTAACAATACTGAGAATGTACCGATACAGCCAATCCTGGTTGGCAATCACTATTTGTTCAAATTCTGCCTTTAAATCCAAATATCCACCCCCTGCTCCCAGCGCCTTGGGTTGTTTAATATTAATAATACGGGGGGAGGAACAAGGTTCAAATTAAGCGAAAAATATTTTTAGCGAACCTAATCGAACTAACTCCCCACTATATTAGTGAAGCTGCACTTGTCCGAACAAAATGTGTCAGCTGAATAAATGCGTTTAGGAGTCTGCCGGCACGGTCTTTTTTCGCAGGAAATACTATAGGCAGTTATAGAATATGTCCTTAACTGGAATCCCCAGTAGGAGGTAAAGTGATGAGTAATTGGTACCGCCTTGATAGTAATGCAAAAGTATTTCCAGCTGTAACAAGTGAGATTAATTCAGCTGTATTCCGCGGCTCTGTGATCTTAACCGAGGCAGTAAATCCCGACATCCTGCAGCAGGCTGTTGATATAGTTATTAAGCGTTTTCCAGTGTTTGCGGTTAAACTGGGCAGCGGCATTTTCTGGAATTACCTCTATGAAAACAAAAGGCAGTTAGAAGTTCAGCAGGAGCAGCAGTACCCCTGCAAAGTAATGGATCCCAGGGAAAATAACGGATTCATGCTGAGAGTACTCTATTTTAACCACCGCATCGGAGTGGAGATCTTTCACGGCTTATCCGACGGACTTGGTGCCTTAGAATTTCTAAAAACGCTGGTTTATCAATATCTACTTTTATCCGGTAAGGATGTAAAAGACGAAGGCCTGATTTTACTTCCGGAAACTATCCCTGATCCTCTAGAAGCAGAGGACAGCTATCAGAAATACTATCATAAGCTGGATATAGGCAAAATAGAGATTGAGAAACCCCATACTATTAAAGGAACTTTGTTTGAACCCTACGGCCATCATACCACCCAGATTATGGTTTCCGCTTCCGCATTAATTGAGCGGACCAAAGCAATGGGCACATCTTTAACTGTTCTTGTTACTGCTCTGCTGATCAAAGCTATTTACCTGGAAGAATCGAAGCATCAGGAAATAACCCACCCGATTATTATCGGCATTCCGGTTAATTTGCGCAGAATGTTTCCTTCCAAAACCCTGAGAAACTTCTATGCCGGTACCCGCATCATTGCAGACATGACATCAAACATGAATCTAGAAGATATTATTAAACTAGTTGAGGGACAGTTGAAGGGTAATCTCACCAAGGAGCATCTGCAGATAATGCTTAATTTAGCCTCATCAATTCGATTTGAGCAGATCCCTGGATTAAAATTTGTTCCACTGTTTTTCAAAAACAGGTTTATTCAGCATCTCTACAAACGCTTTGGTGATGCTACCACGATCAATCTGTCCAATCTAGGCAGAATAACGCTGCCAACATCTATGGAACCTTATATCGAAAAGATGGAAATCATTTCCTACCCGAAAGAAACCACTCCCATCAACTGCGCCATGGGCTCTGCTTACGATCAGCTGAATATCTCTTTTGTCAGGAATATCGTAGAAGCTGATATCATCGAGCGCTTCTGTGAACTGCTGGCAGGATGCACAGGATTGGACCTGGAGATATATTCGAATAACTGGGGCGCAGATACCAGCGGCAATCATCTTTATCCAAAATATGAAGAGCTATCCAGCCATAAAAAATTAAAACATAAATTAAGACCTAACGAATTCTGCAAAGAATGGAAAGCTAAAATTCATATTTAACGAGGACACTTTACCTGGAGGGGTCTGTTGTGAAATTTTTTAGGTATAGAAAACCATCTGCTAAAACTGTGTTGGGCATCACTAAGGCAAAGAAAAGGATCAAAAAGCAAACCGGAATCACAGCTGCAACCAGACCATTGCGAGCTGTTTCTAATGCTAAACGAAGAGCTAAGCGGAAAATAGGGTATTATTCGACTCCGGCAAGAATGGTGCGGGCAAAGAAGCCGCCTACACCAATGGGTTGTCTTCTGCCTGCTACCGTGGTAATACTTTTAGGAATACTGTTCATATTAAACTAAGCATAGAAAAAAGACCGGAACCCCGGTCTTTTTAACTATAACCTTGATCCAAAGTCCTCCATGGCTGCTTTGACTTCATTAACAGCTTCAGGCTTTATTAGATCCAAAATCCTTGGTACTATCTCCTGAAAATACCCTTTATCGAAGGTCCCTGCAGCCTGCCTGGAAAAGCCTTCCCCAAGCAGAGCTTTGGCTTCTGCCTTCTTTTCATCCTTCGCCCGCTCCATGATAAAATCAGTTGAGTCCGTATAATTGTGTAAAATTGGTTTCCCCATGAAATAAAAGAAGCCATTTCTTGTGTCCCTCGGTCTCGAATTGTACAGTGACAGACACAACAAACCCTTGAAAAAGCCGACCAAAAGCAAGTTTACGCCCTGTTGAGGCAGAAAAGTGTTGTGCCCACTAGTTTTCGGGTAGTGGTTTCGGGAAATCTAGGTAC
>JAAYLQ010000109.1 GCA_012521805.1 Bacillota bacterium
ATCTTCCGGAACGCTGATGGCCCTCGCCTACTGCAATATTCACGGCCTGTGGGAAAACTATCAGAGAATCGAGATAGAATAAACCCCATTTATTGCAAAAGACCTCACCATCGCTTAGGTGAGGTCTTTCCGCTTCGCAGTTGTTTCGATTACTGCAACAACTGCTGAAACTGCATCCGACAACTTACTTTCGGACATTGCTTTTAAATAGCGCGCTTTATCTCGTTCAAGCTGTTCAACTGCAGCAATTAACGAATCAGCAGTCAGCTGTTCTTCCTCAAGCACTAAACTAAAACCTTGTTCCGCAAAAGATCTAGCATTTAACACCTGGTCACCGCGGCTCGCTTGATGAGATAAAGGAATTAGTATATGGGGTTTTTTCAGCGCCAGCAGCTCAAACAGTGCATTCGCACCTGCTCGAGAAATCACCAGATCGGCTAAAGCAAAAATATCCGGCAGCTCTTGTTTAACATATTCCAGCTGCTGATAGCCGGGAAATTTAATGTCTGGATTTAAGTTCCCCTTCCCGCAGATATGAACAACCTGGTATTTGTTTAATAATTTTGGCAGGCTCTCTCTAACCGCTTGATTGATTCTCACTGCACCGAGACTGCCGCCAATAACCAGAATTACCGGTTTTCTATGATCAAAACCAAACTGCTTTCTAGCTCGTTGCGGATCTCCGTTAAATAGGCTTTTGCGAATTGGATTACCTGTTAAAGTGGCTTTTGCTTTCGGTACATATTTCATTGTTTCAGGAAAAGTTAAGCATAAATGAGCGGCCAGGGGCACTGCCAATTTATTTGCTAGGCCAGGAGTAAAGTCCGATTCGTGCAGAACTACAGGAATACCCAAGAGTTTGGCAGCTGCAGCCACCGGCAGTGATACAAAGCCGCCTTTGCTGAAAATAATCTTTGGTTTACTGCGGCGCAGAATCAAAAATGCGTCCCAAACGCCTTTGATTACCCGGAAGGGATCGATAAAATTCTGCAGATCGAAATAACGCCGCAGTTTGCCAGCACTGATAGGATGATAAGGTACCAAATCGCCAATTAACTGCCGCTCTATGCCATTATGAGTACCGATGTACTCAACTATCCAACCTCGTTTCTGCAGTTCAGGAATTATCGCCAAATTAGGGGTGACATGACCAGCAGACCCGCCACCGGTTAAAATAATCTTTTGCATAACGCAGCCTCCTCATCCTAATCTTACTAGAATCTAGGCAGGAAATTCAACTACTTAAGCGAACGATTTCTTTAAGAAGGGGGGATTCCCGACTGGTGAAAAAAAGCTTAGAAGATCATCTTGGTGATATTATTCAAAAAGCACGGCAGGGTTTAGGAATCTCCGCAGAGTTTTTGATCCAAAATCTTGATCTAACCGCAGCACAGTTGAGCGCTCTTGAAGCATATCAGTGGATCCCTGATCAAGAAGTAATCGATCTGATAGCCTCATATCTAGAGCTGGACCCACATAAACTGAAGCAGCATGCTAAAGTAATTGAGCTCCCTGCCCCCACCGTGATTAATACTGATGGCATTATCGCTTGTGTACTCTACGGAGAAACGAACGAAGCTAACTGCTACATTGCTGAAATCAAGCAGGCAAACGCTGTCATTATCGTTGATCCAGGAATTCAATATGATCGGATCTGCAATATAATCTCCAAAATCGGGGTTCAGCCTACAGCTGTACTCCTAACTCATGAGCATTACGACCATACACGCAGTTTACATTTAATCAGCGATATGTATCAATGTCCAGTGTTTCCCTATTCCATCAGCAAGGAGCAGCTTTTGCAAAGGATTCCACAGTTGGAGATTTGGGATACCCCAGGACACACGAACGACAGCAGGTGCTATCTTCTGCCTGAAATAGTTTTTGTTGGCGATCTGTTGTTTGCTGGCTCAGTTGGTAGAGCTGCTTGTTCCCATTGGCAAAAGCATTTAAACTCTGTACAGAGGATCCTAGCTCTGTCAGAAACTACAACAATCTGTCCAGGACACGGACCTGTAACTGCGGTAGCTGTAGAAAGAAAAATAAATCCATTTGTGAGGGATGTGAATGGTTGATATAACCGAAATATTTACTAATCTGGATCGTAAGTTTCGCATCGGCGTCGAACCATTCTCAATAGACCAAAAGACTTACTCCCGCCTTGTCAAACTTGGACAGATCTTATTACAATTCTATCACGCAGTCAACGAACTTTATGACTTAAGTTTACGCGGCCATTATCCAAGTTGGATTCATGAATACCTCGATGCAGGCAAAACTGAGCGCGTAATCGATTACGGACGCATGCGCCGCTTTAAAAACGATCTGCCTTTTATTATCCGTCCAGACGTGATTCTTACTGATGAAGGATTTATCATTTCAGAATTGGATTCGGTTCCTGGCGGATTTGGAATGCTGGCAGAGCTGTCACAATATTATGCCGAAGCTGGATTTAACCTGATCGGTGGCAGAGACGGCATTATAACGAATTTTGCCAAGGCCATCAAGCAGCTTTCCGGGCAGGCTGATCCTGTTCTGGCAATTGTAGTGTCAGCGGAATCACAAGATTATTTCGGCGAGATGAAGTGGATGGCTGATGCCTTAACCGCATTTGGCTTAACAGCTTATGCGGTCGCTCCAGAGGAAATCAGCTTCGCAGAAACCGGCTTGTATCTGGAGCGCTCCAACGGACGCCAAAAAATTGATGTTATTTACCGTTTCTTCGAATTATTCGATTTAAAGAACATCCCTAAGATGGATCTGCTGCTCTATGCTGTGCGCAAGCAAACGGTAGTAATAACTCCACCATTGAAAAGCTATCTCGAAGAGAAACTGCTGTTTGCCCTTCTCCATCATCCTGTTTTAGCAGAATTCTGGACTGCAAAACTTGGAGAAAGCGGCTATCACACGCTGTTGGAGGTTATGCCCCCTACCTGGATTATGGACAATCGACCGCTGCCGCCCCACGCAGTGATCCCCAACCTTCAAATAGGGCGTGTACCGGTCACCGATTGGCAGCAGTTGAAGCAGGCCACTAAACGCCAGCGTGAAATGGTAATCAAGATCTCAGGTTTTTCTGAACTTTCCTGGGGCAGCCAGGGAGTGTGCATTGGGCATGATGTATCAAGTAAGGTATGGTCAGACACTATTGATCACGCCCTTGACAGTTTTCCTCACAACCCATATATTCTGCAGAAATTTTACAAAGGAAAGCGCGTAAGTGCTAGCTATTATGATCTCGATTCTAAAGCACCAAAGTTGATTGAAGGACGGGCTCGGCTCTGTCCATACTACATGGTTCATCAAGACCATGTTCAGCTAGCTGGTGTGCTAGCAACAATATGTCCCCTTGACAAAAAGTTAATTCATGGCATGGTGGATGCGGTTATGGTGCCAACCATGGTTAAATGGGAGTGACGCTTAGTGTACACACACGAAACTGACTGGCAGGATTGGCGGTGGCAGTTTAGAAACCGGCTGAGAACTGAAGCTGAATTCAGTAAGCTTGTAGAGCTGACTGATGCAGAAAAACAAGCCCTGAGAAACCCCAATTTTGCTGTTGCAGTTACCCCATACTTTGCCAGTTTGATTGACAAAAATGATCCTAACTGCCCTATCAGGCGGCAAGCAGTACCGGTGAGCGAGGAATCTGTTCGAAAAGGTCTACCTGATCCACTAGCAGAAGAAGAAATGTCACCTGTAGAAAATCTAATTCACCGCTACCCCGATCGAGTACTACTGATCGCCACCGAAACCTGCAATATGTACTGCCGCCACTGTACCCGGAGGCGCAGAGTTGGGTTTAAAGAAAAAGCGATATCCCAGGAAAAGTTGAATAATGCAGTGAAATATATTCGTGACAATCCCAACATACGAGATGTACTGATCAGTGGAGGGGATCCGTTAACTTTAAGTGATTCAGCGCTCGAAAAAATTATTGCGGCTGTTCGATCTGTAGCACACGTTCAGATTATCCGCATCGGAACTAGAGCACCAGCTGTTAATCCCTTTAGGATCACTCCTGAGCTGGTGAACATGCTGAAAAAGTATCATCCGCTGTGGGTCAATGTCCAATTCAATCATCCACGAGAAATAACAGCTGAAGCAAGTCGAGCCTGTGCTCTCCTGGCAGACGCTGGCATACCTCTAGGTAATCAGACTGTGCTGCTTCGGGGTATTAACGACTCGGTGGCAATTCAAAAGGAACTGGTTCATAAATTGGTGCAAATTCGAATTCGACCTTACTATCTTTACCAGTGCGACATAGCAGAAGGAATTGAGCATTTCCGCACTCCGGTTTCCCTTGGAATTGAAATTATGGAACAGCTGCGCGGACATACCTCCGGCTTTGCAATCCCTACCTTTGTTGTAGACGCACCCGGCGGTGGCGGCAAAGTTCCGATCCTGCCCCAATACCTAATTTGTCAAACACCGGAAAAGATTGTGGTGCGCAACTATGAAGGCAGGATTTTTACCTACCCGGAACCAAATCATAAACGAAAAGAGGAATGATACATGGATCCAATTGCTTTCTCAATCGGCGGTATCAATATCCATTGGTACGGCATTTTAGTAGCTGCAGCATTTCTGATAGGCTATTTACTTACCCTCAGAAACACGCGGCGCTATGGTTTAGATGAAGATGCTGTTCAGGATTTGCTCTTTAAACTTTGCATTGCAGTAATTGTAGGTGCGAGATTAGGTGTAATTGTGGTTAACCTAGATTATTACCTAAACAATCCTTTAGAAATGTTTACCCGGGCTGGATTGGGGTCCCATGGAGCAATTATTACCGCAATGATCTTAGGCTATTACTGGACGAAGAAAGCAAACCTACCGTACTGGACTTTAGCTGATGCGATCGCTCCCGGGATTACAGTAGGTCATATCTTTGTCAGGTTAGGTAACTTTATTAATGGAGAGCTGTACGGTTCCCCTACCAATCTCCCTTGGGGAATTGAGTTTCCCTACAGCGGTGGACCAGTCCATCCTGCACAGCTCTACGAAATGTTTACATCGATAATACTTCTACCTTTCGCCTTGAGATGGGCCAAAAGTCCAAAATATCCAGGCTATGCCTTTTTCCGGGTAATGCTTGCCCATTCGATAGTGCGGCTGCTGATCGATTTTATCAGGCAGCACAGTCCATTAATTGGACCATTTGTGCTCACCCAACTTCTGGCAATCGGATTTATCCTTCTTACCCTATTCCTAATTATACGTAGCGAAAAACAGCATAAGTAATCTTGAGCCTGTGCAGTGGCTGCACAGGCTCGTTACTTAAAGTTCAGTCTTCAGTCCGATCTTTAAACCATCTAGAGCAGGTTCAAACAAGGGGAAAAGGTATGTATAATAATATTAAAAGATCATAAATAAAGGATGATGGTTGTGGATAGAACTAGATACTTTGCAGTTATTTTAATTTTCCTGGGAGCTGCAGGATTGATTATCAACTTGGATCTATTTTCCTTTTCCCGCGGCCTAATGAAGCTGCTGGCATTAACGATTGCGGCCTTATCTCTCTACCAACTTTACGATTCGCTATCTAGATATCAGCGTGGACATAACTCAAATCTCTTTGAGATCATGGTTTATTCTATCATTTCTTTAATCTGTTTAGCGTTTGCTTTCAGGGGATCGTTGTTAATCTCCTACTGGAACATGATTTGGCCGATCGGTTTAATAGTTCTCGGGATAATCACTTATCTCTACTTAAAGGAAAACCCGGAGGTTATGGATTACGTCCTGTTGCGCAAATCACCTTATGACGCCAGTAATGGTTTAACCAGCTGGGAACCAAAAAATCCAATCGTTAGAGCACTTATTGCAATCATTGTTACAGTATTTACTTTAGGTATTGTATTCTTCACTATATTTGGTGCAGTAACGCCAATATTAGCAGTAGTGTTTTTGATTGTTGGTGGTGTTCTGTTTTTTACCCTAGGGATAACATTTCTTGCGGTTATAATCCCCCTTGCAATTATTCTATCGCCAGTAATCTTTATAATTTGGCTGCTGTCATTGATTTTCTAGAC